>JALEJQ010000015.1 GCA_022769565.1 Oscillospiraceae bacterium
ATACTAATAACCATTTAACCTATGGATAAAATACGGCGGCTATAATACGCCCACTCTGCGTCAAACTCCCTTGACAGGCGGCAGCCTGCCTGCGGTCGTTTTCCTTGATTGGTCGTATTCTATCCACCGTCTTTATCCATAGAACAAATGGTTATTAGTATCCTACAACAGTATACAAATTATAATCGCTGCCCGATATTTCAACGCCCTTTGCTTCAAAAAGCTCGGACACGGTGGCAAACTGATAGCCTTCGTCCAGAAGCGAGGGTATTATGGTATCAAGTGCTTCCACTGTGGGAGTGTTGCCCGAAGCGTCGTGAAGAAGTATTATAGTACCGTCCTTCACCTGAGCCAGAGTTTTTTCTATGCGCTGCTCAACGGTAACGTTCTTGTCCCAATCGTTGCAGCCGACACCGCAGATAAAGGGCATATCAATGTTTTCGTACATTGTTTCGTTAACGGCAATATAGGGCGGACGGAAGAAACGGGTAGTCTCCCCTGTTATCTCCTTCACCTTATCGGAAACGAAATCCACCTCGGCGGTTATCTCCTCCGCAGTCATTTTGTTCATATATGGATGGGTCTTTGAGTGGTTGTCTATCTCACAGCCCATATCATAGGCACGCTTTACCACCTTTTCGGTCTGTGCGTTTATATTGTTTCCGATAAGAAAGAACGAACCGGGAACGCCGTATTTTTCAAGCATATCAAGCACCAGAGGCGTTGTGTCCGTGTTGGGACCGTCGTCAAAGGTAAGAGCAATAACAGGCTTTTCGGGGTCTATCTCATATTCCAGCCTTGTCACAGCCGTTTCGGTCTGAGTTTCGGTAACGGTTTCGCTGTTTCTCATAACAAAGCTGCCGCTTTCGGCAACGGTCACAGCACCGTCAGCCTTTGCAGCGCAGGATGTAAGGAGCATTGCCGATAAAATTGCCGTAAATATTGCTTTTTTCATTTTTCTGTCAACCTTTCTTTATAAAATCAACGGGCGGATATTATCCGCCCGAATTTTTATTTACAATTGTATTATTCCGTAACCGCAGTTGTGACTGCTGCGTTATCCTCCGCAGAGCCGCCGAACTTTTCCTTTACTGCGTTGATTATTTTGTAAATAGCGTCAAACATAGGATAATCCGCTTCAAAATAGGTGTGGGTCCAGTTATCGTCAAGGAAATCATATTCTATAGTTCCGTCTGCGTTTATCGTTGAGTAATCGTCCTCGTTGAAATACTCCTCGTTGTTGATATACAGCTTCTTTCCGTCCCAGCGGCACTCCATTGTTGTGGGGTTATTCGCCTGCTTGACCAGCTTTTTAATGGTGGTATCAAGCTTGAACATACCCATAATGTCAATGTCAAGGGTGTTGGGTTCAACATAGACCGCCGTTTTGCCCGAGGACTTGTTCTCAACGTTCATAACATAGTAGCGGAAGGTTCCCGAGGGTGAAAGTCCCTGCTCCATAACAGTATCGATCGTAGTTACCCTGAACACGTTCATTATAAGGAAAAACGCAATGCAGGCAATAATGTAAAGCAGCAGAAATACCGTTCCGAACACCGTTTTCACCGTATCGTTCATCTTGCAGGAGAAAAACCCGAACACCGTTACAATTGCCGCAGGTATAAGCAGCGGCCAGTTTCCCCAGTAAAGAAGCAGCGACGGCAGGAACGCAAACATATTAAGTATGTTGAATATGCAGGTGAGGATCGACCGCCTTGTATAGAACATCAGCAGTCCTACCACTACCGAGATGGCAGAGTATACCAGCGCAAATTTCAGCGTGTCCACAAACTCTATCTTGTAAAACAGCGCCGAATATGCAAAGTAAAGAAGTCCCAGAGTATATACTCCGTTCAGGATGCTTACAAACATAATAAACCACTTGTTTTTCAGCACCTTCATAACCTTTTCCATAAAAAAACTCCCTAATCAGAATGACATTAAGCTCCGTCCGCTTATATGATAGCATACTATTCCCGTCAAAGCAAGAAAAAACAGGTTACAAAGCGGTGAGCATACGGTTACAAAGGTCATTCCTTTTCTTCCGTGTCCTCCGAACCGAACATTTTTATCGTCATAAGTATTCCGCATACGGAATTCACAGCCGCAATGACAAGAGCCGTTATATTAAGGGCAATTCCTGCAGAGCTGCTGAGTTTTTTTCTCTTTTTTACGCCAAGTGCAAGCCCCGTTACAGAGCAGGAATAAGCAACAGCAGGAACAAAGAAGGAAAATACCGTTCCCACAATGCCAAGAACAAGACTTGATACGCATAATTTCTTCTTTTCGGTCATAAAACTGCCTCCGGTTATAAAATTTGAGATTCGATTTGATCAGAAGCGGCGGCGCTTGCCTGAAACACGCTTCATTTTTCTTCTGCGCTTTTTAACCGCAGCCGCATATATGATAACATATGCAATTATAAGCACAACGGCAATGCCTGCCGCCAGCTTGAACCAGAATGAACCCACAAAAGCCTTTGCTTTCATTATATTGTAGTCTATCTGAGAAAGCTCCACACCCTCCTTTGCGATAAGGTCAACGCTGCAGAGCACCTCGCCGGAAAGGGAAAGAGTGTATGTGCCAAGCTTCTGTCCCTTTGCAATGGGCGCTGTTACAGAACCGTCGCTGTTGGTGTAATCCTCGGTGCTTATTTCCGTTTTAAGGGTGGAAACATCAAGTGTCGCAGGCCAGAGTGTGTAATAATCCTCGGCAGGAACAAGCAGAACGTGGTCGCTGTCCTGTCCGAGAAGAACGGGCAGCTCGGTTATTTCCTGACTTGTGGAAAGTATTTTTTCGTAAGAGAAGTTGTTAAACGCCCATTCGTATATGTTCTTGTGGTCCTCATACTGACCGTTGGCCTTGTTTCCCTCAGCGTCGTACATAGGCGCTCCAAGGGTAACAAGCAGGTAGTTGTTTCCGTCCTTTCTTGCCATGGAAACAAGGTTTCTGCCCGATTCGTCAAGAGTACCCGTTTTAAGTCCCCTTGCGTACTGATAGTAGAAATCACTGCCTGTGGAAAGCATTTTGTTGGTGTGATAAATGGTAGCCCAGCCCTCCGCCTGATAGTTGGTGGCCTTCATTGTGTACTGGGTGGTGCAGGCTATCTCAACGAACTTGGGATAATTCTCAACGGCGTATTTTGCAATAAGCGCCATATCCCTTGCGTTTGTGTACTGGTCGGGGTCGTGAAGTCCGTGGGGGTTGACGAAGTGGGTTCCCGTGCAGCCGATTTCCTCCGCCTTTTGGTTCATCATATCAACAAAGTTTGGTATGCTCTCGCCGCCAACGTTGTAAGCAAGTATTCCGGCGGATTCGCAGGCGGAATACATAAGCATTGAATACATAAGGTCGGCAACGGTGGCTATCTCGCCTCTTGAAAAGCCTACCGCCGAAGCGCCCTGACCGTAAAGCTCGTCAAAGACCACAAGCGGAGCCTCAAACGTAGTATTATCCAGATCCTTCACATTATCCAGAACCACCATAGCCGTCATTATCTTTGTAAGAGAAGCAGGATATATCTTCTTTGTGGGATTTTTTTCGTAAACGGTAATGTCCTTGTCAAGGTTGATAAGAACGGCAGCCTCGCTGTTTACCGTGAAATTCGGCGTAAAGGTTATAGCATCCGACCTGAGCGGAACAAAAAGGGCGAAGATCAGCGCCGCCGCTATAATTACAGACAATTTTTTCATAGTTATCCTCCGGATATGAACTCCTGTCAAAGCACAGAATACATCTGCGCCTGTAATTTTGCGTTATACATTAATTATACCAAATATATTTGCAAAATGGAAGTATTTAAGCAAAATAATTTACTGCAAATTTTTCCGCCCCGTTTTATTCAATATCCACTCCGAACATTTCCGCCCATGCAGGCTTGTATCCGCAGCTTGCCGCAACGTTCTGAGAAGCGATGTTTCCGCTCCACGTTCCGTAATAAGGCACAGCACCGTGCATAAGCACCTCATATGTAAGCGCCGACACAAGCTCGGAGGCAACGCCCATTCTCCTATACTGGGGAAGAACGTCTATACCTATCTGCCAGAAGCGGTCGCTGTCGTTGCTTGCGCCTGCCATACCCATTATCTCGTTTCCGTTAAGAGCGCACACTGCAAGCACATCTCTGCGCTTTTTTGAGTTGTCGTAAAGCAAAGCGTTGGAAAAGCCCTTGTAATCGTAAAGTATCTCCGCAATTTCCTCCTGCTCGTACACTCTCAGGTTAAAGCCGCCCTTCCGCACATATTTATAAGGCGTATGAGGGAGATAATAAATAGTCACCTCTCCCACGGTCTTGTTAAAGGTCTGCAGCTCCCTGTCAAGAAGATAGCGCACCTTTCCCGTAAAAAGCTGGCTGCCCTCATATTTTTCCATAACGCTGCTCACAAAGGGCAGGATACGCCTGTCAGCCGCCGCTACGGCAGCACCGCCCATTATCGCCATGCGGAAAAAATCGGGGTTTTCGGTTATGCAGCGCCTGCCATCGTTAAGACCCGATTCAAACGCCCTGTTCTCTCTGCCGAAAAAGTCCTCGGGACGGCAGGAGTAGTCACGGCTAAGCTGATATGCGGCAGCCTCCGCAAGTTCGCTGTGATATATCAATTCCGCTCCTCCGATCCGCTCAGATACTTTTTCAGCAGACTTTGACCGATACTGTCCTTCCGCAGAAGCTCCTCAGCCTTTTCTATAGGGAAATAATCTGCACTGTCCACCTCGGAGGACAGCTTCAAAGCACCCTTTTTCACTCTGCACAGAAAGCCTATCATAAGATTTCCGCTTTTTCCGTGGTAGCTGCTGCCGATGTACCGGGTTTCGGAAACGTCAAGTCCTATTTCCTCCCTGACTTCCCTTACAGCCGCCTCTTCCGGCGTTTCGCCCTCTTTTACATAGCCTGCAACGTTAACATAGTGCTCCGAAACATAGCTTTGCTTTATAAGGACTATCTCTCCGCCCTCTTCCGTTACGCAAAGGCATATAACGCAGGAGTAGGAAAAGGGAAAGAAGGGTCTGCGGCAGTTTTCGCAGTAGGGCGTTTCGCCGTCGTCGCCGCAGTTCATGCTCCCCAGCTTTTTTCCGCATTGGGGACAATATTTAAAGGTCATTTTTATCTCCTTATTGTATATTATTTAATAAATAAAACAATTTGTATATAGACTTTATGATCGTTATGACAAAAAAGCGAACAAAACCTCATTAATTCTGTTCGCTTTCTTTACTTATTATACTTCATAATGCGCCCTGCATACATTAAACGCATATGAATATTTTTTTAACTGTTTGTATATATCGGATCACTGACCCAGCTTTGCTCTTGTCTTTGCACGAAGGCTGTTATCCAGTATCTTCTTTCTTATACGGATAGACTTGGGGGTTATTTCCAGAAGCTCATCGTCAGCAATGAATTCAAGGCTATCCTCAAGAGAGAGTATTCTGGGCGGAATAAGTCTGAGAGCGTCGTCCGAGCCGCTTGCACGGGTATTTGTAAGGTGCTTTTTCTTGCAGACGTTGACAACAAGATCTTCAACCTTAGGCGACTGACCGATTATCATTCCCTCGTAAACAGGAACGCCTGCGCCGATGAACAGCGTACCTCTTTCCTGAGCGTTGTAAAGACCGTAGGTAACGGCTTCACCCGTTTCAAAGCATACAAGGGAGCCTGTGTTTCTTCTGGGGATGTCTCCCTTGTAGGGCTGGTAATCATAGAAAACGGAGCTCATTACGCCCTCGCCCTTTGTATCGGTAAGGAATTCAGACTTGTAGCCGAAAAGGCCTCTTGACGGGATAAGGAATTCTATCTTCATTCTGCTTCCTGCAGGGTGCATGGACTGCAGCTCTGCCTTTCTGCTGCCAAGCTTCTCCATAACTGCACCTACGCCGTCCTCGGGAACGTCGATAACAAGGCGTTCGATAGGCTCGCACATAACGCCGTCAATTTCCTTCATCAGCACCTTAGGCGTGGAAACGGAAAGCTCATAGCCCTCACGGCGCATATTTTCAATAAGTATTGAAAGGTGCATTTCGCCTCTTCCCGCAACACGGAAGGAATCGGTGTTTTCCGTTTCGGAAACTCTCAGGGAAACATCGCGGAGGGTCTCCTTGAAAAGACGTTCTCTCAGCTGTCTTGAAGTAACGAACTTGCCCTCTCTGCCTGCAAAGGGGCTGTCGTTTACGGAGAAGGTCATTTCAACGGTAGGCTCGGAAATTTTAACGAAGGGCACAGGTTCAAACTGCGAAACATCACAGAGAGTATCTCCGATAGTAATATCCTCAATACCGGATATCCACACAATGTCGCCAACGGTAGCTTCCTGTACAGGCACCTTGTTAAGTCCCTGTATCTGGTAAATGGTAACTACCTTGCTGTTGTAAGGCTTTCTGTTGCCGTGGAAATCGCCGACGGTGACCTGCTCGTTGACTTTCAGCGTACCTCTTTCGATACGTCCGATACCTGTTCTGCCCACATAATCGTTATAGTCAATGGAAGAAATAAGCATCTGTGTGGGAGCCTCGGGGTCGCCCTCGGGAGCAGGAATATGGTCAAGGATAGTTTCAAAAAGGGGAACAAGGTCGGTTCCCGTTTCATACTGGCTGAGGGAAGCTGTGCCTGCACGGCCGGAGCAGAAAAGTACGGGGCTTTCAAGCTGTTCATCGCTTGCATCAAGGTCGAGAAGAAGCTCCAGCACTTCATCGCCTATTTCATCAAGACGGGCGTCGGGACGGTCTATCTTGTTTACAACAACGATTATCCTAAGTCCCATTTCAAGCGCCTTCTGGAGAACAAAACGGGTCTGGGGCATACAGCCCTCCGCAGCGTCTACAAGAAGAACAACGCCGTCAACCATTTTAAGGACACGCTCAACTTCTCCTCCGAAATCGGCGTGACCCGGGGTGTCGATAATGTTTATCTTTACGCCCTTATAGCTTACAGAAGTGTTTTTTGCAAGGATAGTGATACCTCTTTCACGCTCAATGTCGTTGGAATCCATTACACGGTCCTCAACAGCCTGATTTTCTCTGAAAGCACCGCCCTGTTTGAGCATTTCGTCAACAAGAGTGGTCTTGCCGTGGTCAACGTGGGCAATGATAGCAATGTTTCTTAAATCTTCTCTTACCATATAAACTTCCCTTTCCAAAAATGAAATTTTTTATACAAAATATTTCAAAAAACAGTTCAAAATAATCGAAAACAACGTTTTACCGCAAAATTATGCAGTTTCGACTATATATTTTAACAATAAACAAATAATATATTTATCCTCGACAAATATATTACTGCATAAAAAAACCTTGCAGATGATTCTGCAAGGTAAAAGCTGGTGGAGGAGGGTGGATTCGAACCACCGAAGCCGAAGCAACAGATTTACAGTCTGCCCCCTTTGGCCACTCGGGAACTCCTCCGAATAAATTTCTCATTAAAGAGAAATTGGAGCTGGTGGACGGACTCGAACCCCCGACCTGCTGATTACAAATCAGCTGCTCTACCAACTGAGCTACACCAGCTTATCAAAGAAACACATTTTTTCGTTTCTTTCAAGCGACGTGTTTTATTTTATCACACTATCCGACATTTGTCAAGCACTTTCTTCAAGTTTAACAAATTGTTCACAAAGAAGTATTGGTCGGGGCGACAGGACTTGAACCTGCGGCATCTTGGTCCCAAACCAAGCACTCTACCAAACTGAGTTACGCCCCGTTCCAAACGTGCCGTAAGACAACTTAATTATTATACTACAAGCCGCAGCTTTTGTCAAGCAGTATTTTTAAAAACATCCCTAAAATTCAGCAAAACTATAAATTTTGTATATTTGTTACTATTGACAAAATTAAAAAATTTAAATTTATGTCCTTTTTTATAAAAAATCCGGCGTTTACTTGTTGCAAAATTTATACTATTGTGATATAATATAAAAAGTTTATTGTGCCGGGAGAGTGAAGCGTTAAAATGAGGATAAAAGGCCTGAGTCCTATGATAAACAAGGAGCTTTCGTTCCTTTTCCCAAGAGCGCTCATCCTTGACGGCATCATATACTTAATAACGCTGCCGTTTTACGGGTTCTGCATCGAGATACCGCTGGGGCTTGTCCTCGGCACGGCTGTTATGACGCTGAATTTTATCCTGCTGGGATACTCTTCCGAGCGGGCGGTGGAAAAAAGGAGCGTTTCCTCTGCAAAGAGATATATGTTCCTCTTCTACCTTATAAGATTCACCATTATGGGAATACTTTTTGCCGTAAGTGTAAAAACTTCCTATATAAACGTTGTGACTGCGGCTATACCTCAGCTTTACCCCAAAATATGTTATACCCTTGACGCAGCGGTCAAAAAACGGAAGGAGGGAAAAGATTTATGAATCTGGAAGTGCAGGGACCTAAACGGATGTTCAGCCTTATCGGAGAGGACGGAAATATTATTTTTTCCATTTCCGAATCGGTAGTCACCGGCTGGATCGTTATCCTTATCGTTCTGGCTGCCTGTCTTATCCTTACAAGGAATATGCAGAAAGTACCTGCAACAAAAAGACAGTGTGCAGCAGAATATATAGTTAAAACGGTCAACGGCATGATAGAATCCAATATGGGCAGGGAATGTATGGCTTACGCTCCGTATATCGCAGCGGTATTCACATATATTCTTCTGGGCAGTCTTATATCAATGATCGGTCTGAGAAGCATCACCTCCGACATAAGCGTTACCGGCACTTTGGCGGTTATGACATTCGTGCTGATAACCTACAACAAAATATCAACACAGGGCATCGGCAAGTATCTTCTCAGCTTTGTCAATCCGCTCAACATCATAAGCGAAGTGGCAACGCCGGTATCTATGGCGCTCCGTCTTTTCGGCAACATTGCCGGCGGCATGATCATCACAATGATACTTTACGCTGCTCTCGGTTCTGCCAGCGCCGCTGTTTACAGACTCATCGGATTCCAGGCGGAAACATACTACTTCAACATATTCCAGATAGGCATTCCTGCGGTTTTGTCAATATATTTCGACCTTTTCTCCGGCGCTATCCAGTCCTATGTATTCATTATGCTTACAATGATATACATTAAAATGGGAAGAGAATAACGCCGAAACCGTTAAAAGTCCGGAACGCTGCATATCTTCATGCAGCGAAGTGAAGTTTTAAGAAATCAATTTGGAGGTTAAAATCTTATGGAAAATGAAGCATTATTGAACGCACAGGGTCTTGTCCTCGCAGGACAGGCTATCGGCGCAGGACTTGCAATGATCGCAGGTATCGGACCGGGTATCGGTGAAGGCTACGCCGTTGGCAAGACCATCGAAACTATCGGACGTCAGCCCGAAGTCAAGGGTTCTGTTACACCGACAATGTTCATAGGCTGCGCCGTTGCAGAAACAACGGGTATCTACGGTCTGTTCGTTGCTATCATGCTGCTGTTTGCAAATCCGTTCCTTAAGTACCTCGGCTAAGCCGCTGTATAAGGAATAAGATCATAGAACAGGAGGCAGAACAAACCTATGACAACCAATCTGGAATTCTTTTCGATCGACCTGACCTCGATCATAGGAACTCTTATCAATACCTTAATTCTGTTCCTGGTTATCAAGCATTTCCTTTTCGACAAGGTGAACGCCATTCTTGAGGCCCGCAAAAACGAAGTGGCTCAGACCTACGAGGACGCAGACGAGGCTCTGAAAAACGCAAAGGAGCTTGAAACGGAATACACCGAAAAGCTTGCAGGCGCTAAGGAAGAATCTGCCGAGATCATCAGAAACGCCACCAAAAAGGCTCAACTGCGCTCCGACGAGATAATCGGAGAAGCCAAGAACGAGGCTCACGGCATTATGACAAAGGCAAACTCCGACATTGAAAAGGAGAAAAAACGTGCCGTTAACCAGATCAAGGACGAGATATCCGACATCGCCGTTTCCATTGCCGAAAAGGTCGTTTCAAAAGAGATCGACCCCAAGACCCATGAAGAACTTATTGAAAGTTTTATCGACGGCATCGGAGAATGATCCGGGAAAGGTAAGGTATCAATGACAGGTTCAGTCGGAAAAGTTTACTCTGAAGCTATCTTTGAACTCGCTTCCGAACAAAACTGCGCAGAAGCCGTATTTGAGGAGCTTAAAAGCCTCAAAAAGATATGGCGTGAGAACCCCGAACTTGCCAAACTTCTCAGAGAGCCTACTCTCAGCCTTAATGAAAAGCTGAGTATGACGGAGAAGATATTTAAGGGCAAGGTCTCGGAGACCGTTTATAACTTTCTGTGCGTTCTTACCGAAAAGGGCCGTGCGGACTGTCTTCCCGAAATTGCGGACGCTTACAAGGAAAAATGGTACGAGGCAAGCGGTATCGCAGAAGTCACCGTTACCACCGATGCTCCGCTGTCGGACGAACTGAGAGAAAAACTGCTTAAAAAGCTTGAAAAAACTTATAAAAAGAAGATTCTTCTCAAAGAAAAGATCGACAGCTCCATTATGGGCGGCATCGTGGTCAATTACGGAAACACTATGCTTGACGGCTCCGTAAAGACCCGTCTTGAAAACGTGCGGAAGCAGATCAAAGGTATTATTGCTTAATAAAGCCGGCTAAAAAACCGGTTTGACCCTAAAATACAAATTTTTTGCAGTTATAAGAAATCATTATACGAAAGTTGGTGTAATTAATGGATTTACGCCCGGATGAAATTACCGGTATCATAAAAGAGCAGATCAAAAACTACTCCTCAAAGATAGAATTGTCCGACACCGGCACAGTAGTTACCGTCGGCGACGGTATCGCAAGGGTACACGGACTTGAAAAGTGTATGTCCGGCGAGCTTCTTGAATTTGAGGGCGGAGTTTATGCTATGGCGCTCAACCTTGAACGTGACTTCGTCGGCGCAGTTATGCTGGGTTCCGACACAGACATCAAGGAAGGCGACACGGTAAAGCGTACAGGCAAGATCATGTCCGTTCCCGTAGGCGACGAGCTTCTCGGAAGAGTTGTTAACGCCCTCGGTCAGCCTATCGACGGCAAGGGAGCTATCCTTACGGACAAAACAATGCCTATCGAAAGAACTGCTCTCGGTATCATCACAAGAAAATCCGTAAACCGTCCTCTCCAGACGGGTATCAAGGCTATCGATGCAATGATCCCTATCGGAAGAGGTCAGCGTGAACTTATCATCGGCGACAGACAGACAGGTAAGACCGCTATCGCCCTTGATACTATCATTAATCAGAAGGGTAAGGACGTTATCTGTATCTATGTTGCTATCGGACAGAAGCGCTCCACCGTTGCAAACGTTGTTGAGACCCTTGAAAAGAACGGCGCTATGGATTATACCATAGTTGTTTCCGCTACAGCGTCGGAGCTTGCTCCGCTCCAGTACATTGCGCCCTATTCCGGCTGTGCAATGGGCGAATATTTCCTTGAACAGGGCAAGGATGTGCTCTGCGTTTACGACGACCTGTCAAAGCACGCAGTAGCTTACCGTACACTTTCCCTGCTGCTTAAGAGACCGCCGGGACGTGAGGCTTACCCCGGAGATGTATTCTATCTCCACTCCCGTCTGCTTGAACGTGCCTGCTGCCTGAACGAAAACTACGGCGGCGGCTCACTTACCGCTCTGCCTATCATCGAAACGCAGGCAGGCGATGTTTCGGCTTATATACCTACAAACGTTATTTCCATTACAGACGGTCAGATATTCCTTGAAACAGACCTTTTCAACGCCGGAATACGTCCTGCCGTAAACCCCGGTATCTCCGTATCCCGTGTAGGCGGTGCTGCTCAGATAAAGGCAATGAAGAAGGTTTCAGGCTCATTGAAGCTGACCTACTCACAGTACCGTGAGCTCCAGTCCTTCTCACAGTTCGGTTCCGACCTTGACAAGGACACAAAGGATCGTCTTGCCCTCGGTGAAAGAGTTGTTGAAGTTCTTAAACAGAACAGAAACTCTCCTATCGCCGTTGAAAATCAGGTGCTTATCATCTATGCCGTAACAAACGGATTCCTTAAGGAGATACCTCTTGAGCTTGTTCAGGAGTTCCAGGATGAAATGTTCACCTATATTGCCGAAACACATCCCGATATTACCGAATCCATCAGAACGACAAAGGTTCTTTCTCCCGAAACGGAAACGGAGCTTAAAGGTGCTCTTGCCGACTTCGTAAAGAAGTTTCTCTCGGAAAGAGCGTAAACAGTCTGTCCCGTTAAAACGGTAAAGAAAGGATCGATCAGATATGGCTTCGGGCAATATGAAAAGCATAAAAAGGCGTATAAAAAGCGTCGAGTCCACATTGCAGATAACCAAAGCAATGGAAGTCGTTTCCTCCTCAAAGCTGAGAAAAGCCAAGGAAAAAGCCGACAGGGCCCGTCCCTTCTTTAATTCGCTTTACGATACAATGTGCGAGATCCAGTTTGAAAACCCGGGATTTTTATCCCCTTACACAAGGGGACGCAGCGCCAAAAACGTTATGCTGGTAGTCATTGCAGGCGACAGAGGTCTTGCAGGCGGCTTCAATTCCAACATCACCAAGCTGGCCTCAGCCCGTATAAAGGAGCTTGAAGGTCAGGGCTGCAAGGTAAAGGTACTTGCTATCGGAAAAAAATCCGCCGAGTATTTCACCAAGCATGGCTACGATGTTGCAAAGTCCTATATAAACGTAGGACAGGATATGAAGATCAACCATGCGGCTGAGATCGCAGACGATATTGTTACTCCTTATCTTAAGGGCGAAACAGACCGTGTGGAGCTTTTCAGCACGGAATTCGTTTCCACCCTTACTCAGGAGGCAAGGTCAAAGGCTATCCTGCCTGTAGAGCTTTCCGCTGAACGTCCGACAGGCGCAAGAGAGCTTCCCATTTACGAGCCCTCCCCCGAAGCGGTTTTCAACGCCATTGTTCCAAAATATATAACGGGTATCGTTTACGGAGCCGTTGTCGACAGCTTTGCCGCTGAGCAGGCTGCAAGAAGAAGCGCAATGGAAAACGCTTCCGACAACGCAAACGAAATGATCTCCCACCTGTCGCTGGTCTACAACCGTGCCCGCCAGTCCTCGATCACTCAGGAAATCACAGAGATCGTCGGCGGCGCTTCGGCTCAGGAATAAACCTGCGGCAAAGGCGTTTCCCACCCACATTAATATACGAGGTGATCAACTGATGCCACAGAAAAATATCGGTAAGGTCGTTCAGATCATCGGCGCCGTAGTCGATATCGCCTTTGAAAAGGACAGCCTTCCGAATCTTCTGAATGCAATAGAAATTGACAACAACGGTGTAAAGCTCGTCTGCGAAGTCGCACAGCATATAGGCGACGATGTTGTCCGCTGCATTGCAATGTCCTCCACTGACGGTCTTGTCAGAGGCGTTGAAGCAGTAGATACAGGCAGCCCTATCACCGTTCCCGTCGGCAGAGAGACCCTTGGACGTATCTTCAACATCCTCGGCGAACCTGTTGACAACAAGCCTGCTCCCGAAACAAAGGAGCAGTGGCCTATCCACCGTGAAGCACCCTCCTATGAGGAACAGGTGGCAGCCAACGAGATACTTGAAACAGGTATCAAGGTAATCGACCTTATCTGTCCTTACCTCAAGGGCGGTAAGATCGGTCTTTTCGGCGGCGCAGGCGTAGGAAAAACCGTTCTTATCCAGGAGCTTATCAACAACGTCGCAAACCAGCACGGCGGTATCTCCGTTTTCACAGGTGTTGGAGAACGTACCCGTGAGGGCAACGACCTTTATAACGAAATGACCGAATCGGGAGTTATCGACAAGACCGTTCTTGTTTACGGTCAGATGAACGAGCCTCCCGGAGCAAGAATGAGAGTAGGACTTTCGGGACTTACAATGGCGGAATACTTCCGTGACGTTGAAGGTCAGGACGTTCTTCTCTTCATTGATAACATTTTCCGTTTCACACAGGCAGGCTCGGAGGTTTCCGCCCTTCTCGGACGTATGCCTTCCGCCGTTGGCTATCAGCCTACACTTGCAACGGAAATGGGCGCTCTCCAGGAGCGTATCACATCAACAAGCAAGGGTTCCATCACATCGGTACAGGCTGTTTACGTTCCTGCCGACGACCTTACTGACCCTGCTCCTGCAACGACCTTTGCGCATCTTGACGCTACAACGGTACTTTCCAGAGATATTGCTTCTCTCGGTATTTACCCTGCCGTTGACCCTCTTGATTCCACATCGAGAATACTCTCCCCCGACATCGTTGGCGAAGAGCATTACCAGACCGCAAGAGCCGTTCAGAACATTCTACAGCGTTACACAGAGCTTCAGGATATTATCGCTATCATGGGTATGGACGAGCTTTCCGACGAGGACAAGCTGACCGTTGCCCGTGCAAGAAAGATCCAACGTTTCCTCTCCCAGCCTTTCTCCGTTGCGGAGCAGTTCACAGGCTTCGAGGGCAAGTATGTGCCGCTTAAAGAGACCATAAGAGGCTTCAAGGAGATCATCGAGGGACAGCATGACGACATTCCCGAGTCTGCATTCCTCTTTGTCGGCACCATTGACGAGGCTGTTGAGAAAGCAAAAACACTTTCCGAAGCCTGAACGGAGGTGCGTTTAAATGGCTGCACAGTTCAAGCTTAACGTAATAACGCCGGAGAAGGTGTTTTTTGACGGCGAGACATCACAGCTTATCGTCAGAACCACCGAGGGCGACATAGGAATCCTTGCGCACCATACAAGCCTTGTGGCAGACCTGCCATCGGGACCGCTGAAAATAAAGCAGGAGGACGGCACATACCGTACAGCGGCATTGTCGTCGGGACTGCTTAAAGTAGGTGGAAATAAGGTTTCGATCATCGCCAACGCCGTTGAATGGGCAGACGAGATAGACCTTGAATGGGCAAAGCGTTCCGAGGCGGAAGCTAGAGAAAAGCTGAATTCCCTTAAAGACAGTCACGAACTGGATATAGCGGAATTAAAGCTTCGGCGTGCGCTCAACCGTATCAGCATACACTCGGCGTACAATAAGTAATGCTGCATTTTCTGACAAACCGCGAAGCATAACGGGATCCCAAAGGGATCAGTCCCTTTGGCGAGAGAACGAGCCCCTAAACTAAGGTGCAACGCATTGTAACAGCAAAAACAGCAAAGTAAAAAACAAAGGCGTAATTCACATCAGAAAGAAAAGCCAAGTAATGTGTCCTACGACATAAAACTTGCGGAATCAACTGATGTGAATTGCGCCTCTTTTTACCTGTACAAACAAAGTCACCCTCGCAGTCGTGTCCTAAACCTTGTGCGTATACCACTCCACCGTCTGCTTTAATCCATTCTGAAACTCCGTTTCCGGTTTCCACCCCAGTTCCTTATTTATTTTCGTTATATCCATTCCATACCGCAGGTCGTGCCCTTTCCTATCCTGCACATAGGTCACAAGGCTCTTCGGTTTCTCCAGCAATTCAAGTATTTTCAGCACAATATCAATGTTCCTCAGCTCGCACTGTCCCCCGATATTGTATATGTCCCCTTCTCTGCCATTTTCAAGTATCATACCCACTGCTCTGCAATGGTCGGTCACATATATCCAGTCACGGACGTTCAGCCCGTTTCCGTAAACAGGCACAAGCTCGTTCCTCCGTGCTTTTTCTATAACAAGTGGGATAAGCTTTTCACTAAGCTGCCTCGGTCCGTAATTATTTGAACAGCGTGAAACCGTCACGGGCAGACCATAGGTGCGGCGGTACGCCATTACAAGCATATCCGCAGCCGCCTTTGAAGCACTGTATGGTGAGCTTGGGTCAAGGGGCGTTTCCTCCGTGAAAAGCACATCGGGATGGTCAAGTGGAAGCGCGCCGTACACCTCATCGGTGGAGATCTGGTGGAAACGCTTTATCCCGTACTTAACGCAGGCGTCCAACAGCACCGCCGTTCCCGTTACATTCGTCCGCACAAACTCCTCGGGTGACGCTATAGAGCGGTCAACGTGACTTTCTGCGGCATAATTCACCGCAATATCGGGCTTTTCTTCTTCAAATACTCTATAAATGTCCTCTCTGCTGCAAATATCCGTCTTAATGAAGCGAAAATCGGCGTTTTTGAGCGCATTTTCAAGGTTTGACATTCTCCCTGCATAGGTCAGCTTGTCTACACACACCACTCTGCGCCCGGGGTGAGCGTTAAGATAATAGTCAACAAATGCAGAGCCGATAAAACCTGCTCCGCCGGTAACAAGTATCGTCATAATCTTCTCCCGTTACAAAAACACGCCCCGAAAAGCTGTACGGGGCGTGATATACTTATTTTTTAAACAATTCAGCAATTGCTCTTACAGCTTTTTTCAGCAGATTTCCGTTTCCCCGCAACACGGACAGGCCTGACCTTCTTGACAGCGGCAGCTTTAACCGGTTCACGGCTGCTTTCCGGCGCTAATGCGGCGTTGCTGTACGCTTCGGCTATGAAATAAGCCTGTGAATCGAGAGGATGCTCTCCCTCGACAGGATGCCTGTGAAGATAGGTGCTGTCAGGCTGCATAACTCTTGCCTTAACGTTATCGTTAAGCATAGTATCAAAAATGTGAACTATCCGCCTGCGAACGTGATCGTCAAATATAGGAGCTGCCACCTCAACACGGCGTATGGTGTTTCTTGTCATAAAGTCGGCGGAGGAAATATACAGCTTCATATCCTCGCCCTTGCCGAACATATAGATCCTTGCGTGTTCAAGATAACGTCCCACAATGCTGACTACCTCAATATTTTCGGTGTAGTCCTTAACTCCTGCAACAAGGCAGCATATGCCCCTTATAACCATCTGTATCTTTACGCCGCACCGTGAAGCCTCAACCAGCTTGTCGATAAGCACCTTATCCGTAAGAGAGTTCAGCTTCAATCCGATGTAGGCTTCCTCTCCACTCTGCGCCTTGGCGATCTCGCCGTCAATAAGCTCGATTATCTTATTTTGTAAACTTAACGGCGCAACAAGGAGATGCTGTGTATCTTCAACAAGAGTTCCCATTGAAAGTGCGTTGAATACCGCACCTGCCTCAGCTGCAATATCACGGTTTGAGGTCATTAAGCAAAGGTCTGTATACAGTTCGGAGGTCTTTTCGTTGTAGTTGCCCGTGCCTATCTGAGTTATGTACTCAACGCCGTTTCCGCTCTTTCTTGTTATAAGGCAGAGCTTGGAATGGACCTTAAGGTTTTCGGGACCGTAAATAACGCTGCAGCCTGCGTGTTCAAGGCGCTTTGACCAGCCTATGTTGTTTTCCTCGTCAAATCTTGCTCTAAGTTCAACAAGAACAAGGACGTTCTTGCCGTTTTCGGCAGCGTTTATAAGCGCCTCAACTACCTTTGAGTTTGAAGCAACTCTGTAAAGGGTTATCTTAATGGAAACAACATCGGGGTCGTAAGCCGCTTCGTTCAGCATACGCAGGAAAGGTCGTATGCTCTCATAAGGGTAATAAAGCAGAATGTCACGGCGGAGTATCTGGGGTATGATGAGCTCGTCATGGGCAAGCTCCATTGACTTCTGTGGGTCTGCACGGTTGTAGAACAGGTCGGGGTCGGTGTCCTCCAGCTTTCTTCTAAGTGCAAAAACGCAGGAAAGGTCAAGGGGCGACTTCTGACGGAATATCTGTGTGCGCTTCAGTTCAAGATGCTCGCAGAGATAGTCAAGGGAAACCTCGTCCAGCTTTCGTGACAGCTCCAGCCTTACGGGAGAGAGCTTCTTTCTCTTCTGCAGAAGCTCCGTCATAACGTCTCTAAGGTCAACATCATGATCGTACAGCGCTTCTTCCATATTTATATCTGCGTTTCTTGTAATGCGCATAAGGGACTTGCAGATTATCTTGTAATTCTCAAAAACCAGTGGCATATAGTGAAGGATAAGCTCCTCAACAAGCATAAAACGTATCCTGCCTGCCGTGGGAAGGAAGATCACTCTTGAAAAAGAGCCGCTTGCAGGGATTATGCCCAGCTTAACGGACTGTGACTTTGATTCAAGGTGAGCAACGGCGTAAATTTCCTTGTTTTTAAGGAAGGGGAAGGGGTGGCGCTTGTCGATGACCTGAGGAGAGATAAGGGGAAGTATCTCCTTGGTAAAATACACCTGCAGGAACTCCTCTTCCTCCTTTGAAAGGGTGCGGAAGTCCACCTGCTCGATGCCGTACTTTTCTTTAAGCTCCGCCATAATTCCGCTGTAAGCCTCGTCACGGACAGGAGCAAGCTCCGCAGCACGGGCAAAAATAGCGTCAAGCTGTTCCTCGCAGGTCATACCCGTTTTATTTTCCGTTTCAACCGTATCAACAAGAGTTCTGTCGTAAAGCGAACCTACTCTTATCATAAAAAACTCGTCAAGATTGGACTGGAAAATAGAAGCGAAAAGCAGTCTTTCGCAAAGCGGCACAGTTATATCCATAGCTTCTTCCAAAACTCTCTCGTTGAATTTAAGCCATGAAAGCTCCCTGTTGTCGTAAAACTGTTTCATATCAATACCTCGTAAAACGTACAGAATTATTATACCTTAATTATATTATGTAAACACCTCAAAGTCAACAAATTTAACGAATTTTACCCGAAAAAAAGAACCTCCGGTTTTGCGGAAGTTCTTAAATTATTGTTATTCATCCAGTTCAATTGAATCGGAAATATAGCATCGGAATCGGTTTTCCAGACAATATTTTTCTATCTGCTTTTTAAGCGCTTCATCCTTTGTGTACTCAATCAGATATACGTCCAAGCCTTCCTTTCCGCACATTTCTATATATTCCTGAAAATATGCACGGTCTTCTGCCGTCTGCGCCGAAAATCCGCCTGTTTCAAAATCTATCCTGCTCCAGACAGACTCCTGATTTACCCCCGTCATTATCTGCGTAAGGGAACCGTACTTCTCCCTGTATTCCGTAACAAAAGTATCTCCGCCGTTTATGATAACGGGTCTGCCGTATGCCATAAGGTGCTTCAGAATAGCCGTCAGCCCTTCAAATATATCATCACGGGGATATACATAATAAACATCGCAGTTATCAACAAAAAAGCCGTCAATATTCTTATCAAGCAGTTCTTCTTCAAGAGAAACAAGAAATTCCTGCCACTCCGGAGATGCGGCGTTTATCCATTGTTCCTCGTCCCAGTTTTCGTAAGCGCCGAGAGCAAGGTGTGAATACTCATCATAATAATCACGGAATTTTTCAATTGAACCTACATTGATATAAGAATACACGGTGCTGCCCTGTTCCTTAAGACGGCTAATATCCTCTGCGGAAAAATACTGTGCGTCTATAACTACCGTGTCATATCCCTCTATCTTATCAATATCAGACGAAGAAAGGCTCAGGAATACGCCGTAATCCCTCGCCTTTTCTTTCACTCCGCCGCAGCCGCAAAGCAGCAGTGCGAAAAAAATCATAACAAACAAATTCCGTATATTGACCTTCATAATAAGCCGCCGTTCTGTCAGCCTGCAATAAGCTGAATTGCGCTGCTGTGTTCCTGCGGCTTGCCCCAGATATAACCCTGGATATAGTCGCATCCCAATTCCTTCAGTATTTGCAGCTGGCTTTCAAGCTCCACGCCCTCGGAAATGACCTTGCAGTGGAACATATGCCCAATGGATATTATAGCCTTTACAAAATCTCCGCTGTCGTTTCTTTCGGTCATATCGTCGATAAAGCTCTTGTCTATCTTAAGCAGGTCAATAGGCAGCTTCTGCAGGTAGCTCAGGGAAGCGTAGCCCGTTCCGAAATCGTCCAGAGCGATCTTTACGCCCAGCTTCTTTATCTGCAAAAGCGTATTTATAGCTTCGTCAACAGAGGATATAAAGCAGGACTCGGTGATCTCCACTTCAAGCCTTTCCGCAGGGAACCCTGTTTCATCAAGCAGCGCCTTTAGCTCGTCTGCAAGACCGCTGTCGGTGATATGCCTTGCCGAAACGTTTACGGAAACAACAAAATCCGGACCTGACAGCTGCTCCGAAAAAGCCTGCATAGCGTGGCGCAGCACCCACCTGTCTATGTCAAAGATAAGTCCGCCCTTTTCTGCAACGGGAATAAACCTTGACGGCGGTATGGGCTTGCCCTCCCCGTCTTTAAGTCTTAGCAGGGTCTCAAAGCCTCTGAGGTGCTTTGTTTCCGCTTCAAACTGGGGCTGGAACACAAGATAAAATCTGTTGTATTTCAATGCGTCCCTTATCTCGTTTTCAAGCTTCATTTCATCATGTATTTCGGAGAGCATTTCAGCATCAAAAAAGCATATACGGTTCTTACCGCTGCTTTTCGCCTTGTGCATAGCCGTGTCCGCAAAGCTGAAAAGGTTTTCGCAGTCTGTTCCGTCCTCGGGGAAACGTGCTGCGCCGGCGCTGAAGGTAGCGTAATAATCGCATTTTTCCGTATGTATCTTTTCCGCCAGAACGTGAAGGCACTTATCGGCAAAAGCTCTTATGTCCTCATCTGTTCTGCCGCTGATTATAACAGCAAACTCGTCGCCGCCCGTTCTTCCGAGGTAAACGCTGCCGTCCGCAAATTTCCTCAGACGGTCTGCTGTTTCGCAGAGAATGGCATCTCCGCAGGCGTGTCCCATAGTGTCGTTGATGTTCTTGAAATCGTCAAGGTCGAAGAACAGCAGACTGAAAGGCTCCTTTGCCGCTATTTTGCCGTTTATATGCTCCATTACGCTGCGCCTGTTGTTCAGTCCCGTAAGAGGGTCGGTAGCGTACAGCGTATAAATGCGTTTTTCATTCTGCTCGGTTTTTTTGATATGGCGATGCTGCATATAGAGCAGACCAAGGATACCTGCCATCATAGGAACGCCAGTAACGGCTTCCATATTCTTCATAACAAAAACGGAAAACGAAACATTGAGAAACTGGAATCCGTTTATTATCATTGCCGCAGCAAAGCCCTTTTTGTTGTCGGTATTAAGTATAAGCAGGCTGACAAGCATCATAAACACCGTTATAACGCCGGACATCGACGGCACCTCAACAGCGCTGTTTCCGATGTATATCGCCTGTATACCGCACTTGTTAAGTACAACGATAGCCCCTACCATTGCAATAAGCAGCGCAATATAAAAGAAAAGTATAATGTTCTTCTTTTTATCTGCCGTTTTTTTCATTGTCCCCTCCCGAAATCCACTCAAAATTCAAAAAGCCTTTAAAGCAAGATAAACAACAATGCTTTAAGGGCAATAAATGAACTTCCTTGTCCTGTTAAATTGTTACGCATCGTCATTACATTAAGCTTATTTTATCAAAGGTTAGCTTTTTGTTAAGCATATTATAACATATAGCGTCAAAAATTGCAAGACTTTGAACAAATTTTGTACTTCAAACCGCATTTTTTTATGTATTCTGACCCGTTTTTCTGAATATATTGTATAAATAAAGATCATGCGAGGTAATAAATATGCTTTACGAACAGTATTATCCCTTTAAAATTATACCCCTTGAATACGAATATTCGGGACTTGAACCGGAAATAGGTGAATACACCGTATTTTTTCATTACAACGAGCATTATCTCCCAACCCTTGAAAAGCTGAACAAGCTGGTGGGCGCTTCTCCCGTTTTGCAGAACTGCAGCCTTGAAGAACTGACAAAAAACCCCGACAAGGACATTGCAAGAGCGGCAGGCAGCGTTTTCGGACACGAGCTTTACTTCTCCTCCCTTGCAGGGAACAGGCAGGAACCTTCGGACAATATGAAACGGCGCATAAGATCAGATTTCGGCAGCATGGAGGGCTTTGCTCAGGCAATGAAAAACGCCGCAGAACAGGTCTACGGCTCGGGCTATCTATGGCTTGCGGAGGACAGCATCGGCAGGCTTGTTCCTGTCGTTACAAAGGACCACGACACCCCCGATCATTCCCGTCTTAAGCCTGTTTTCACCACCGACCTCTGGGAACACAGCTACTACCTTGACCGTCAGAACGACCGCAGCGGTTATGTAAGTGCCGTTCTTGACCGTATCAACTGGGACGAAACAGAGCGCAACCTAATACTAAGTTCATATCAACCTATAGACAAATCCGAAAGCTATAACCCAGCCACTCTGCGTCAAGCTCCCTTGCAAGGCACCAAGCATTGCGGCGGTCGCTTTTCTTGATTGGCTGTGTTCTATCTTCCGTCTTTGTCTATAGAACGATATGAACTTAGTATAAGAACGTAATATCCCTCGCATTATGCCGCTTTATGTCGTATCATTTTTGTTGACAAATTACATATTTTGGTATATAATTCTATATAAAGGAATTTGAAACAAAAGGATGATGCAAATGATATGCCCCAAGTGCGGGAAAACCTACAACAATAAAGTGACCTACTGCATAAGCTGCGGAACGGAGCTTGTACCGGAAGAAAAGACTGTCGCCGAAGAAACAGCGGCAGCCGAAACGCCTTCCGCAGAGGGAATTTTTGACGGGATAACATCGGAGAGCGAGACCCCAAGGAACAACATCATGATGTCCTCCTCCGCTTCCGTTGAGGAACCTGCAGAGCCGCCGGAAACAAAGGCGGAAATACCCGTAAAGGAAAAGCGCAGCGCTTCGGAAATAGGAAAAGCCGTGCTGAAAAGGACGGTTTCGGCGTGTCTGTCGGTGCTTCTTGCGGCGGCGGCTCTGCTTGGCTTCGGAACAGCGGCGGCAAGGGAGCTGACGGATAAAAGCGTTGTTGCGGAAGCGGTGCGGAGCGCAGACCTGTTGAGCGTTCCTGCAAAGGAGCTTGGCATAACGAAAAGCTCCGGCTTTGATATTCCCGAAGAAGCCACCGTTGAAGAAGCTGTTGCAGTGATGGCGGCAGGCTCGGGCGTTGACAGCGGAAACATACGCCGCATTTATGAAAGCTCCACCCTTAAAGAGTTCATAAGCGGAGCGGCGGCGGAATATGCGGAGTATCTTCGCAGCGGCAGCCAGCCGAATAAACTTACCGCCGAGCGTATAAAAGCAGTTTTTCTTGAAAACCTGTCCGTTATAAGCAGCAATACGGGCACACCTCTTTCCGAATCGGATATTGAGCTTGCCTGCCGTGAGATAGAGCGGACGGGAGAGATCCTGTCGTCAATATCGGTAAGCAGCATTGAAAACGGCGCTTCGGGAAAATATATCCGCATTGCAAGAGCATATATGTCCGTACCCGTGCTTATTGCGGAGCTTGCGGCTGCGGCAGTTATTATCGCCCTGCTTGCCATAGTGAATAAAAATGCGTCCGCAGCGCTGAAATATACGGGAGTACCCGTGTTCATTGCAGGAGCGGCAGCACTTGCGGCAACGTTTATGTTCACAATGCAGATAGGACCATTTTCGGGACTTACGGGATTGACCCTTGAAACGGTGAAAGGACTTTCCGCCGCTGCATCGGGGAGCCTTTACCGTATGGGCGGAACAATGCTTTTCATAGGCGCTGCGGCAATGTCCGTGTCGGCGGCAATGAAAAGCAGCTGAACGAACGCTGCACTTTTGCAACGTTCCCTTATACAAAAACAGGGCTGCTGCGGCGTTCGCTGCAACAGCCCCTTTTATTATTATGCATAAATTCCTGCACAGTATTTCTCCGCCTGAACGTTCCACATTTTCGCATAAGTTCCGCCCTTTGCAAGAAGCTCGGAGTGGGTGCCGCTTTCTGCGATGCAGCCGTTTTCAAGGAGGATTATCCTGTCTGCGTCCTTTGTGGTGGAAAGGCGGTGCGAAATAAGTATAACAGCCTGATTTTCCGCATTTTCCATCATATTCTTATTCAAGCGGTACTCCGCAATGGGGTCAAGGGCCGATGAAGGCTCGTCAAGTATCGCAACCGGCACATCACGCATAAAAATTCTCGCAATAGCCGCTTTCTGCGCTTCGCCGCCGGACAGCATTGTGCCGCTGTCGGAAAACTCCTTTGTAAGCTCCGTGTCTATGCCCTCGGGCAGCTTTTTAAGCTTGCTGCCGAAATCCGCTTTTTCAAGAGCGGCTGTTATCCTGTCACGGTCGGTTTCCTCCACGAAATCCATTTTAACGTTCTCGGATAAAGCTGCGCCGTATATCTGAAAATCCTGAAAAACTGCGCCTATCCTGCGGCGGTATTCCTTTGTGTTCAGCTTGCGTATATCCACGCCGCCGAAGGTTATGCAGCCCTCGGTAACGTCGTAAAGTCGCATTATCAGCTTTATAAGAGTAGTCTTGCCTGCGCCGTTTTCACCTACAAGCGCCAGCTTTTCACCCTTGCGGACGGTGAGGTTCACATTCCGCAGAACGTATTTCTCGCTGTCCTTGTACTTGAAGCCTACGTTTTTCAGCTCAAGTGTGCAGTCGTCCTCGGGAACGCTCTCGCTGCCCTCAAAGCCTTCAATGTTTATCTCGTAGTCCATAAAGCGACGGAAACGCTCTGCATACTGTCCCACCGTCTGGAAATCCACAAGCGCATAGTTCATTCCGTCAAGACGGGATTTGATGTTGTTTGTGGCATTTTTCAGCGAAGCAACGTCACCAAGCTGTATGGACTTCTTCTCAATGGCAAGGTACGCAAGATACACAGGCACCGCAAAAAACTGGCATACCGTAAAGGTGCATATCCAGTTTATAAGGGTGGGCGGAAGTATTTTCAGCGAATATTTCATCGCCATTTTCCGTTCCTCAGCGATCGCTTCGTCATACTGCTCCATAAGTGCTTCTTCAATGCCCGTCAGCTTTATTTCCTTTGCATACTCGGGCTGATAGAACACACGCTTTGAGTAATCCGCCTTTCTGCCTATCTTAGCCTTTTCAACGGAATATTGATACTCCAGCTTTGTTATGATAAAGCGTGTGATGATGTTGATTATGAAGCCTATAACGGGGAACACCGCAACAACGGGGTTGACCGTCATTATCATTGTTCCTGCGATAAGCATTGAAACGGTGCTTGCGGCGATACGGGCAATGCTTGTTACAGCCTTTGTCACCATAACCTCCGACTGTGAAGCGGCGATAACGAAATCGTCGTAATAGTCGGGAATATCATAGCATTTCAGGTCAATTTTCTGCGCCTTGTCCATAAGCTCACGCTGTATCTGACCCGACACCCTTACAAGACGGACAAAAAACCGATTTTCAAGGGGAATATGTATCGCAAGACCAACTACGGAAACTATAAGCTGAATAATGAGAAGCCGTACTACCTCCGCAACGTCTGCGCCGTTTGTAAGGGCATCGATGATCAATTTAAGGATAAAGGTGTTGATGAAGGTTTCAAAGCCGCTGTTGGCGCAGTCGCTTATTATGCAGGCAGCAGCCATTTTTTTATCGTAGCCGCAGGCATATCTCATAACGTAGAACACGTTGGATATAAGCCGCTTTATGCCTATTTTTTCTTCTTTTTTCTCGCTCATGCCGTCACCTCCTCTGCAAGATAGTTCTGAGCCTGCAGCTTCCACATTTCGGCGTATTTTCCGTTGAGAGCCATTAATTCCTCATGGCTGCCCTGCTCAATGACCGTTCCGTTCTCAAACATATAGATACGGTCTGCGTCACGGGTTGCGGAAAGACGGTGGGAAATGAAAATAACAGTTTCCCCGTCCGTTGCGGTAAGCATATTTTTGTACATATTGTACTCCGCAATAGGGTCAAGTGCGGAGGAAGGCTCGTCAAGGATAACAATGTCGGGCTTTCGTGCAAAAACTCTTGCAATGGCTATTTTCTGTGCCTCGCCGCCTGAAAGTCCCATGCCGTTTTCGTCAAACTCCTTTGTCACCATTGTATCAATGCCCTTTTCCAGAGAATCCAGCTTGTCGCCGAACTGTGCCTTGCGGAGAGAATCCTCGGCAAGACGGCGTTCCTCCTCGTTCCTCGGCTTGTGCATAAGAACGTTGTGGGAAAGGGGCAGGGCAAATATCTGCAAGTCCTGAAAAACCGTTCCGAAGCGGCTGTGGAAGGACTTTGGCTCGTAGCTGTTGATATTTTCGCCGCTTATTTTTATTTCTCCCTCGGTAACGTTATAAAGTCCCATCAGCAGCTTCACAAGAGTGGTCTTGCCTGCGCCGTTGTGCCCCACTATGGCGATTTTTTCACCCTTGCGGACGGTAATATTTACATCGTGAAGGGTAGGCTTTTCCGCACCCTCGTAGGTGAAGCCCATACCCTTTATCTCAATGTCGGACAGGCTTTCCGCCTTTTTAAGAGAAGCGCTTTCCGCCTTGGGAGTGTAGGAAAGAAAATCCCTGAGATTTGTCACAAATGCGCTTTCCTTTGCAAGGGAAACCATAAGCTCCACAGCGTCGGAGGTGCGCCAGGACATAGTGCCGAGGGCAGGTATCATTGCAATGTAAGCAGCTGTGCTTACGGCGCTGTCCTGCAATACAAGAACAATGTACAGATAGGGCAGAACCGCCGAAAACAGTGTAAACAGCGACCATCTCGCCACTTCAAGAACAGATACCTTTCTGCGTATCTCACAGGTGCGCTCCTGCATTTCATCGCAAGCCCTTTCGTGACGGGCAAGCAGCAGCCTGCCTATGCCGAACAGACGAAGCTCCCCTGCGTATTTCTTCTCATAGAAAACTCTTTTTGCATAAGCGGCAGTGCGTCCGTCCCTTGTGTTGGAAAAATCCAGTTCATAGTAAAGATTTCCGCACTTTTTGCCGAAGTACAGCGAAATTGCCGCCATGGGAACGATAAACGCCAGCAGCACGGGGTCAACCTTTGCTACAATTATCACCGCCGTTATCATAGAGGCAATGCCTGCAGCGAAATATGCGGAATAGTAAAGTATAGTGCTGCCCCTTTGCTGACATTCGTTCAGCGCACGGGTGTATTTGTCGTAAAAATCAGGCTTTTCAAACTGTGTGTACTCCATTGAAATTGATTTGCGGATAACACGCTTGTAAAAATCCTTATACATTTTCGGCAGGAATTGCTTTTCGCAAAGCTGGTGTATTGCCGAACTGATGTGAATACAGATATGACCTATACACATTGCCCCAACAAATGCCGCAAGAGCCGTGAAGGGCGTTTCCTTTTCAATAGCTATGTATATCCATTCCGTCAGATATACCGAAAATACCGTCCAGAACACATTCTCGGTGAATTCCTTTATGAACGTGTAAAGAACGTACCCTTTGCTGCCGTGCCAAAGTATTTTCAGCATATACAGCACGTTGGATATTGATGAACGTTTTTCATCGGCTAATTTAATGTTTGTCTTCATATTTTCCCCCTTTTTCTTGTCGATATGCAGCATAATAAATCATTTGATTTAAATCATTTGATTTAGTATAGTGCATATTGGTGCCAATGTCAAGCAAACTTTGATGTTATTTGGTTTTCACCTCTTTTGCAGAAATAAAAAAGCGGACACTTCCTTTGACCGAAATGTCCGCTTATAAGCAGTATTAAACAAAAACACAGTAAAGCCTATATTTTTGAAGCGACAGACAAAGGCACATTGAATATTGATACGTTTCTTCCGATATTATAATTGATCTTAAACATTTGTCTGCCTCCTTTTCTAAATAATGGGTAAAGTATAGCACATTATTTTTTGATTGTCAAGCGTTTTTTATAAAAACATTAACCTGTCAGAAAACAAGAACTATCCTATTTCCGCCGTCATAGTGCGGAGCAGAACTCCCTTGTCCGTAAGCATAATGCGGAATTCCATTGTTCCGCTCATATTCTCCGCAGTTTCAAAGGAAGCCGTGAATTTGCCGTCTGCGGCAATATCCTGACATATTACCGAGCTTGTTGTTCCGTCGGGCATTACGGCAAGAACTATCACGCCCGGAGCCGCCGTCGGTCTGCTGTTCATAAGCGTGCCGCTTACGGTAACGGTATCGCCCGAATTGAATTTTGCCGTGCAGAAGGTGCCGACATAGGTGTCTGCGCTGACATACCGGTTCTTGTGGTCGGCATTTCCCAGCTTTGAAGTCGCTTCGGAGGCTTTTTTCTTGCTGTCGCTGTAATTTCCGAGAGCAAGATATACCGACCTTGCCGAAGCATTATTCCCCTCTGCGGCGTACTTTTCAGCCAGCTTGTAAAGG
Source organism: Oscillospiraceae bacterium (assembly GCA_022769565.1). Classification (GTDB taxonomy): domain Bacteria; phylum Bacillota; class Clostridia; order Oscillospirales; family Ruminococcaceae; genus UMGS363. The sequence continues at coordinate 27,906 of JALEJQ010000015.1, forward strand.
GATGCTTTAAGTTTTTCCTGCGCACCGCCGAAGGTTCCTGCATTTGTGAACACAGCAGCCGCTTCACGGTAAAGACCCTCATTAAAATAGTTTTCGCCGATTGTTACGCAAAGCTGCGAGAGCCTTGCTGCGCTGTCCTTGTAAGGGCCCAGCACCGCAAGCTGTCTTGCAATAGCCTCATCCGCTTTTCCGCTTTCTATTTCGGCAACGATACCGCTGTAGGTATAATCGGTAATAAGCATAGCCACGGGTGCACCGTTGTAAAAGCTGTCCGCAGCAGACTCAAGCACCGCCGCCGCAGCTGCATAATCTCCCTCTGCGGCGTAAGCCTCCGCCGCTCCGACACGATAGCCTATCAGCTTTTCTTCGTCAAAGGACACCGCCGAGCCTTCCGCAGCGGAAACAGCTTCCGCATATCTGCCCTGCTGTGCAAGGCTGTCAGCATAAGCCGTCACCGCAGAAGCGTATCTCTCCGAAGCACCGTTATAAGCTCCAAGCTGTGCGAATATTTCCGCCGCTGCACTATAGTCGCCGCTTTGCTCCAGCTTGTCAGCCTTGCCGAAAAGAGCGTCTTTTCTCAAGCCCTGTGCATTTTCGCTGTCGGGCAAGGTGTCGAGAACTGCTATCGCACCGTCAAAGTCGCTCTCCGAAATACGGCTTTTTGCAAGAGCAAGCCAAGCCTCGTCAGCCTTTGCTGCGCTGTCCTTGTAATCGCCCAGAGCCGCAAAATCCGCCGCCGCTTCTTCATAAGAGCCTGCGTTCATAGCCTTTACCGCACCGCTGTATTCGATGTAAGGCTTTATGTAAAAGGGATAAGCCGCCGCACCTGCGCCTATAACAACTATCGCAATGACCGCAGCTATCACCGCTCCGTGCTTTTTGCCGCCTTTGCCCTTGGCTTTTTCGGCTTTTCCGCCATAGCTTATTTCCGCTTCTTCAACCGACGGTTTTTCAACAGCCATTTTTTCGGCAGCAGGCTCGCTGTCCGCCGTAAGCTGTGCTGCAGGCTTTTCCGTGACCGCATTTTCGCCGGCAGGTGATACAGCCCGTACAGGCGTTGTCTGCGCTGCTTCGGTGACAGACGGCTTATTGTTGTAAACGTTTTCTAACGAAGGCGTACTATCGGGAATTGCCTGAGAAGGAGCAGGCTCCCCTGTTTTTTCACCGCAGAATGAACAGAATTTAGCAGTATCCTTTAAAACCGCTCCGCATTTACTGCAAATCATATTAAATTTTCCTTTCCGAAAGAAATATTCGTAACAAAAACTGCGGTCTGATGCTGCACCGCATAATATTTATCTTATTTTACAATATAAATATGTACATTTCAAGGGTTAAAATAAAATTATAAAAGAAAGCGCCCTCGTCAGGGGTAAGACGAGGGCAAGATTATGATATAGGATTATTGGGGGTTCTTCAAAATATCGGGGTAAATATTTTGAAGCAAATCTTTTATATGGCTTTCGCCTGGTAAAAATTATCGGGGTAAATAATTTTTACATATAAAAGCTATGAATATCGGCAGCCGTTAGGGTGTTGTCCGTTCCTCCCGGCTACGGTTATAATAATAACCCTGCTTTGTGTAATTCTTGTGAAAAGAAAGCGAAATCGGGCTGAAATTATAAGTCTGCCGGTTTATTTTTCATAGATTTAAAGTAGTCCACCAATCTAATGACCATTTCCTGCTCCTGCTCGTTAAGTTCGGTTATATCAAGTTTTATTCCATCGTCAAGGCTTAGAAGATAATCGGTAGAAACTCCGAAAATTTTTGCAAGCTCCACAAGGTAGATACTTGACGGCGTTGACAAAGACATTTCCCATGAATTGACCGCATTTCTCGAAACGCATAACCGCTTGGCAAGCTGGCTTTGGGTCATACCGCTTTTTTCACGGAGTTCTTTTATGCGCTCTGCAATAAAAAGTATCATTTTCCTGCCCCCTTTTGTTTATTATACATCTCCTGTAATGATATATTAATATCTATCAGTATTATAACTTTTATAATCATTAATGATAATAATACTTGACAAGGTAATACATATATGATACAATAAAAACGTTAGCTAACACGCATATATCATTAAAAATACAAAAGGAGTAAAAGCAATGAGATGTAAAAAAATTATTTCCGCAGCGCTTGCGGCAACGCTTGTGCTTGGCACATTGGCTGCACCTTCCGGTGTAAAGCCAATTCCCGGCGTTCTTACTGCCGATGCAGAGGAATATGTCTTTTTTATAGACAACATAACCAACTTGACCGCAGTACCGGGAAACAATAATGTTTTGCTTAAGTGGGATCCATATGAAGGAGCGAGCAAATACTCAGTAAACTATGGTCTGGCAGGTCAGGATACAGCCTTGTTCCAAAGCGTGACCGAAACATCATGTAATGTTACAGGTCTTGAAAGCGGCACTGCTTATGATTTTACAATTATAGCATACAACAGCAGCAATTCATGGATAGCTTGGGCATCCAAAGAAAAAGTCTTTACCAAGGGCGCCAAAACGACCAAAAATGAAGACTCAAAAGACACCAAAAGCAATGATACCAAGACCTCCAAAAATGCTTCTTCAAAAGATTTTGTAATAAAGACCGACAAGGAAGGCAAAAAATACGTTGCGTCATATAAAGGCAAGGGCGGAAAAGTAACTATACCTTCCACCGTTGACTATATCGGCGAAAAAGCATTTGCCCAAAATCAGAAAATTACAGAAGTCGTTTTTCCGTCCAATTGCAGTTTTGTAGATAACTTCGCTTTCCAGGGTTGCCTTAAGCTCGAAAAAGTTGTTTTTGAAGGAGACGCATCCTTCAACGCACAAGTCTTTGACTGTTGTATAAGCCTGAAAAGCGTTGAAGTCGGCGGAAGCGTTTACGATGCTATAAATACCGGTGCCTTTGCACACTGCCAGTCGCTTGAAACTTTTTCCGTTAAAAAGAACGAAAAGGAATTCTGGATAGGACCTAATGCGTTTTATGATTGCTATTCGCTGAAATCTGTTGATATACCCGATAAATGCGCCGGCATTTACGGCAAGGCTTTTCTGAACTGCACAAGTCTTGAAAAAATAACAATACCTGCAAAGACAGAAGTTATTTTCAATGACAACTTCGGTTCAGACCATTTTGGCTTTTTCAACGGTGCCAAAACAGAAGATGACTACTTGAGCAATAAATTCTATACAGCAAAAGCAGACGGAAAAACCTCTGTATATCTGGATTTCTATTCTACATCAGGAGGTTATGACTCCGATATTGACGGCTTATACTACAATTGCAAAAAGTTCACCCCCAAAAAGCTGACAATGACCGTTACCAAAGGCTCGGACGCTGAAAAGTATGCGAAGAAATACGGCATTGACTATAAATATGATTCATCCGCATCTTCCTCTTCCGCAAAGCTTGCCGCTCCGACAAACTTTAAGGTAAAAAAGAAGTCTGCCTCAAGCATAACTCTGTCATGGGACGCAGTTGAAGGTGCAGACGGATATACCGTATATCTTTACAACTCTGAGACAGGAAAATATGAAAAATACAAAACAGTAAAAGGCGCACAATGTACTGTCAGCGGTCTCAAAAAAGGAACCACATATAAATTAAAAGTCGTTGCTCTTGACAAAGTAAACGGAAAATATCAAAAAGGAACTATATCTAAACCTGTTTCTGTTAAAACTAAAAACAAGTAAAAATATTAAATTGCATAATATAATAAAAAGAGGATGCATTTAAAATGCGCCTCTTTTTTATTATATTATTTGCCTGTAGAATTTTATTTCTTTTATTTTACAAGAATTTTATTTCTTTTATTTTACAATAGTTGACACTTTTGTTTGCAAGTGCTATAATATATACGGGATCATTGGACAAAGCGGTTTTTAGCCGATTTGTTATTTAATGGTATTTCAAAGATTATGATAAAGGAGAACTATTATGCAAGCAAAAAAACTTATCTCAGCAGCCCTTGCCGCAATGCTGGCAGTGGGTACATTTGCCGTAATTCCTTCGGAAACCGGCCTTTCCACAGCAATTGTTTCCGAAGCTGACACCAGTGCTACTCTTTCCGACTTTAAGGCAACTCCCGGAAACCGCAGCGTTACTCTCTCATGGACAAGATTGTACAACGCATATGCGTACAGCGTTTATTACCGCAAAAGCGGTGATACCGAATGGAAATCCTACAAGACCAGCACCACACCCGGATGCATAATTACAGGTCTCGATCCCGATACAAGCTATGATTTTGAAGTTATCGCCTATGACAGAGATTACAACCTCCTCGCTTACGGCTTTGCTTATGATGTAACGCCTTCAAGCAAGAACAACACCAGCGAAAACGGCTTCGTTATCTCCACAGACAGCGACGGTCTGAAATATGTTGCTTCCTACAAGGGCTCGGGCGGAGATATTGTTATCCCCTCAAACGTAAGCTATATCGGCGAAGAGGCTTTCATGGAAAACACATCCATCACCTCCGTTACCATTCCTTCAAAGTGTACCTCTATCGGTAATGCCGCATTCAAAGACTGCATAAAGCTCAAAAAGGTAATAGTTGAAAGCAATGTTTCTGTATCCGCAGATGCATTTTCTTACTGCTTCAGCCTTGAAAGCGTTGAATTCAAAAAGAGCGTAAGAGGTATCGGCGAATACGCATTCCTCCAGTGCCAGGGACTTAAGAAGCTCAGTATTGCCGAAGGCAGCAGCAATTTCACTATATACGCATCTGCTTTCCGCGGCTGTATCTCCCTTGAAACCGTAAAACTCCCCAAGAACTGCGCAAAGATCTGCCCTCTCGCATTCCTTAACTGCTTCAGCCTCAGAGAGATCACCGTTCCCTCCACAACAAAGTTTGAATACAGCGGCGACAATGCTCACATCGGCTATTTCTACGCCGGAAAGACCGCTGCCAATGCCTGGGACGAAAAATATTACTTCGGCAAGGCAGACAACAAGACCTCCGTTTACTACGAAACACTCAGCAAGAACCCCGTTACAAATAACTTCGTTCAGCTCGGTGTTCTCTACTACGGCATCAAGAAATACACTCCCGCAAAGGTAACAATGGTAGTAACAAAAGGCTCCGATGCTGAAAAGTACGCTAAGAAGTACGATATTACTTATAAATACGCTTCCGGCGGCTCCTCCTCTTCTTCTTCAAGCAAGCTTGCCGCTCCCGAGAATTTCAGAGCGACCAAGAAGACAACAACAAGCATCAGCCTTGCATGGGACGCTGTTGACGGCGCTGACGCTTACGCAGTATATATGTACAACTCCAAGACAGGCAAGTATGAAAAGTACAAGACTGTACAGGGTGCAAAGTGTACTGTAAGCGGTCTTACCAAGGGTACAAAATACAAGTTCAAGGTTTACGCTCTTAATAAGGTAAACGGAAAATACCGGACAGGAAACGCTTCCGACATTCTTACCGTTTCCACAAAATCCGCACAGTAAGCTGCAAATAATAAATAACAAAACCCTCTTTCCGCACAAGCTGTGGAAAGAGGGTTTTTGCTGTGTATAAGAAAATTCCGATTATTCTTCTTCCTTTTTGGTAACAGCAATGCCGAGAATATCAAGGCTTTCCTTGTCAACAACGGCAGGGCAGGAGGACATAAGCTCGGAAGCGTTCTGTACCTTGGGGAATGCAGTAACATCTCTCAGGCTGTCTGCGCCGCACATTATCATTGCAAGACGGTCAAGACCGATACCCATACCGCCGTGTGGAGCTGCGCCGTACTTGTAAGCGTCAACAAGGAAGCCAAACTTTGCGTCTATTTCCTCGTCGGTAAGTCCAAGGGCTTCAAACATCTTCTGCTGAAGCTCATAATCGGTGATACGGATAGAACCGCTGGAAAGCTCCGTGCCGTTAAGCACAAGGTCGTAAGCCTTTGCAAAGACCTTTTCGGGCGCTGTATCAAGATACTGCAGGCACTCGTCCATAGGCATTGTGAATGGGTGGTGCATTGCGTCCCAGTGCTGTGTTTCCTCGTTCCATTCAAAGAAGGGGAACTCGGTTATCCACAGGAAATTGTACTTGCCCTCGGGGATAAGGTCAAGCTGCTTTGCGACCTTAAGACGGAGTGCACCCAGAGTAGGCAGTACCACCTTGTTTTTGTCTGCAACGATAAGCACAACATCGCCCTTTTCTGCGCCTACAGCGTTAAGAACGGCTTTAAGCTCATCCTCGGACATAAACTTGGAGAAGGAGCAGGAAGGAGCGTCCTCTACCCAGCGGACATAAGCAAGTCCCTTTGCGCCGATACCCTTTACATACTCGGTCAGCTTGTCGATCTCCTTTCTTGTAAGAACGGCAGCGGCATTCTTGGCTGTGATCGCTCTTACGGAGCCGCCGTTTTCAATTGCAGAGGTGAACACGCCGAAGCCGCAGTCCTTGACAGTATCGGAAATATCAACTATCTCCATACCGAAGCGTGTATCGGGCTTGTCGGAGCCGTAACGGTTCATAGCGTCGGTGTAGGTAAGTCTTGGCAGGGGAACGGGAATATCAATGCCCATTACTTCCTTGAACTCACGCTGAACAAAGCCCTCAGCCATTTTCATAATATCCTCAACGTCAACAAAGGACATTTCAAGGTCTATCTGGGTAAATTCGGGCTGTCTGTCTGCTCTGAGATCCTCGTCACGGAAGCAGCGTGCAAGCTGGATATAGCGGTCAAAGCCTGCTATCATAAGGAGCTGCTTGTATATCTGGGGGGACTGGGGCAGAGCGTAGAACTTGCCGGGGTGAACTCTTGAGGGAACAAGGTAGTCTCTTGCGCCCTCGGGAGTGGATTTTATCATCATAGGAGTTTCGATTTCGATAAAGCCGTTTTCCGCAAAGTAATCTCTTGCGACTTTAGCTATCTTGCTGCGCTTGATAATGTTGTCCTGCAGCTTTTTGCGGCGCAGGTCAAGGTAACGGTACTTTAAGCGAAGCTCCTCGTTGGTGTTGGTGTTATCAACAATTTCAAAAGGAGGTGTCTGTGCCTTTGCAAGGATACGCAGGTCATCAACGAATATCTCAACGTGACCCGTAGCTATCTTGTCGTTAACGCTTTCACGCTCTCTAACCTCGCCCTTTGCCATTACAACATACTCGGAATGGCAGGAAGCAGCCTTTTCAAAGACCGTTTTATCCGTTGTTTCGTTGAAGGTAAGCTGAACAACGCCCGTTCTGTCACGGAGAACGATAAAAATGATGCCTCCCTTGTTTCTTACGGTATCAACATAGCCGCCGACCGTAACCGTTTCGCCTGCATTAAGCACCTCGCCGCAGTAATGTGTGCGGTGAAGGCCTGCCATTGTGTCTGCCATTTTAATTACTTCCTTTCAATATATTTTATTTGATAAATTTTACATCATAATCGCCGCTGTCGTTATTAAAGAAATATACATCGGTGGTATAATTGCTGCCTTTTGTACCGTAACGGCACATAAATTCGGCTTTCCTGTAACTGCCGTCATACCAGTATTCCGCAGGTATTTCATCGGCGCTTTTTCCGCTGAAATAGGTCATAGACTTTATCTCGCCGCCGATACAGCTGCGGCAGAAATCCTCGGAAGCCTCAATTCCCGTGATATAAAGGGTATGGCACGCGCCTTCCTGAAAAGCGTACACCTTTTTATAACGCTCAAACACGGTATTTTCGGGAAAATCCACCGAAAAGACCTGCTCAAGCTCTTTAATGCGGCTTTTTGTGAAGATGCGCCAACTTGCATATGAATTGTTAAACATAACGACTGCCGGGACTGCAAAAATCAGCACAAGCAAAACTGCGGCAAGCCATTTCTGCCTTGAGGCTCTCTTTTTCCGCTTTATTTCAGCTTCGTCGATTTCTTCACACATTACGGAACCCGTCCTTTTATAGTTCAAGGTCAAATTCTTCAAAAACTTTATCGGTAAGCACTTTCAGCTTTTCGTCCTTGCATCTTTCGGAAATTTGCTTTATGATACGAAAAGCCTGGGTAAAATGAGGGTCTGTCTCCAGTTTGTATTCAACAAGATCCTTTTCGGGCATAGCCTTGAATATTTTCGTCAGCCCTTCGTCCTCGTTCATCTTACCCTCGGACAGACCACCGATTATTTCCCTGAAACGTTCCAGAAAAGCCGCCGCTTCTTTGTTTGCCTTATTCACTTTCAATTCATGCACCGCAGTTTTGCGCTGAATGATCGGCATAAGTTTAAATACATAGGGCATGGGCAGCTTTTTCAGCGTACCGTTTTTCATCATCAATGCTGCTATCCAGAATATTGCTCTTGTTCCAAGTCCGTCGAGAAGCTCCGTGTTGTCAATAAGCGAAACAACGTCTGCAATTATCCGCCCGTCGGTATCGCCGTATTTTTCGTCAAGCCATTCAAAGGCACCCTCAACGTCGTTTCTTTGGTGAACGTTGCCCTCCGAAAGAAAATCTATCACCTCGTCGGTACGTCCCTCAAAAACCACCTCATCGCCTGCTGTTATAATCAAAAGTTTCGCCTGCTGTTCATACATAGAAGCAATCACTCTCCCATTTTAAAGGGTTTTCGTCAATGTATTGTTATATCCCATTTCCCATACTGAAATCGTCAAGGGTTCCGCTGAACATATTGGCAACGGCAACGTTGGAAAAATCGTCAACGAATTTATCACCGAGAGAAATTTCCGTCTGCTCGCCCGTAGCCATATTTTTCAGCATTGCCTTTCCGCTTTCTATTTCATTGCTGCCGAGAACAATTGCAAAGGCTGCACCTATCTTGTCGGCATACTTCATCTGCGCCTTCAGACCTCTGCCCACCGTATCAAATTCAACATAGAATCCCTCGGAACGCAGCTTATCCACAAGCACCGCCGCCTTTGTCTGAGCGTCCTCGTCCATTGATGCGATATAAAGGTCGCACTTCTTATCGGGGATATACTGCGCACCCTTGCTGTCCATTGTAAGGATAAGGCGCTCAATGCCCATTGCAAAGCCGAGAGCAGGAGTGGGGTTTCCGCCTATCTGCTCGATAAGGCCGTCATAACGTCCGCCGCCGCATACCGTACCCTGTGCGCCAATGTCCTTTGTAACAAACTCAAACACGGTCTTTGTATAGTAATCAAGACCTCTTACAATGTGTGGGTCAACGGTATAGCCGATACCCATTTCGCCCAGCAGCCTTTTCAGCTTTTCAAAGTGGGCGCTGCAGTCCTCGCAGAGAAAATCCAGTATAAGAGGAGCGTCCTTGGCAATATCCTGACAAATAGGGCTTTTGCAGTCCAGTATACGCATGGGATTTCTTTCAAGTCTGTCAAGGCAGGTTGGGCAAAGCTCATCCTTTCTTGCGCTGAAATACTCTTTGAGTGCCTTGTGGTACTCCGCACGGCACTTGGGACAGCCGATAGAGTTTATCATAAGCTCAACGTTGTCGATACCAAGTCTGTCCAGTATCTTTGCCACCATAGCGATGACCTCTGCGTCCGCACCTGCGTCGGCGCTGCCGTACATCTCGGCGCCGAACTGGTGGAACTCACGAAGCCTGCCCTTCTGCACCTTTTCGTGACGGAAGCAGGATATTATATAAAACACCTTCAAGGGCAAAGCGCTGTTGAGCAAACCGTTCTCCACAACAGCTCTCGCCGCACCTGCGGTACCCTCGGGGCGGAGGGTGAACTCTCCGCTGTCCTTTCCGTTGTCACGGCTCTTTGCGGTAACGGTGTACATTTCCTTCTGTACAACGTCCGTAGTATCTCCCACGCTTCTTTTAAACAGCGCAGTATTTTCAAATGTGGGGAAACGTATCTCCTTAAAGCCGCAGCACTCAGCTGTTTCGGCGGCTATTCTTTCAATGGTATGCCACTTATAAACCTCCGTAGGAGCAACGTCTTTGGTTCCGTTTGGTCTTTGTGCTATCAATTCCACTAATACTCATTCCTTCCCTATAAAAATAAAAAGCCGTCCTTGCTTTCAAACAAGGGACGACTGATACATCGCGGTGCCACCCTGATTCGGCAAAGCATAAGACCGCTTCGCCCTCATTGGCTTTAACGCAGCAAACGTCCGTGTTTTATCGCACGGAAGCTCGGGAGTGTCCTTCGTTTACGGCTCGCAGACAGTTTCACCTTACCCTGTCCTCTCTAAAGCGGAAGCCCTCACTACTCTCTCCGTCACAGCTTATATATAATAATATAACTCAAATATTTCTGCTTGTCAAGTAGGAAACAAAGCTTTTTTTAAATTCGGAATTCGGAATGCGTAATTCGGAATTATATTGAATTTGAAATGTGGAGAGTGGAATGTGGAATTATGGTATCGTCTGCGGCGATGTATTTTAAAATTCGTGAGCGCAGCGAACACCATAATTATTCATTATTCACTATTCATTTTTCATTATTCATTTTTTATGTAGGGGACGGGTCTCCCGTCCCGTTTACAACAAATTCGGTTAAATCGGGACGGGAAACCCGTCCCCTACACAAAAGAACATAATTGAAAGCAAACCAGCGGATATGGAATCCGCCCTTACGAAGAAAAATTCAATGAAATGACGTAAAAAAAAGAACGGAAGAGAAAATTTGCAGCATCTTCTCCGCCGTTTTTTCCAAAATTCAATTTTAAGGCGCAGCAATGCCGCCATCTGACAGCTTTTGTCAGATGTTCGGATTAACGATCTGGCGCCAGTCAAGGTCGCCTCTTTCAAGAGCGTGTATAAGCGCCTCTGCAGTAGCAATATTAGTAGCTACCGGTATATTGTGAACATCACAAAGCCTGAGAAGATTCATCTCGTTAGGCTCATGAGGCTTCGGAGAAAGCGGATCCCTGAAAAACAGCAGCAGATCGATCTCGTTGCAGGAAATACGAGCGCATATCTGCTGGTCACCGCCCTGCGAACCGCTTAAATAACGCTGTATGTTAAGACCTGTTGCCTGTGCAACCATCTTGCCTGTAGTACCTGTGGCGCAAAGATTATGCTTCGATAAAATTCCGCAGTAAGCAATGCAGAACTGAACCAGAAGCTCTTTTTTAGAATCGTGTGCAATAAGAGCAATATTCATTGGTTTGTCATTCCCTTCTTGTTTTTGGTTTTAAGGAATTAATTTTCAGATTCCGGGGAATTACTGGAGAAGCATTTTGAAGCTGAGAGGAACGTCCTCGCCCTTTATACGTCTGGAAATAGCGTCAAATGCCTTGAATGCGTTGGAATTGGAAGGAAGAGGGATACCCTTTCCTGTGGATATCACAACCGCATCATCGGAAGGAATAACGCCGATAAGCTGTACGCCTACCGTGTCTATAATCTCATCAAGATCCTTGATAATATCCGACTGGAAGATCTGTGGGTCGACCTTATTGATGATAAGGCGCTGCTTCTTGTTGCCTCTCTTATAGAATTCGTCCGACATGGTTCTTGCGTCTCTTACGCAGATGGGGTCGGGAGTTGTATTGATAAGGATAAGGTCGGACTGCTCCACAACATCGAAAACGCTTTCGTTTGTACCTGCGGATGTATCGACGATTATGTACTCATAATACTTTCTCATTTCGGCACAGATATTCTTTATTGTTTCGGCGTCCACCTTGGAAAAAGGATCCTCGGGTGCGCAGATAAGGCTGAGGTTTGAAGCGATCTTTACCGGCGTTGTAGCCTGATAAACGTCACACTCGCCTGCGATAACTGAACCCAGGTCGTATTTTATATCATTCTTTACGCCAAGCATGATATCAAGGCATCTGAGACCGAAATCAAGCTCGATAATAAGAGTCCTGTGTCCCTGCTTTGCAAGTGCAAAGCCAAGTTCGGCACAGATAGAGGATTTGCCGGTGCCGCCCTTACCTGAAGTGATAGCAATGATTTTAGACATATGAAACTCCTTTCAGAATCAAGAAATTCGCCCCGTGGGGGAAGCCTCCGCAAAGCGATTATTAGCTAATTTACATTGTAACACATTTTCAGCAAAAGTCAAAGCCTTTTTTAATCAATCTGCACAATTTTGTTGAGTTAGCTTTATTCATTTTAGTTTTTCTGTATATTTTGCACAAGAATAAAAAAGCAATACCGCCGCACCGTTCCAAATGCAGCGGTATTTATACTAATAACCATTTGTTCTATGGATAAAGACGGTGGATAGAATACGACCAATCAGGTAAACTTGTTTACCTTGAAGACGACCGCAGGCAGGCTGGTCTGTCGGTCAGCCCCTCTGTCACTTCGTGACACATCCCCTCACAGGGGGAGATCACGCCTGTCAAGGGAGTTTGACGCAGAGTGGGCGTATTATAGCCGCCGTATTTTATCCATAGGTTAAATGGTTATTAGTATTATACTTTATTCTGCGCTCTCAGTCAGTCCGGCAAGCACTCCCGTGCCGTCTTCGGCTGCGGTCATAACGGGAGAGACAACTTTATAGCCCTTATTATAATATGCTTCTATTATCTGCCTTATCATAAATTTTGAATATTCTCCATGCTCAACAAAGCCCGAAAAAGCGATAACGGGGTCCTCCGAGGGGTAAAAGCCTATGAATGCGGAGCCTGTGTCCTCCGCCGAGGTCATCTGAGGTGTGCCCGTCTTTATGGCAGCCTGTTCGGGAAGCTCCGTCAGACGGTAATCAAGATAATAATCCTTTACCGCAGGATAGGAATAGGGCAAAAAGTTTGCCGCCTGTTCCATACCGGTTATGACTGTATCAAAGGTATAGCCTGTTTCATCGGGTATTTTTGCCGCAATTTTGGGAGAAGTAACGCTCAGAAGCTCCTCCATATTGTAGGTATAAACACTGTCCACCACATAAGGCTTGTAGCGGACGCCCCTGTTGGCGATAGTATTTGCCTGCATAGCCATTTGAAGCGGCGTGACAGCCGTTTCCGACTGTCCTATGGCAGCCTGGACAACAAGTCCTGCCTGCCATTCAAGGCGACGCTCACGGAACGTTTCGGGAGTGGCGAAATAGCCTGCGGAATCTCCCGTTTCAATGCCCGTGTTCTGACCGAAGCCGTAAAGCTCCGCATATTTTGCAAGCCTGTCTATGCCCATGAGCCTGCCCGTTTCGTAGAAGAAGATGTTGCAGGATTTCTCAATAGCGGTAATAACGTTTATTCTGCCGTGAAAACCGGTACATTTGGGCTTGTAATCCTCCCAGTAGGTGTATTCCTGATGGCAGGTAATAGTGGTGCTGCTGTCGATTATGCCGTAGTTAAGACCTGCTGTGGCGGTAACGGTCTTGAAGGTGGAGCCGGGGCGGTAAAGACCTGAAGTCGCTCTGTTCAGCAGGGGTGAGTTCTCACCGTTGGCAACGGCGGAATAGTTGTCAAGGTAATCGCTTATCTTATACGTCGGGGAGGTAGCCGCCGCAAGTATGGCTCCCGTTTTGACATCGGTAACAACGATTGCGCCTGCGTTGGCGTTCTCGCCCTTTTTTTTGGTCGAAGTCTGATTCTGCAGCCAGTAAATGTGGTTTTCCAGTATCTCCTGCACCTTGCTCTGATAATCCATATCAATGGTCAGCTTTACCGTGTGTCCGGGGACAGGCTCTTCCGTTACCGTGTCGGAGACCACCGTTCCGTCCAGAAGCTCCAGCGACCTTGTTCCTGCGGTGCCTCTCAGCTCCGATTCCATAGCCTTTTCAACGCCGCTCTTGCCGAGAACATCGTTGATAAGGTAGCCGTTCTCTTTCAGCTCCTCATACTCGTCTGCATTTATTGAGCCGACCGTTCCGACGATATGGGGAGCAGAGTTAATGTCCTCATAGACCCTTATGGCTTCTTCAAGAATGTCCATTCCATCAAGTCCGAAGGAAGCCTCCTTCAGCTTTACAACCGTGTCCATGGGAATATCCTCGGCAAAGGTGTAACGGTTTGAAAGAGAAAAGCTGCGGATATACATTTCGTATCTTATTCCTGCAATAATGCGCTTCTGACGGTCGGTGTAATCTTCGCTTATCTCATACTGCTCCGTCATTGCGTCTATACACTCCGCAGCGGTGGCATAAGGCTGAACGGCAATGTTTTTTCTCAGCTTTGCAATATCCCCGTCTCTTGAATCAAGGAATTCGTAGGGCTTTTCCTTTGTTATTGGCAGGGTGTCTATCCACTCCACGCCGTCCTCTTCAAGTATCTCGGCTATTTTCAGCACTATCCTGTTTATTTCCTGCTTGTCGGAGGGCAGGAACGCCTTTTCAAGAATAACGTTGTAGCCCACCTTGTTGCTTACGACCTCGTTTCCGGCAGCGTCCACTATCTCCCCTCTGGGAGCCTGAATGTCCTGCTGCGCCATTGAGGTGCTTTTAGCCTTTTCAAGATATTCGCTGCCGTCCACCACCTGTATCTTCATCAGCGCAATAGCACCGAAAGCCATTGCCGCAAGAGTTACCCCGACAAGAAAAAGCGCTCTTATTTTTTCCGCAATACCGTCCATAAGCTCCTCCCTAAAACGGCACAAAAATCACTCTCTAACAATATCGTCCGATTTTTCTTCAACGTAGGTTTCCCGTATCTTGCCCAGCTTTCTGTGCATAAACCTTATCAGCGGATAAAACAGCGCCGAAGCAATTACCGTAGTGATAATTACGGGCAGAAACTCTTTTAAATATATCTGACCATGCTTGTCGTAACCCCATATGGAGTAATAAAAAACGTATCTGAAACCCGTCTGGACAAATGCCGAAGCCGCCGACAGCATCAGAACGTTGATGATATGCTTTCTCATAACAAAATAAAAAAGCAGCGATGACATAAGACAGCACCACATCATTATAATGCCGTTCATGCCGATAAGCGTACCCTCCGCAGCGTCAAGCATAAGCCCGGCAATGCAGCCCGTAAGCGCAGAATCAAAGGGATCCTCGAATACCGATATGCACACAGCCGTTGCCAGAAGCAGCAGCGGCACGGGTATATTCACCTGTATCGTAGTCATTACTATATATTCGATCGCCAGCAGCAGATAGTACAGTGCCCAGCGTACTGCGGCGTTTATTTTTTCCCGTTTTCTTTTAACGTCAATGTTCATTATCCGCACCCTGTCCGTTGAAATCGGTTATAACAAAAACCGTGCTTACCGCATCCGGGTCAATAGCAGGCTTTATAACGGCGTACTTTGACAGACCGCTGTCCTCCATGATAACGTCCTCCACCGTTCCTATAAGCTGACCCTCAGGGAAGGTCTCGCTTCCCGAGGTATAGATAACATCACCCTTGCTTATGCCGGAGTTTTTCTCAATGTAGCTCATACGGCAGAAACCCTGGGAAGCAAGCTCGTAGTCGCCTTCAAGTATGCCCGTAGCCTTGGAGTGAACAGCCGTAACTCCCACCGCCGTTTTGGGGGAATAAAGGGTCTGCACTCTTGATGTGCTTCTTGAAACGTCAAAGCATATGCCCACAAGTCCGCCGGAGGTTATAACGGGGTCGTAAGGCGCAACTCCGTCGTCGCTGCCCTTGTCAATGGTAAAGGAGCCATAGGGGTCGTTTGCCGTTCTTGCAATTACCGTACAGGGAGCGGTGAAAACAAAGCCGTCGTTCTCTTCTTTAAGGTTAAGCAGCTCTCTCAGCTCGGCGTTTTCGGTCTGTAATTTATCGTAATCTATAATTTCGTTGTAAAGCTGATTAAGGCGTTCCTTCAGCTGTTCATTTTCCTCACGGTAGTTCTTGGCATGAACGAGGGTATCAAGCGCATTGGTCACCTTTTCGGAAATAGCTGTGGAGGCTTTCTGAAACGGCTCCAGCACAACGCTGAAAAAGGAAGCACTGTCCGAGGTGTAACCGCCCTTTGTAAGGGAATATATCATAACGCCGATTATAACGGCAATAAGCGCAATAAGTACCTTGAATTTTGAGCTTTTGAAAAAATCCCTCACGTTCTGCCCTCCCTTCCCTCAGATTTGCGGATAAATGTGTGTTTTCACAAAAAGGCGGATAACCCTATCCGCCTTTTATCATAATTCAGCAAAGACCCCTATCAATAATACTTGGAATCATCGTTAAGAACTTCGTGGAGCTTTTCAATATCCTCCAGCACCTTGCCCGTGCCGTCAGCAACGCAGTCAAGGGGAGTTTCGGCAACGTATACGGGCATACCCGTTTCCTTGTTGATAAGCTTGTCAAGACCTCTGATAAGAGCGCCGCCGCCTGCAAGAGTAATGCCCTGGTCGATAATATCCGCAGCAAGCTCAGGGGGAGTCTTTTCAAGTGTGACCTTGATAGCTTCGATAACGTGGGAAAGAGGCTCTGCAAGGGCTTCTCTTATCTCTGCGGAGGTAACGATAATGTTCTCCGGCAGACCGTTGAGAAGGTTGCGTCCCTTTATTTCCATTTCGGTCTCCTGCTCCATAGGGAATGCGGAACCGATAGCGATCTTAACGTTCTCGGCAGTTCTTTCACCGATAAGCAGGTTGTACTTTTTCTTGATGTAGTTGATTATGGCAGTGTCGAAAGCATCGCCTGCGATACGAACAGAGCGTGAAGTAACGATTCCGCCGAGGGAGATAACGGCAACCTCGGAAGTACCGCCGCCGATGTCAACGATCATTGAACCCTGAGGCTCGGAAACGGGCAGACCTGCTCCGATAGCGGCAGCCATAGGCTCTTCAATGATGTTTACCCTCTTTGCGCCTGCGTTTTCGGCAGCTTCCTTAACGGCACGCCTTTCAACGGCAGTAACGCCGGAGGGAATACAGATGATAACTCTCGCCTTTGTAAAGAGTGAACCTCTGAGAGCCTTTCTGATAAATTCCTGAAGCATAGTGGTGGTGATGTCAAAGTCGGCGATAACGCCGTCCTTAAGGGGTCTGACGGCAACGATGGAACCGGGAGTACGTCCGATAACGTCCTTAGCCTCCTGACCAACGTATTTTGCACGGTCGGTACGAGTATCAACGGCAACGACCGAAGGTTCTCTGATAATAATTCCCTTACCTCTCATATAAACGAGGGTATTTGCAGTTCCAAGATCTATTCCAATATCCTTAGTAAACATTTTTGACCTCCAAGATACGATGAAATTTCAATAAAAAGGGGCATAACGTTCCAATATCACCGCCCCGACTGTAAAACAAGCGCATAAACGTCCATATACATATTATTATATCACTTGAAAGCGCTGTCTACAACATTTTTTTCAAGTTTTTTTTGATTTTTTAAATTTTGTTTTTTGTGTTCAACGGAGAAAAACGGGAGCGGCAATTTTAGTGCATTTTTAACAACAGCAGACAAAAACAGCAAAGTAAAAATCCCAAGGCGCAATTCACATAAAAGGCAAAAAGCCGCAAGGTTTCGTATAACACAAAATCCGCAGAACCGTATAATGTGAATTGCGCCTATTCTATCCCGTAACAACAAAGTCACCCTCGCAGGAAAAATACTGAGCAAAGCGGCAAACATTTTCCTGCGACACGATAAATTAAATTCGGAATTATGAGCGCTTTACCCGAATGTACTGTGCAAAAAAAGCAGGCGCACAATGTGCGCCCCTATAAAAATGAACAACAGATAGTTTACGGAACGGGAACCCGTCCCCTACATAAATCGCAGTTCGTTGCCCTTATACTAATAACCAATTAAAAACTGTACAAAAAATCGAGCATAATCTTGCATATATGGATTATGCGAAGATTTTTTGTCTACAGTTTTATTGGTTATTTGTATTACATAATGGAGATCCCCAGCACTGTTATATTATCCGTGCTTCCGCCTTCTTCCGCAAGCTCAACAAGGGCTGCAAGCCTTTTAGGCAGCTTACGGGGCAGGGCAAGGGTATCTTCAAATTTTCCCTTGGTGATATAGTCCGCAAGTCCGTCACTGCATATGAGAATAAGGTCTCCCGGCACTATCCCTCCCTCAATTGGGGTAACGTCCACTGTGGGGTCCTCCTCCGCATTGCCGAGAACGGGGAAAATAACGTTTCTGTGGACATGGCGGCGCTTCTCCTCCGCCGTTATCTCGCCCTGTTCATAAAGCATCTGCACAAGAGACTGATCTCTTGAAAGCTGCTTTATAACGCCTCCTCTGTAGCGGAACAGCTTGGAATCTCCCACGTTTATCATCACCGCTCCCCCGTTTGCGTCAACGGCAAGGGCGCAGAAGGTGGTCTGCATATTGACGTTGTTCCCCGTTATGCCGTATCTGCGCAGGCGGCGGTGTATGTCAATCACTTTTTTTCCGTAATCCGCACCGGGAACGGGTCTTATCTCCGCAGCCATTTCAAGGGCAAGCCTTGAAGCAACTTCTCCCGAGGCTTCTCCTCCCACTCCGTCGGCAACAGCCGCAATAAAGGGTGCAGACAGGGTGTATTCCGCCTGTTTTTCGGTGGTAACGATTTTATTTATAAGAAATGCGTCCTCGTTATGGTCACGGACGGCTCCTTTATCGGTTATACCGCAGCAATAGTACATTTCACAGTCATTTTCCCTAAGAGAAAATGCTCTCCTTTCCAATATTTGCGGTCTGCAAATCAAATCTTCTGAATAATTATATACCTCCGCCGTCACGATTTCAATATTTTTTGCTCAATGTTTACATCGGGGAAAATAATTTTGAACAAATCGACGTCATTTTTGCCCGTTATATGTGTAAAATATACAGAAACGCAAAGGCTTCTGCAAAATAAGTTGACAAATAGCTGAAATTGATGTATATTATTATTAATAGTAAATGTTCGACAGTCTTTATAATACAACAAATAATTCTATGGAGGCTAATCACTATGAGCGATATAAAACTTACCGAACTTATAAGCGTCGGTACCCTTCAGGAGATCCAGGACGGCTTTGCAAAGCTGACAGGTATGGCGGCTCTTACCACCGATGAAACAGGCGCAGCCGTTACCAGAGGAAGCAACTTCACCGAATTCTGTATGGAGATAACAAGAAAAAGTCCCATAGGCTGCCGCCGCTGCGAAGAGTGCGACAGAAGCGGCGGAGAAAAAACAATGCTTACCAAGAAAGCTGTTTCCTATTCCTGCCATGCAGGACTTACCGACTTTGCCGCACCTATTATGCTTAACGGCGAAATGATAGGCTCCTTTATCGGCGGACAGGTCCTCACCGAAGAACCGGACGAGGAACATTTCAGAGAGATCGCAAGAGATATGGGCGTTGATGAGGAAAAGTACATCGCCGCTCTCAGAAAGGTAAAGATCGTAAGCAAGCAGCAGGTAGAAGCTGCGGCGGATTTCCTTTTCATCATCGCAAATCTGCTTTCCAAGACCGCTTATGACGCTTACATATCTAAGCAGAGCAACGCAGGACTTACCTCCCTGAGCAGAGCCATGTACAAAAAGGTGGACGAAGCCTCGGGCAGTCTTAACCTTATCACAAAGCGCATACAGGGTGTTTCTTCCTCTTTCGATGCCCTTGAAGGCATTGCTTCCAAGGCTTCTGCGGAGGTAAACAAGACCACAGACACCCTCAAGCAGATACAGGATATTGCCATGAACACCAAGATCCTGGGCTTCAACGCTTCTATCGAGGCTTCAAGAGCCAAGGAGGCAGGAAAGGGCTTCGGCGTTATCGCACAGGAAGTAAGAAGCCTTGCCGAAACAAGCAAAAGCTCCGCCGACAGCATCCAGAACGCTATGGGTCACATTGACGAGTACACAGGCGATATAAACGAACAGATCAAAAACACAAGAACACTTCTTACACAGTGCCTTGACGATATCAACAACTTCTCGGAGCTTCTTAAAGAGATACAGGATGTCAAGGAATAATAAGTCTGCATAAAATATCATTCGCATAAAGGAGGCGGATCATATGGATCTCAGCACATCTGTAGCACAGCTTTCAATGAGCATGAGCAGCGCAAAATTCCAGCAGCAGCTTGGTACAAGCGTAATGAAAAAGGCTATGGACGTAAATTCACAGCTTGCTCTCGGTACTCTTGAAATGCTTGACAAGGCTTCTCCTGCCGCTTTCAGCGGAGACGTCGGAGCAATTTTTGACGTAAGAGCATAAGCTGCGCTTAGGCGCAAAGGCTCTCCCCTGCATACATCAAGCCGGGGAGAGCTTTTTTATACAATATACATTTGCACAAAAGGTCAGTAAATCCGGCTTGAAACAACATTGAAAAGCGCTATCAAGTGACGTATAATCGAATTAAACCACAAAAAGGAGCGCTTGATATGAAAAAGCTAAAAAAGACATTAGGCATTATTGCGGCCGTTCTTGCCGCCTGTATCACTTCAACGCTGTTTGCAGGCTGCGACGGTTCCAAAGGGAAAATGCGTGATATGACAACTATGGAGCTTGTGCAGGATATGGGACTTGGCATAAACCTCGGCAATACCTTTGAATGCTGCGGCGGCTGGATATCCGATGCAAGCGTTACAAACTACGAAACAGCCTGGGGCAGCCCCATTATCACAGAAGAAATGATACAAGGCTATGCCGCTTCGGGCTTCGGCGTACTCAGAATCCCCGTTTCGTGGTCAAATATGATGACGGGAGATTATGACATTGAGCCTTCTTACCTCGCCAGAGTGCATCAGGTCGTCGACTGGGCGCTTGACAGCGGAATGTACGTTATCCTCAATATCCATTGGGACGGCGGTTGGTGGGAAAAATTCGCCGGAAAAAACAAGGACGAGTGTATGTACAAGTACGAGCGCATATGGACACAGCTTACGGAGGAGTTCAAAAACTACAGCGACAAGCTGATGTTTGAATCCCTTAACGAGGAAGGCTGCTGGGACGAACTGTGGAACCGCTACGGCGGCACAGACGGTAAGGCTGAGGCTTTCGGACTTCTTAACGAGATAAATCAGCACTTCGTTGACCTTGTAAGAAGCTCCGGCGGAAACAACAAAAAGCGTCACCTGCTCATTGCAGGCTACGCTACCGACATTGCCCTCACCTGTGACGAGTTTTACAAAATGCCCGATGACCCTGCAGGCCGCTGCGCAGTTTCGGTACACTATTACACCCCCTCCACCTTTGCTATCCTTGAAAGGGACGCAAGCTGGGGCAAATGCCGAAGCGAATGGGGCACGGACGCCGACTTTGAAGAACTTACAAAAAATATGGATATGATGAAGGAACACTTCATCGACAAGGGCATTCCCGTTATCGTAGGCGAATACGGCTGCCCCGTAAAAAACAAGGAACCGGAATCTGTCAGAAGGTATCTTACAAGCGTGTGCGAAGCGGCTTATTCACGGGGAATGTGCCCTGTGCTTTGGGACGTTACCGACGCATTCTACAAACGCAACGAAGCAAAGTTTATCGACTCCGAACTGCTTGACGGGCTTATGGCGGTCAAGGGTACGGAACGTGAATAAGAAAGGGGTATAATGTTATGAAAAACACAAAAAGAATCATTGCTGCCTGCGCCGCACTTTGTCTGATGTCTTCACTTACAGCCTGCGGAGAAAACGGCGATTCCGAACACGGTTATCTTCTTGACGAAACTACAACTACAGCGCTGACCGTTGAAATAAACACGCAGACCCTTGCTCCCGAACAGGAGGAACAGGTAAACGACCTTGCGGACTCTCTTACGGGGGAGCTTGAAAACAAAACAATAAAGTGGATGTCCTTCTATGACCCTTGGCATCCTACAGGAGCAGGAAACACCAAGCCTGTTTCCGTTGAGCTGTTTGAAAAGAAATACGGCGGCGAAATAGAATATTATCCCACAACATGGGCAAATCAGTACAGCGACCTTTCCACAATGATACTCAGCGGCGAGGGCATCGACTTTTTCCCTGGTGCGGAAGCTGTCCCCAAGTGCGTTATTTCGGGCATGACCCAGTCCTATGACGAATACATAGACTGGACAAATCCCCTGTGGCAGAGCGTAAGCGAGCTTAACGATATGTTCATAATCGGCGGAAAGCATTATCTTATGGCGTGTCAGGCAATGGAAGGCTATGTTGTCTATTATAACCGCAAAACTATTGAAGAAAACGGCTACGATGACCCCAAGGATCTCTATGAAAACGGCGAGTGGACTATGGAAAAATTCAAGGAAATGCTGCTTGACTTTGTAGACCCCGAAGCCGACAGGTACGGTCTTGACGGCTGGTTCAACGCTACACCTTTATACCTTGCAAGCGGAGTTCCGTCGGTATCATTATCAGACGGAAAGGTAGTAAGCAACATCAACGATACTTCCTTTGAACGTGCAATGCAGTTCCAGTACGACCTTAACAAAAACGGACTTGTTATCGACAAGTCGCTGTTCAACTGGCAGACCCAGATACAGTATATCGGCGAGGGAAAAGAGCTTTTCTACATCGGCGGACTTTATGAGATAGAACAGTCACCCGACATCTGGACAAAGACCTTCGGCGAGGTGCAGGATGTTTTCTTTGTTCCCATACCCCGTGACAAGGAAGCCGACAAATACTACTACAACGCCGAGATCGACTGCTACAACCTCTGCAAGGGTTCAGGCAACCCCGAAGGCACCGTGCGCTTTATGGAATGTATAATTGCTTCCTATTATGACGAAAATGCCCGTGAAATAAGCAATGACAAGCACAAAACAGACTACGGCTGGACGGATGAAATGCTTGAAATGAAGGAAGAGGTAAGAAGAATAACCAACGAAAACCCCGTAAGAGATATTTACGGCGGACTTTCTACAGATACAGCAAATATAATAAGCGATGCTATAAATCAGCCTATACAGGGCGGCGACTGGTATTCCGTAAGAGATTCCATAACTCCCTCGGTCGACCTTTGCGTTGAAGAGGTAAACGGACAGATAGCGGCTCAATAACCTTAAATCCAAACAAAAGGCGGTAATTAAAATGAATCCATACCTTCCAAGCTGGGAATATATCCCCGACGGCGAACCGAGAGTTTTCGGCGACAGGATCTATATCTACGGCTCACATGACAGATCAGGCTCGGACGAGTTCTGCGACTTCGTTCTGAAATGCTGGAGCGCACCTCTTTCCGACCCTAACAAGTGGGTGTGCCACGGTGATATTTTCCACACAAGAGCAGACCGTGACCACCCCTCGGACATCGACTGGAACGACGAGAAAACCATGCTTTTCGCCCCCGATGTTGTTCAGGGCAAGGACGGAAAATACTATCTTTACGCATACATTATTAACGCAAAGGGCTGCGTTGCGGTCAGCGACAAGCCGGAGGGTCCCTTTAAGCTGGTTGCGCCCTACAAATACACCATACCCGACGAGGTTTGCTGCAACGGCTGGTTCATCGACCCGGGCGTTCTTGTGGACGATGACGGCAGGACGTATATCTACTGCGGCTTTGAGCGTTCCTTCCTTGCGGAGATAAACAGCGAAAATATGTATGAAGTCCTTGACGGCACCTGCATCGAGCATTTTATCCCCTGCGTTCCCACGGAGGAGGGCGGCTTTGCCGAAAAAGAATCGCTGTTCTTTGAAGCCTGCTCGCCGAGAAAGATAAACGGGCTTTACTATATGATATATTCTCCCCAAAGGGGCAGCAGGCTTGCATATGCAACGTCGGAAAAGCCCGAAGGACCGTATACCTATCGGGGATATATCGTTGACAACGGCGTGGATTACCCAGGCGGCAACAACCACGGCTCTCTTGCCTGCATAAACGGACAATGGTACATTTTCTACCACAGAATGACAAACGGAACTATAATGTCAAGACGAGGCTGCGTTGAAAAGGTGGAGATACTGCCCGACGGCACCATTCCCCCCGTTGAAATGACCTCGCTGGGCTTTGAGGACAGCCTTGACCCTTATGAGATAACCCCTGCCGACGCCGCCTGCGTACTGAAAGGCAGCGCTTTTATCACCGAAAGGAACGTTTTTGAGCGTCCTGTTATCAATATCTGCGACGGAGATGTTATCGGCTACAAATACTACGACTTCGGCAGCGACTTTTCAAGCAAAACTATGGAATTTGCGGCAAAAATAAAGGGCATGGGCGCAGACTGCCATATGCACATCTTTGCTGACGATGAAGAGATAGGCGTGTGCGACATAGGTCAGGACGGCGGCGCTGTAAAAGCTGTCGTAAAAGCCGTTACGGGCAGACACGCAGTTTATTTCAAGATCTCCACCGATTACAACGGCTGGACGGGCGAATATTTCAAGGGCAGGAGCCTGTTTGAGCTTATTGAATTTGTTTTTATGAAGTGATTTTGACGGGGTGATGATATGATTCCAGGAACGGTAGGATACAACTATTCCCACGGCCCCGAATTTGTTATGGACAGACCCAACGGCATAGGAAGCTGGCTGCTGCTTATAATAAAAACGCCTGCGTTCTTTACGATAAACGGAGTAAACCGCAGCGTAAGGGAAAATTCCTTTATAATCTTCACCCCCGATACGCCGTGCAGGTACCGTGGGGCAGGCAAGGTCTATACCGATGACTGGATATATTTCAGCGCAGACGAACGTGACATACAGCGCTTCAAGGAGCTTGACATACCCCTTAACGAGCCTGTGTATCTCGGCGGCACGGAGGAGCTTTCACGGATAATACATATTCTTGCCTTTGAGCATTATTCGGCGGAAGTCCACCATACCGAAATAGAAGAGCGCTATACCGAGATACTGCTTCTGCAATTAAGCAGGCTGATTCGGTCGGGGGCTGCCGTTTCCTCAAAAATGTTCATTGAGAAAAATCACCGCATGACCCAGCTTCGTACTATGCTGTATACGCAGCCCGATAAGACCGTTTCGGTTGATAAAATGGCGAAAGATATGAATATGAGCCGCTCGGGATTTCAGCATTTGTATAAAAAGATGTTCGGAACAAGCGTTATAAACGATGTTATCAAGGGCAGGCTTGAACGTGCGTGCAGACTGCTTTCCTCCACAGACCTGACCATCGCAGAAATAGCGGAAAGGTGCGGATATTCCACGGAATATAATTTTATGCGGCAGTTCAAGAAGTACATGGGCAAAACTCCGACGGAGTACAGAAAATGCCTGTAAAAAGGCGAAGCCATAACGGGAGCCCAAAGGTACGAACCCTGTCAGCTGCGTTCCTGAATGGCTGAAAAAGCTTCAGCGGCATTTAGACAATGATGCAATATAATATACTGTAAAAGGGGCTGCCGCAGCACACGCTGAGCAGCCCCTTAAAAATTTTCAAAACGCATAAAACAGACAAACGTACAGCAAAAACAGATAGCGGAAATTTAAATCTATCCGGCGCAGCAGCCGTAATTCCGCATTCCGAATCAACTGTTATTTTCTTTCCATAACGCTCATATAAGCAGGACGGATTATCTTGCTGGTACCGATAAGCTCCTCTACTCTGTGTGCGCTCCAGCCTGCAACACGGGCTACCGCAAACAGGGGCGTGTAAAGCTCAACGGGTATGCCAAGCATACTGTAAACAAAGCCGCTGTAAAAATCCACGTTGGGACTTACGCCCTTGTAAACATTCCTCTTCTCCGCAATAAGCTCCGGCGCAAGCTCTTCCACATTCCGGTATAAAAGCAGGTCGTTTTCCCTGCCCTTTTCTTCCGCAAGCTGCTCAACATAGGATTTGAGTATACGCTCTCTCGGGTCGGAAATGCTGTAAACGGCGTGACCTATGCCGTATATCAGTCCCTTTCCGTCAAAGGCCTGCTTGTCAAGTATTTTGTCAAGATAACTCCTTACCTCGTCCTTGTCCGTGCAGTCGGAAACGTGTTCCCTTATGTCCTGCATCATTTCCATTACCTTGATGTTGGCTCCGCCGTGCTTGGGACCTTTGAGGGAGGACATAGCTGCGGCAATGGTGGAATAGGTGTCCGAACCGGAGGAGGTGACAACTCTTGTGGTAAAGGTGGAGTTGTTTCCGCCGCCGTGCTCCATATGAAGCATAAGCGCAACGTCCAGTACCTTTGCTTCAAGCTCGGTGTACTTGCCGTCCGCCCTGAGCATATAAAGGAAATTTTCCGCCGCAGACAGCTTCGGGTCAGGGTTGTGGATTATCATGCTGCCGTAGTTTTTATAGTGATTGTAAGCGTGATAGCTGTACACCGCAAGCTCGGGGAAAACTGCGATAAGCTGCAGGCATTGACGTATGGTGTCCTCCAGCTTGCCCGAATTTACCGTGTCATCGTAAGAAGCAAGGGTAAGTATGCTCCTTGTCATTGAGTTCATTATGTCCTTTGAAGGCGCTTTCATTATAACGTCACGGATAAAATCGGGGGGCAGCCTGCGGTATTCTCCAAGGCAGGACTTAAAATCCTCAAATTCCTTTTTCCCCGGCTTCTCTCCGAACAAAAGAAGATAAGCTGTCTCTTCAAAGCCACACACACCCTCCGACTCCGCCACAAGCTCCTCAACGGGATAACCTCTGTACCAAAGTTCGCCGTCACAGGGTATCCTCATTCCGTCCTCGTTCTTGAAGGAAACAATATCGGAAATACGGGTAAGTCCCGTCAGAACGCCTCTGCCGTTAAGGTCACGCAGTCCCCTGTTCACTCCGTATTCCTCAAAAAGAACATCGGAAATAGTATCGTTTTTTATACACATAGCTTCCTTATCTGCAAGGAAATCCGTCTGCTTTCTGTCACTCATTTTCAAGCTCCTCCCTTTCTATTTCTTCACTCATAATATCCTCAAAAGCGGACATTTCATTAAGCAGCTTTATAAATCTTTCACCGCCGAAACGTTCAATAACGTTGCTGTGAAAATTTTTCAAAATATCACGCTGCTCCGTTACCGCCTGCATACCTGCCGCCGTTATGCGGATATAGGTGCCGTTTTCGCCGCTGCCGTCATGCTTCCATTCAACAAGACCCTTGTCACGGAGCCGGAGCACCATTTCCGTTATTATGTGCATATGTATGCCTGAGGATTCCGACAATTCCTTCAGATAGAATTTGCGGCTCTCGTCTGCGCTCTCCGCCTTGTCTGCAAGAAACCACATTATGGCGTAATCAAGGACAGATACCTTGTGAAACAGCTTCTGAATGCTCACCTTTCTTGCAGGCAGCTTTTCAAGTCTGCTTTCGCCCGTAAGAACAAGCTCCG
This sequence comes from Oscillospiraceae bacterium, assembly GCA_022769565.1. Lineage (GTDB taxonomy): Bacteria > Bacillota > Clostridia > Oscillospirales > Ruminococcaceae > UMGS363. Next base: position 54,782 of record JALEJQ010000015.1, read on the forward strand.
TGTTTGTATTATTTTCCTGCGGCATAGTCATTCCTCCGTTCATATGTACTGACCCCACTGAACAAGCCTGTTCAAAGCCGATTCGTGGCAGAATTCGTCTCTTATATCCTCGTCCACAAGCTCTTCCGGGTTAATATGTGAAAACATCTCGTCGGGAGTAACGCTGTAAAGCCTGCACATCATCATCCATTGGTTTATGGTAGGTTCTTCCTCGTCCTGTTCCCAAGCGGTCACCTGCTCGGGTGTGCAGTCAAGGAATCTTGCCAGTTTTTCAGGCGAATAATCGGCATATTCCCTCAGCGCCTTTAATTTGCTGCCTGTTGTGTTTTTTTGCATAAGTCCTCGCCCTTTCTTATAATATCGTTTTACTAATAAAATTACTAATCAAGTTAGCATTTTGCGTTATATTTTGCCCGCAGCCGCAAAGCTGCAGGTCTTAAATGCTGTTTAACCCTCTGAAATAGCGCTCATCAGCTTTTTCTGCAGGCGTACATATTCCATAGCGTCCTTTTCGCCGAGCCTTTCAAGTATTTTTACCATATACTTTACGATTTCCCGATGATGCCTTTCAAGAAGCTCAACGCCCTTCTGGCTGAGGAACACTATTATCTGACGGTTGTCGTTAAGGTCGGGAACACGGGAGATAAGACCGTCTTTTTCAAGATGGTTAAGGATAACTGCCGTTCTCGCCGTGCTTACCACCATTTCATCGCTCAGTTCCCTGGGGTGGGCTTTATTGCCGTGATGCTTAAGGTAATTCAGGACAAATATCTCACCCTTCATCGCCTTGGACAGCTTTCGGTCAAAGCGTATCTGTGGACGGCTTCCCCTTATATTTATAAGTTCATCTGCAAGAGAATCATAATCCATGGGGATCATCTCCTAATCTAAATAGCTATTTTAGTTAGCAATTTTATTATACGTCACCTCGGGCTGTTTGTCAAGGGCTTTTTCAAAAAAATTTGCACATAACTCCGCAATTTTGCAGACGAAAATTTGTTATACAAAATAAAACAAGGCGAACAGATCGCCCCGTTCATTTCAGAAAGCAAGCCTTTCCAAAAATTCCGCCGTCATAATGCGCATCTGTTTCCTTGCCGAAGCGGAGAAGCCGTGTCCCTCACCGACGAAAATATGCAGCTCACAGTTTGGGAACGCCGCTTTGAGCCTTTCCGAATAGCTTATATCAACAAGCGTATCGTTATCGCCGTGAAGAAGCAGCACGGGGTTTGTAAAATTGCTCACCGCTTCAAATACATCATATTCCGGCAGACCCTCACGGAACGCCCTTGAAATCATCATGCCCATAAAATCAAAACTCTCGGTCATTTCTTCGGCTTTTTTCGGCAGCCATGTGTCTGGTATGCAGAAGGCAGGATAAAGCAGCACTATGCCTGCAATGCCCTCTCCCATCTCAGCGGCAGTCAGTGCGGACACAAAGCCCCCTTGACTCTCGCCGTAGAGAAACAGCCTGTCCTTATCGGCAAAGCTGCATTCCGAGAGCATTGCAATAACGCTTTTCAGGTCGCTTATCTCGGAGGAAATGCTCATATCCGTTGTTCTGCCCTCACTTTTGGAAAGGGTTGAGCCGCCGCAGAAATCGTAGCAGTACACTGCAAAGCCCTTTTCCGCAAGGTGCGAAGCCAGATCCGCAACGTGGGCGCAGCAGGAATTGTACCCGTGGCTGAGAATAACAACAGGCATTTTTTCGGGCGGGTCCAAGGGCATATAAAGCACTCCGTAAATATTGTTTTTTCCGCTTTTGCAGGGCATTTCTGTTACTGTATGGTTCATATCGGCGCTTCCTTTCCTGTATTTATCACAAACATATTTTACCACAACCCCATTAATGCTGTCAACACTACTGCTGCATAAAAACAGGCGCAGAGCGTTCATTGCCTGCTCTGCACCTGCGGTAAGTTTATTCTTCAAATGGCGTAAAGGATATTCTTTCATACTCGGCTGTAAGTGGCAAAGCGCTGTCGTCAAATGCGTTAAGCCAGCCGTCAACCCCCGTTCCGCACCATGCGTTCATCATTATCTTGCCCTTTGTAACGGGAATGTTCTCCGCTGCGGAATAGACCTCTGCGCCGTCCACGAACCACACTATCTTATCCTTGTGCCACTCAAAGGCGTAGGTGTGGAAGTCCTCCGCTGCATCAAAGCCAAGGTCGTACAGATACTCGTGGTTTCCCTTTCCGTCGGTGAAGTAGTTGAACTGCACCTTGGTTGTGTCCTTGCCAAGTATCTCAATATCTATCTCGTCCCAGGGGTTGTTGTCCGAAGGACCTGTGTAGGTAAAAAACGAGGACACAACGCCGTCGTTCTTTATTGCCTTCATTCTTACCTCATAGCGTCCGTAGCCGTAAAAATCCTTTGAACGATACTCTCCGCCGGAATAGGGAACGGTGCCGGCTTTCTTGTCCTTGTCGATAATAAGCTGCATTTTTCCGTTTTCAAAGGTGCAGTTTTCGCTCCGCCATGTGACGTTGAACATACTTCCGTTGCACCAGCCGTCCGCAGGCTCAAACAGCTCCGAGGCGCCGTTTTCAAAGGTAACATTTGATATATCGGCAGCCGCCGTTTCCGTTTCAGTCGTTTTTCCGCAGGAACAGAAAGAGATCACGCATAAAGCCGCAGCAAGAAATAATGCGGCAGGTCTTGTTTTTGTCATATACATTCCTCCCGTAACGATTCTTTTTACCTATTTTAACGCCGCAAAGGAGTTTTGTATATCATAATTTTGCCTTTTATGTCTTATTTTTGCGGTCAATGTCACCCCAGTTGGAACGGTAGTATTTTTTTCGGAATTCGTTGGGGGTCATGCCCGTATACTTCTTAAAAGTGCTGATAAAATGACTGTGGGAGGTGAAGGCAAGGTAATTTCCTATGTCAAGTGGGGAATAATCGGAGTATTTAAGCATATTCTGCGCAGCCTCCACCCTTTTTACGGCTATATATGTACTGACAGTAACGCCCACTTCCTTACGGAAAAGCCTTGAAAGGTAGGAAACGCTTAACGAAACATACTCCGCTATATCCGTTTCGGATATTTTGGAATGAAGGTTGTCATAAATATAGTCCATTGTCATTATAACGGGCTTTGAATACATTGTGCCGTGGGCTATCCTGTTCATATGCGCAGTAAAATCAAAAACGGCTTCGCTGTGGAGCGCCCTTATCTCTTCCTCGGAGGTGCATTTGTCCGCTTTGGATATGTACATATCGCTGAGGGTATAGGCGCTTTCCATTTCCATGCCGCCCTCAACGCAGAAGCGTGTTATCATTGCAACGGTCACGATAAAATGGTATTTAAGGTTACGCATCGGGTCCTCGGAAAGCCTGCCCGTTCCGCTTCCGCCCAAGGGTGTCATAAGCCGCTTAACGCCCTCGGTATCGCCGTTTTTAACGCAGTCGTAAAACTCAAATTCCTGTTCAAAGGGAGAATGTTTAAAGGAATACTCCCTGTTTATAAAGGCTCTGTAAGTAAATTCTTTCTCCGAACGGCTCATTTTATCACCCTCCCTGTTCATTATAACCTATCCCGAGAAAATTTGCAACAAAAATTTGATATAAAAAACAAAAAAGTAATATAAATTCCCTTTTGCCTGTGGTAAATTATAAGTACAGTAAACGCAAACAACCAGTAAACGCAAACAACAAAACAATAAAACATAACAAAGGGGAAAAAGAAATGAAAAATGTAAGAAAAACTATTGCTTTTGTATCAGCTCTTGCACTTATGGGTTCAATGACCGCCTGCGGAAACACCGACAGCGACAGCGGCAGCGCTTCCGAAACAACCACCGTGTCCACCGCTCCCAAGGAGCTTGACGAAGAGGACAAGGCAGCCGTTGCGGAAGTTGACATCGGCGACGATGAAAAGCTTGAAAACGGCACTATCAGATGGCTCGCAACCTACGACATCAACCCCGACAAGGGCAAGCCCAAGATGTTCGCTCTGGAGCTGTTTGAATCCAAGTACGGCGGCAAGGTAGAGTGGATACCCACCACTTGGGAAAACCGCTACAACGACCTTTCCGCAAATGTTCTCGGCGGAACCTCTCCCGACCTTTTCCCTGCACAGGAATTCGATACCTTCCCAAGCAAGGTAATTGACGGAATGTTCCAGCCCTTTGACGATTATCTTGATTTTGACAGCGACCTCTGGTCGGAGGGCTGTAAGAAGCTGGCTGAGGCTCATGTTCTCGGCGGCAAGCATTACGTTGCTCCCGTTGCGACCGATTCCAAGTGCCTTATGATATACAACAAGAAGACTATCGAGGAAAACGGTCTTACCGACCCTGCGGAGCTTCTTGAAGAGGGCAACTGGACATGGGATACCTTCAGAGAAATGTGCCTTGATTACTGCGACCGTGAGGAAGACAAGTTCGCTTACGACAGCTGGTACTTTGAAACACAGTTCATCCTTACCACAGGCGTTGCTCCCATAAGCATGGAAAACGGTCTTGTAAAGAGCAATCTTATGAGCGCAGAGGTTGAACGTGCGGAAAACTTTATGTACAACCTTAAGAAGGACGACCTGCCTCTCCCCAAGGCTGAGTTCAACTGGACAGAGCAGCCCCAGCGTATCAGCGAAGGCAAGACCCTGTTCTGGCCTTGTGCAACATGGGCTCTTTGGGAAGCCGATCTCTCCAAATTCGGCAAGCCTGAGGAAATAATGTTTGTTCCTATGCCTAAGGATCCCGATGCCGACAAGTATTATCTCCCTGCAAATATGGACGCATACGCACTCTGCAAGGGCGCATCCAACCCCGAAGGCGCTGCTGCGTTCATCAAGTGCAAGCTCATTGCCGAACAGGACGAAAGCGCACTTGCTATCACAGAAAAGCAGTACCGTGAGGATTACGGCTGGACAGACGAAATGTTTGAAATGTGGTACAAGGTAAGAGAAATGACCGACGAAAACCCTGTTGTAAGCCTCCACATGGGTCTGCCCACAGACGTTGCTGCTATCGTTGACGACGGCATAAAGCAGGCTTCCTTCAACGGCACAGACTGGGCTGTAACAAGAGAGTCCATGAGCGAGCTTACCCAGCAGACGGTTGACGAGCTTAACGCAAAAATAGAGGAAAAATTCTGATCTGAGAGGTTTTTATGAAAGATTTTAAAGGATATAAAAAGGGTGTGAATCTGGGCGGCTGGCTCTCTCAGTGCAAGCACACCTACGAGCATTACGACAGCTTTATCACCGAGGCTGATATAGAAAAAATCGCTTCGTGGCATACAGATCATGTAAGACTGCCCGTAGATTACAACCTTCTTGAGGACGAAAGCGGCAACGTTATCGAGCATGGCTATTCCTACATCGACAACGCCGTAAAATGGTGCAAAAAGTACGGTCTTAACCTTATTATCGACCTGCACAAGACCGCAGGCTACTCCTTTGACAAGGGTGAAAACGAATCAGGCTTCTTTGACAACCCCGCTTTGCAGGAGCGCTTTATGAAGCTGTGGGAACGTATTGCAGAGCGTTATGCCGTAAGCGACGGAACCATTGCCTTTGAGCTTTTAAACGAGGTCACGGAGCAGCGTTTCAGCGATACATGGAACAGCATAATAAAAAGCTGCATTGAGCGTATACGCAGATATGCGCCGGAAACCGTCATCCTTGTGGGCGGCTACTGGCAGAACAGCCCCGACTCCGTTCCCGACCTTGAAGCGCCTTATGACGACAAGGTGGTTTATAACTTCCATTGCTACGACCCCATGAATTTCACCCACCAGGGCGCATACTGGGTGGACGGAATGGACACGGCGTTCAGAATGAGCTTTGACAAATGCGACCCTGCCGTTACTGCGGAATTTTTCATGGAAAGGTTCAGCAGAGCCGCCGAAGCTGCGGAGAAAAACGGCACGGTGCTGTACTGCGGCGAATACGGCGTAATAGACAACGCCGAACCTAAGGACGTTCTCAAGTGGTTCAAGGCAATTAACGCCGCCTTTGAGAAAATGAATATTTCCCGTGCGGCATGGAACTACAAGCAGATGGACTTCGGACTTGCCGACAGCCGTATGGACGGAGTAAGACACGAGCTTCAAAAATATCTTTGATGATCCCTATTCTTCATAATACATTCTTCTTTACCCCCAAGACCGCTTGCGGAAACAATACCGTGAGCGGTCTTGCTTTTTCAAGGGGATTTTTATTGACGGTAAAATGCAGATGTGATAAAATGGATATGAAGAATATTTCTGCCGTATCTGCACATCTATAATTTATAAGGAGGTAATGCGGCATGGTATATACCGTAACGTTCAATCCGGCTATCGACTATGTTGTTCACACGGAAAAAATCACGCTCGGCGCCACAAACCGTTCCCAAAGCGAGGAAATGTATTTCGGCGGAAAGGGCATCAACGTTTCTGTCGTGCTAAAGGAGCTTGGCATTGCTTCAAAGGCGCTCGGCTTTACGGCAGGCTTCACGGGAGAAGCTATTGAAAAGGGTCTTTCCGCCATGGGAATAGACACGGACTTTGTGCGGCTTGAAAAGGGCAATTCACGCATAAATGTAAAGATAAAATCTGCGGAGGAGACCGAGATCAACGGTCAGGGTCCCCACATTGACGACAAGGCAATTGAGGCGCTTTTTGAAAAGCTTGACGCTCTTGCGGACGGCGACACGCTCATACTTGCAGGAAGCATCCCCTCTTCTCTCCCCTCGGACATTTATCAGAGAATACTTGAACGGCTTTCGGGCAAGAATATAAAAGCGGTGGTGGACGCAACAAAGGACCTGCTCCTGAACGTGCTTCGGTACAAGCCTTTTCTTGTAAAGCCAAACAACTACGAGCTTGGCGAAATGTTCGGGGTCGAGCTTGCGACAGATGAAGATATCGAAAGGTATGCAAGAAGGCTTCGGGAAATGGGTGCGGCAAACGTGCTTGTATCTATGGCAGGTGACGGCGCTATGCTTATTGACGAGTTTGGAAAAATGCACCGCTGCGGCGTATGCAAGGGCACGGTGAAAAACTCCGTCGGCGCAGGCGATTCAATGGTCGCAGGCTTTACGGCAGGCTCTTTAAACGGCGATTACGAATACGCTTTGAAGCTTGGAACGGCTGCAGGCGGCGCAACGGCGTTCTCCGACGGTCTTGCGTCAAAAGAAAAGATAGAGGAGCTTCTGAAGACCCTTTGATACAGACAGCCTGTTCTGCGGATAATGCGCATACATATATGGGAGGTGTCCGACTATGACAACACTAAAGGGCAAGGGAGTTTACGGAGCAATTGCGCTTGGACGAATAACTGTTTTCAAGAGGAAAGAAGCGTCTGTCAAGAGAGTACGCATTGACGATATAAATGCAGAAAAGGCAAGACTTGAAGCCGCAAAGGAAAAGGCGGTATCACAGCTTCAGAAGATATACGACAAGGCGCTCAGAGAAATAGGCGAAGCCAATGCACAGATATTTGAAATACACATGATGATGATGGAGGATGAGGATTACAACGATTCCATTTCGGGCATTATTGAAACTCAATCCGTCAACGCAGAGTATGCCGTTGCGGTCACGGCGGATAACTTTGCGGAGATGTTCGCTTCCATGGACGACGCATATATGCAGGCACGTTCTGCGGACGTAAGGGATATTTCCAACCGCATAATAAGCTGTCTTTCCGAAGCTGACGGTGAAAACGAGGTTTCCGATGAAAAGGTCATTATCTGTGCAGACGACCTTGCCCCAAGCGAAACGGTGCAGCTTGACAAGGACAGGGTGCTTGCCTTTGTGACGGCGTTCGGCTCGTCAAATTCCCATACCGCCATACTTGCAAGAAATATGAATATCCCTGCGGTGATAGGCGTTGGAGAGGAGCTTCTCAAAACCGTAAAAAACGGGGAATTGGCCGCTGTTGACGGTTATACGGGAGAAATATTCATTGACCCCGATGAAAACACAAAAACACGCCTTGAAAATAAGCGCACCGAAGACGAGGATAAGAAACGTCTGCTTCAGGAGCTTAAGGGCAAGGAAAATGTCACTCTTGACGGCAAAAAGATCGACATTTTTGCAAATATCGGCAGCACTGACAACATCGGTGCCGTTCTTGCCAACGACGCAGGCGGCATAGGTCTGTTCAGAAGCGAATTTCTCTATCTTGAAAGCAGCGATTACCCCACGGAGGAGCAGCAGTTTGCCGCATACAAGAAGGTACTTGAAAGCATGGCAGGGAAAAAGGTCATTATCCGCACTCTCGACATCGGCGCAGACAAGCAGGCGGACTATTTTGATCTGCCCGAGGAGGAAAATCCTGCACTTGGCTATCGTGCTATACGAATTTGCCTTACAAGACCCGAAATATTCAAGACGCAGCTTCGTGCGCTGTACCGTGCTTCGGCTTACGGCGATCTGGGCATAATGTTCCCCATGATAACAAGCGTTCCCGAGCTTGAACGGATAATTGAGCTATGCAGAGAGGTCAGAGAGCAGCTTACGGCTGAAGGAATTGAAATATCCGACAGGGTAGAGCTTGGCATTATGATAGAAACACCTGCTGCAGCCATAATAAGCGACAAACTTGCGCCTATGGCGGACTTTTTCAGTGTGGGTACAAACGACCTTACCCAGTACACTCTTGCCTGCGACAGACAGAACGCCGCCGTTGAACAGTTCGTTGACCCCCACCATGAGGCGATTCTGCGGCTTATTGAAATGTCTGCCAAAAACGCTCACGAACACGGCGCATGGATAGGCATCTGCGGCGAGCTTGCGGCGGATACGAGCCTTACGGAGACCTTCCTGCGGATGGGTATTGACGAGCTTTCCGTTTCACCCTCATTTGTATTAAAGGTTAGGGACGCAGTAAGGCAATGCGACCTTTCAAAGTAAAAACAGGAGCAACAAGGCTATGGATAAAAAATATCTTTCTCTTCTTGCAAACAAGTTCCCCACCATTGACAGCGCAGTAAGCGAGATAGTCAACCTTTCGGCTATCCGCAGTCTGCCTAAGGGAACGGAATACTTTTTCAGCGATATACACGGCGAATACGAAGCGTTCCTGCATATGCTGAAAAGCGCTTCGGGCATGATAAAAAACAAGATAGATATAACCCTCGGCAAGACGGTGGCAGCTGCCGAACGTGAGGAGCTGGCGTATCTTATATACTACCCCGACAAGCAGATAAAAAAGCTGAAAACGCAGGGCAGGCTGTCCGATGAATGGTACAGGCTCACTATCTACCGTCTGATACTTGTCTGCGAGGCGGTATCTGCAAAGTATACACGCTCCCGTGTCCGCAAGCGAACGCCCAAGGATATGGTGTATATCCTTGACGAGCTGCTTAACGTTACCGATGATGTTGTGAAGGAATACTACTATGACGAAATAATCTCCACCATACTTGATACGGGTATCGCCGACCATTTTATAAAGTCTATCTGCGAACTGATACAGTCCCTTGCCATTGACAACCTGCATATAATCGGGGATATTTACGACAGAGGTCCCAGAGCCGATATAATCATGGACGAGCTTATGAAAATACATAACGTGGATATACAATGGGGCAATCACGACATTTCATGGATGGGTGCGGCTTCGGGCAACTGGGCGCTTATTGCAAATGTTATCCGCATTTCCATGAGGTACAATAATTTTGATGTGCTGGAGGACGGTTACGGGCTGAATCTCCGTGCGCTGGCGGTATTTGCGGGCGAGACCTACAAGAATGACGACTGCGCCCTGTTTATGCCCCAGACGCTTGACGACAACATCTACGACCCTGTTGATACAGGCTTAGTCGCAAAGATGCACAAGGCGATAACGGTCATTCAGCTTAAGCTTGAAGGACAGCTTATCGAACGTCACCCCGAATGGGATATGGCCAAGCGTGATATTTTCCGCAAAGTGGATTTTGAAAGCGGAACGGTAACGCTTAACGGCAGGAAATATGAGCTGCCGGACAAGAACTTCCCCACGGTCTTCCGTAATTATCCCCTTTCGCTGACAGACGAGGAAAACGAGCTTATGACGGTGCTTGCAAACTCCTTTATGCACAGCGAACGCCTTAACGCACATATACGTTTTCTCTATGCCAAAGGCTCAATGTACAAGACCATAAACGGCAATCTGCTGTTCCACGGCTGCATACCTCTTGACGAAAACGGTCAGCTGCAAAGCGTTAATATCGCCGGGAAGCAGTATTCCGGCAAGGAAATGCTTGACAAGCTGGACGAGATAGCAAACAAGGCGTATTTTATGCAGGCAGGCAAGGAAAAGGACTACTCTGCGGACTATCTCTGGTACCTCTGGTGCGGAGCGTGTTCTCCGCTGTACGGCAAGGATAAGATGGCGTTTTTTGAACGTTATTTTATTGACGACAAGGAGCTGCAGAAGGAAAACTACAACGCCTACTATCATTTTTCCGAACAGGCAGCCGTCTGCGGACGTATTCTTGAAATGTTCGGTCTTGACCCAAAGCACGGACATATCATAAACGGTCATGTGCCTGTTAAAATAAAGAACGGGGAAAGCCCCGTCAAGGCGGAGGGCAGGCTGTTTGTAATAGACGGCGGCATTTCAAAGGCGTATCAGAAGGCAACGGGTATTGCAGGCTACACGCTGATCTACGATTCACACAGTTTGAACCTTGCGGAGCATAAACCCTTTATTGCAGGCGAAAGCGAACACACACCCGAAATACACCTTGTTGAAAAGCTGGACCGCCGTGCAAATATTTCCGATACAGACAAGGGCGCAGAGCTTCTGGAGCAGATAAACGACCTGCGTGCGCTGCTGAATGCGTACCGTTCGGGTGAGATAAAGGAAAACGGTCATTAATTAAGCACCGCATCTAAGGAAACGCCGATCAATGCGTTTCAGCCGTTTTTATCCATAGAACAATCGGTTATAAGAATAAAAATATTAAAAAAAGCTTTTTTTTTAAAAATATTAAAAAAAGCTTTTTTATACTTGACAAGCATTAACACATATGCTATAATGTGAGGAACTCTTTGCACTGCATATGGTCCATGTTAATCCGGCAAACAATACTCTGCCGGAAACCTAAGAAGGAAAGTAATATCCGTTGACATTCTTCCGTATGTAATGAGCAGTCGGCACTGCCTTATTTATTCTTCTCGGGCAGACAAATTTGTATGCGAAGCACACTGTCAGAATATTCGGCAGAAATTGAACCGTTCATTCTCAGGGCAAGGCTTCGGGCGATCGAAAGTCCCAGCCCTGTGGAGCTTCTTGCAGCTTCTACGGTAAAAAATCGGTCAAAAAGTCTGCCTACATCTACCCCGTCAAGAGCGGCCGCCGTATTTGAAAACGTGATAACGCCGTCATCGTCAAGGGTGATATCAAGATCGCCGTCGCTGTATTTCATCGCATTTACCATAAGGTTTGAAAATACTCTTGAAAGATCGGCACGGCTTATTTCCCTTTCTATCTTCTTTTCGGTTATATGGACAGACGGCTCTATACCTTTTTCGCATAAAGCCGCATAATATCCCATAATGCAGTCCTCGAGGACATTGTTCACTGTAACTGTTTCAGTTACAGTCTCACCGTTTTCGGACATTACCACAGAATACTTAAAAAGCTCCTCGGTAAGCTGCTTCATAGCGTCCGCTCTGTCTTCGATAATTTCAAGATATTTTGAAAGTTTTTCGGACTTTTCCTCATTTTTCATAAGGTCAAGATAACCGCATATTGCTGTCAAAGGAGTTCGCAGATCGTGGGAAATGTTTGTCACTGCGGTTTTCAGCTCCGCATCGCCCTGAGTATAACGCAGGTGTTCACTCCTTAAAATAACCAGTTGCCTGTTTATGCTGTCGGCAAGCTCACGCATATCCTTGTCATTGCTTGAAATGCCTATCAGCGTATTTGTATCGGTTTGCAGTCTGTCGGCAAATTCTCTTGATATTTCCCGTGCGGATTTTTTCATAAGATGTATTTTCACGCACAAAGCAATGATTATAATGCCGAGCAGACTGTAAACCATATTAATCTATCCTTTATTTCAGATCTTTTTGTTCAAATACCTTTATTCCCACCAGAAATGCTGCGGATGCAACAATTACCGAGAATACTGCTAACTTCAATGAGTGTTCAATGGGTACGGAATTTTGCGGAAAATATGTTATCTGCCAACTTTGAGTGGACGGCAGAATATCATAAGCGCATTTCAGAATCGTTCTTTTTACGCCCGTTGGATAAAGCGGATTATCAATATATGCAGATGTAAGCTCACCATTTTCCATAACAGGGTGAAATGTTCTGTCCGGAATTTCAAAAAGAGAAATTTGTAATTGCCTGCCTATCCACATTACAATAAGCATAATAAATATTGTAAGAGCCATTCCTGCACTTTTCTTTGCAGCAATCGTTATTATCAGACAATATATAGAAGCACAAGCCGCCGTAAGTGCTATGCTGCTTATAAAATAAGAAAACAGATATGATGCTTTTGTATAAAAGCCTCCGAGCATCATTTCTCCCAACAAAACCGTCGGGATAAGAAAAGAGAAGCACATAGCTGCTCCTGCAACAAAGCAGGAGATATATTGCGATGTGTATACCTGAAATCTTGTATTACCCACGTTCAGCTTATTTCTTATTGTGCCGTCATACTCCTCACCGTAGAATGTTGAGCAGACAAAAGCAAGCAGGATACACACGGGCATTATATATCCGCCGAACGCCTTGTCGGCTTTATCATTATGCAAAAGGGTCAAATTTTCCTGCTTTATCATAATTACTGATATTGTGCCAAAGACGAACATTGCAGCAACGCATAAAATAAAAAGCATATTTTTTCTGAGTCTTTCAAGGTTTGCAAAAATCAGTTTTGTCATTCTGCTTACCTCAAATCTTTTTTTTTTGAATAACAGATATCCTGCTGCCGCTGCAATAACAGTAACTCCAATTGAACAAGCGATCATAAATGCAGGCTGTTCGATCTCACCGTAGTTGTCTGCAATTCGTATCTGCTGTCCCGATGGGAAAACGTGGGACAAAACTTCATAAACAGCTCGTTCGGGTTCTCCCACATAAGCAGGATTGGGTATCTCATCTCCGTATTCAACAGTCCCTTCCTCGGTGATACGGATATACTCATATGAAGTTTCCGGCTCGCTAAGAGAATTATAAAAATAACTGCCGCCGTATATAATGAATATCGAAAGGAATATAGCCGCCACAGCACCCACAGCTCTGGATTGTATCGAATGTGCCAATATGCTGAATATTGCTGTAAAAGCCAGCATAGAGAAATATGCAACTGCGATTACGATCAGATTGCTTTTGATACCCGTACTCCATAATCCGAAATGCGGTACGCCTACCATACCTCCCAGAACCCACGCTGCAAAAAATACTGTCGCCGCCGCAGAACAGGTTATCAAATCCGCAAAATATATATCTCTCCTTGTATGACCCACAGCTATCTTGTTGCGAATCGTTCCGTCACTAAGCTCCGTTCCGATAAACAGGGCGACAAAGGCGGACAAGATAAGTCCGGCATAGGGCAAAGCGTCGTAAAATCTGTATTCAAGAGGATTGCCACCGTCATATTTTATATCGGCGCGTATGGAGCATATCATCAAATAAGCAGAAAAAAGAAATACACCTGCTGTCAGCAGAATAAAAAGCCTATTCTTCATAAGTCGGCTTAAATTTGCAGATAAGAGCTTACTCATTGCTTCCACCTCCCACAAGAGAGATATAGAAGCTTTCAAGGCTTTCGTCCTGCTCCTGCATTGAAAATAGCTCGCAGCCCTTTTCTGAAAGATCTGCTGCCAGCTTTGTGATATTAGGCTTTCCGTAAATATCCGCCGTTTTGCTGTCAATTATCTTGTATTCCATACCCATTTCGTCAAGCACAGTCACAAGCGGCTTTGTATCGGTAACGGTAACTCTTACGCATTTGCGGCAGGCTGCCATAAGCTCATCTGCGCTCATTTCACGAACGATTTTTCCGCTGTCAATGAAACCATAATGGGTAGCAAGCCTTGCAAGCTCGTCAAGAATATGGCTGGAAATAAGCACGGTTATCTGCTTCTCACGGTTGAGCTTTAAAATAAGCTCTCGTATTTCAATGATACCCTGCGGATCAAGTCCGTTAATAGGCTCGTCAAGCACAAGAAAATCGGGATTTCCGCAAAGTGCAACGGCAATTCCAAGACGCTGACGCATACCGAGGGAAAAATTTCTCGCCTTTTTCCTGCCCGTATTTTCAAGCCCCACCAGCTTCAGCAGCTCACCTATACCGTCAAAGGAGGGCATACCGAGGATACGATACTGCTGCTTCAAGTTATCCTCCGCAGTCATATCAAGATATATAGAGGGGGTTTCAACTACTGCACCCATTCTTCGGCGTGAACGGGAGATATTTTTGTCCGTATTCTTAATGCCGTAAAGCTCAAAATCACCGCCCGTGGGTGATTGCAGACCGCATATAAGACGGATAAGCGTTGTTTTGCCTGCTCCGTTTTTGCCTACAAAGCCGTAGATAGCACCTTTCGGCACATTCATAGAAACACCGCTTAAAGCAGTAAATTTGCGGTATTCCTTTTTCAGTTCGTTTGTTTTCAGAACATATTCCATAGGTTATCACCTTTCCTTTCTGAAAACATAATAACACGCAATGGTCAAGAAAGCGGCAAAGGAAAAGTCAAGAATTGGTCAAGATTTCATCTTGAACCCGATACCATAAACCGCTTCAATATAATCCTTGCCATTTACCGACTGCAATTTATGACGGATATTACTGATATGCTGTTTGAGGGAGCGTTCCGTGCAGTCGGGCGTATCAAGGGTGATATTATCGAGTATCGCACTTCTGCTGACGGGATTTTTCGGATTCTGCATAAGCAGTTTCAATATTGCACATTCTGTCCGGGTAAGACGTATCTCATTATCTGCGATCTTTACGATATATGTATCGCTATATAAAGTAATATCATCAAATTGAAGAACATTTGCAACACTGTTATCATTCCTGCGAAGCTGTACTGTTATCCTTACAAGCAGCTCTTCAAGGTCAAAGGGCTTAGTCACATAATCAACAGCGCCGCCGAGAAGAAGTCCCACCTTATCGGCAGTATCAGCCTTTGCGCTTACAACTATAACGGGGATATCCTTGATATTTGGAAGAAGTTCTTCCCCCGACAGTCCGGGCAGCATAAGATCAAGAAGTATTAAATCGGGCTTCTCATTTGACAGCAAGAGCTGAGCTTCTGTTCCCGAATATGCCCTTTTCACGGAATATCCCCCTCCTGTAAGAGCATCTTCGAGAAGATTGCCTATGTATATATCATCATCTATTACAAATATTTTTTTCATTGTAAGTACCTCTTTTGACTTTTGCGATATTTATAATTATATATGTTTTCAAGGCGAAAGTCAAATTGTACTGTTTTATAAGGAATTTATAGTCATAAATTCATATTAAATTCTGACCACTACACCAAATACCGCTTTCCCCGGATAGAAAACAAAAAATCCGAACCCTGTAAAGAGTTCGGATTTGAACGATGTGGCTACCCCACCCGTCGTTAAAGTGACCCACTTTTCATTTTACTCACACTTGCCGACAAGTCCGACAAATTTATAGTAAATCTTCACTTTCTGAACTACTTTGTTGGGTTCAACATATGTTTTCTCACCAACGGTGATTTTTTCAATAAGTGTGTTAAGGAGTTCCGAAGAAAGCTCGGTTATGTAATCATACTTTTTAAGCAGTCTGATAAACCTCTCAGAGTCCTCAAACACTTTTGTGGCTGATTCAAGTTCTTCCTCAAGCTGGCTCTTTCTTGTAAGGTAATACTGACGCTTTTCCTCACATTCCGCAGCCATTTCTTCAAAGAGCTTTGAATCGTGGATAATTCCATCGTAATAG
>JALEJQ010000050.1 GCA_022769565.1 Oscillospiraceae bacterium
CAGGTAATCATCGTTAAGGAAGATTCCGCTATCGCTTCTCCCGATGACCTTACAGGCAAGCGTATAGGTGTACAGCTCGGTACTACAGGCGACATTTACTCCGAGGATATTGAAGACGCAGCTATCGAACGTTACAACAAGGGCTTTGAGGCTGTTCAGGCGCTTAATCAGGACAAGGTAGACGCTGTTATCATCGACAGAGAGCCTGCCAAGGTTTTCGTTGCACAGAATCAGGGGCTTAAGATACTTGATGAGTCCTTTACAGATGAAGAGTACGCTATCTGCGTTGCAAAGGAAAACACAGAGCTTCTTGACAAGATCAACGCTTCCATTCAGAAGCTGAAGGATTCCGGCAAACTTCAGGAGATCATTGATAAGTATATTACCGCCGAATAATTAACCGAAAGGAAACGGTGCAATGGCAGATTTTTTTCAGGATCTTAAGGATAGATTCATCCTTAATTTTGTTGAGGCGGACAGGTGGAAATACATTACCGATGGTCTTGCCGTAACGCTTAAGGTCACGGTGGCGGCGGTGCTTGTGGGTATCCTGCTTGGCTTTATAGTTGCGATAATACGCTCAACTCACGATATGACGGGAAAGCTTAAGCCGCTTAATTTCATATGCCGCATTTATCTTACCGTTATAAGAGGAACGCCTGTCGTTGTACAGCTCCTTATAATTTACTTTGTAATATTCGGTTCGTCTGCGGTTTCAAAGACGTTAGTTGCCATAATAGCCTTCGGAATAAACTCGGGAGCCTACGTTGCGGAAATAGTCCGTGCAGGAATAATGTCCATAGACAAGGGACAGTTTGAGGCAGGAAGAAGTCTGGGCTTCAACTATGCACAGACTATGGTATACGTTATAGTTCCCCAGGCGTTCAAAAATGTGCTTCCTGCGCTTTGCAACGAGTTTATAGTGCTGCTGAAGGAAACCTCCGTTTCCGGCTATATTGCTATGCAGGACCTTACAAAGGGCGCAGACATTATCCGAAGCCGTACTTACGATGCATTTATGCCCCTTATTGCGGTGGCGCTGATCTATCTTGCAATAGTATGCCTGCTTGAATATGTTTTCGGCAAGCTTGAAAGGAGACTGAGAAACAGTGATCACTGACGGAAAAGAGGTACTAATAAAGGTTGAAAATCTCGAAAAGCAGTTTTCGCAGATGGAAAAGAAGGCACTTAACGGTGTTTCAGCCGAGATCAGACAGGGCGATGTGGTTTTCGTTGTAGGTCCCTCAGGCTCGGGAAAAAGCACCTTTCTCCGCTGTCTTAATCTCCTGGAAGTTCCCACGGGAGGAAAAATCTTCTTTGAGGGAACGGATATAACCGACAAGAGCAACAACATTAACACATACAGACAGAAAATGGGAATGGTTTTCCAGCAGTTCAACCTGTTCCCACATATGAATATAATGAAGAACCTTACCATTGCGCCTATGAAGCTGCAGAAGAAGTCCAAGGAAGAAGCGGAAGCGGTTGCTATGGAACTTCTCAGCAGAGTTGGGCTTGCCGACAGAGCAAATGCGTACCCAAATCAGCTTTCGGGCGGTCAGAAGCAGCGTATAGCAATAGTAAGAGCGCTTTGCATGAAGCCTGACGTAATGCTTTTTGACGAACCGACCTCCGCTCTTGACCCTGAAATGGTAGGTGAGGTACTGAACGTTATGAGAGAGCTTGCGCAGGAGAATATGACCATGGTAGTGGTAACACATGAAATGGCATTTGCAAGGGAAGTTGCAAGCAGGGTGCTGTTTATGGAAAGCGGCTCCATACTTGAGGAAGGCTCGCCGGATGAATTTTTCGGCAATCCGAAGAGTGAAAGATTGAAGAGCTTTCTCAGTAAGGTTTTGTAAGAAAGAACGGTGCTGTATCCCACCGCAAAGCGTAACGGGAGTCCAGAGGAAATAGTCCCTCTGGACTCCCGTTATCGCTTCGCTGTCGGGGCAAGGAGTTTGCAGTCTTACTTCTTCTTAACTTTGACCTTTTTTACAACAGGCATTCTGAAATAGGTTTCCGCATACTTTCTTATACGCTTTGACAGCTCCGGCGTAAGGTCGTTTTCGCTCATTCTCCACGCCCAGTTTCCTCCGCCTATGGTTGAGGGAATATTCATTCTCGCCTCGGAACCCAGTTCAAGGTAGTCCTGCATCTGTATCACTACAAGGTCGGATACGCTTGCAAAGGCTGTTCTTATAAGTCCGCCGCATATACCCTCTTTTTTGTTAAGTCCCATATATTTTTTCGCAAACTTACGGTCCTTCTTTTCAAGTGAATCAAACCAGCCTAAGGCGGTGTCGTTGTCGTGGGTGCCGATATAGGTCACGCTGTTTCTTACATAGTTGTGGGGCAGGTAATTGCTGTCCTCTTTTCCGTAAAAAGCAAATTCCAGCACGTTCATTCCGGGATAGCCGGCTTCCTTAAGCATTGCCTTTACTTCATCGGTAAGGAATCCCAAGTCCTCCGCTACCAGCTTAACTTCACCCAGCGCCGCTTTTATTGCGTTAAACAGCTTCATTGACGGACCTTTCAGCCATTCGCCGTTTTCTGCGGTCTTATCCTCGGCAGGGATAGCGTAAAAGCTCTCAAATCCTCTGAAATGGTCAATTCTTGTAAGGTCAAACAGGTTTCCCGAGTAATCCACTCTTGAAATCCACCAAGCGTAGCCGTCCTCGTCCATTTTATCCCAGTTGTAAAGAGGATTGCCCCAAAGCTGACCCGTAGGGGAGAAGTCGTCGGGGGGACAGCCTGCCACCTTTGTGGGTCGGCGGTCTTCGTCAAGCATAAACAGGTGGGGGTTAGCCCAGATGTCGGAGCTGTCCATTGAAACGTAGATCGGCATATCGCCGTAAATTTTTATTCCGTTTTTGTTTGCATACTGCTTCAAAGCGGAATACTGCTCAAAAAACTTGTACTGTATAAATTTCCAGCAGCGTATATCCTCCGCAAGCTCTTCGGTGTATTTTTCAACGGCTTCGGTCTTTCTCAGGCGTATATCGTCATCCCATTCCGTCCACATTACCTGACGGAACAGGTATTTCAGCGACATAAACAGCGCATAATCTTCAAGCCAGAAGTTGTTTTCGGCGCAGAATCTTTTGAACGAGGCAAGCTGTGCCATATCTGCTGTAGAGAAGAATTTTGCGCTTGCTTTATGGAGAATAACGTTTTTGAAGCTGTAAAGCTGCGCATAGTCGGCAAAATTATGCTTTTGTTCAAGCACCTGAAGGTCGTGGTCGTCGCTGTTTATAAGACCGTCCTCAATGAGCATATCAAGGTCGATGAGCAAAGGGTTTCCTGCGTAAGCCGAGTAGCACTGATAGGGCGAGTCGCCGTAGCCTGTGGGTCCGATAGGAAGTATCTGCCAGTATTCCTGACCGCTTTCTTTAAGAAAATCCACAAAACGGTACGCATTTTTTCCCATGGTACCTATTCCGTATTTTCCCGGCAGAGATGAAATATGAAGCAAAATTCCGCAGCTGTGCATAAATATCAATCCTTTGAATATAATAAATGATGGTTTTCGGTCAACGCCGAATATCAATCAATACTATTATACACCATTGCTGAAGAAATTTCAACAACGGAACGTATAAAAATTATGGGAGAAATGAAAATGAACGATCAGAACAGGAACAATAACTGCAATCAGCAGAATCAGAACCGGCAGAACAACAATCAGCAGAACAACAATCAGAACCGTCAGAATCAGAACAACAATCAGCAGAATCAGAACCAGAACCGTCAGAACGAACAGCAGAACCGCAATCAGAATCAGAACCGCAGCCGGTAACTGTCATCGCTTCGGTAATGCAAAAACGTCTGCCGCAATGTGCTTTTGCGGCAGACGTTTATATTTGTTCAGCTGTTTACTGCTTGGATTATGGAAGCAAGAAGGCTGTTTTTGGCATATCCGCCGAAAAGCGCCTGCATGACCTTTTTGAATTTTCCTGCGGTGATGAAGGATGCATAGGTCTCTATGATCTTCTTTTTTTCGGGATTGAGCCTGCTTTCGTTGATCTTGAGGAATTCCTCAGCCTGATAATAGCTTTTCTGTGTAGCGAATTTGCTGATGCCGAACTTGTTGTTTTGCTTGATAATGTCCGTGAAGCGTCCGCCTACTGCGCCGTGGAGGTTTCCTTCGTGCTGTCTGTACAGGGCAAGAGGTTCGGAAATAAACTCGACCCGTCCGAAGGCTGCGGCGTTGAGGGCGATCCACCACGCTGCTGAAACGGCGTTGTCGGGAATATTCCTTGAAATGGCAAGCAGCGCCATATTGAACATACAGGTATAGCTTACCACGCAGTTTTCGGCAAGCATTGTTTTGAGAGAAAATCCCTCAGGCTTTATGTTGGCAAATTTTACATAGGATTTTTCCATCAAAGATAGCTTTTCATTGGTAATAGTCATATCGCAGTGAACAAGTATCGGAGTGCGCTCACCGGATATGCTTTCAGCACGCTTCATGACCGCCATTTCACGCTCCAGCTTGGTTGGCTCCCACACATCGTCCTGACAGCAAAGGCAAAAGTAGCTTCCGCTGTTGGCGTTTGCAATAAGGTATCTGAAATTTTCATCGGCGGAGGGCTTGTCGCCGGCAGGGAGTGCTCTTATTTTGCTTGGATATTTTTTGCAGTATTTTTCGATTATTTCCGGGGTGCTGTCGGTGGAGCCGTCGTCCCTTATGGTTATTACAAAGTCCTTGAAGGTCTGTTCCATAATGGAGTCAAGCTGTTCGCACAGATATTTTTCTCCGTTATAAGCAGGAAGCAGAATTTCTACCATAGAATATCATCCTTTCCAAATGAAACGCCGTTCGGCAAAAACAAATAGTCCTCTTTAATTGCCAACCTACAACAGACACGGATAATGCCTGAACATACGGTTTGGCAATTAAAGAGAACCCCTTTAAACAAAAAATCAACGGCTGTGATAATTGCTTACCCCTCACAGCCTTTATAATAATTATAGCATAAAAATCAAATAAAACAATGAATAAATCTTACCTTTTAAAGTGCAGAAAATTTACATCTGAAAAGGAAAAGTGTTAAAAATTTTTTTTCGCCAAAAATCGCAGAGATCAGACAAAATGTCAGCTGTTCTTTATGATACTGTTCAGCTTGTCGATAATAAGATTCATTATCTTTATTCTTGCGTACATTTTATTGTTGCCCTCGATAATATTCCAAGGCGCAAACTCGGTGGAGGTCTTTTCTATCATTTCGTTTACGGCAGTTTCGTAAAGATCCCATTTTTCCCTGTTGCGCCAGTCCTCATCGGTGATCTTCCACTGCTTGGCAGGCGTGTTCTGACGCTCGGTGAACCTGCGGAGCTGTTCGTCCTTGTCTATCTGCAGCCAGAATTTCATTACGGTTATTCCGCACTCCGTCAATTCCTGCTCAAATTCGTTTATTTCACGGTAAGCCATAGCGCAGCGCTCTTCGGGCGTGAATTTTTCAATGCGTTCAACCATAACTCTGCCGTACCATGAGCGGTCGAATATGGTTATATGTCCTGTTTTTGGCAGAACATTCCAGAAGCGCCACAGGTAATGGTGGTTAAGCTCATGCTTGTCGGGAGCGGCAATGGGAACAGCCTCGTAGCCTCTCGGGTCAAGAGCCGTGCCTATACGCTTTATAGCGCCGCCCTTTCCTGCAGCGTCCCAGCCTTCAAAGACCAGCACTACGGGCAGCTTTTTCTTGTACAGCTTGCCGTGGAGCTTTGAAAGCTCCTTCTGTGCCTTTTTCAGCTCGTCAAAATACTTGGAGGGCTGAAGCTCCTTGCCTTCAAGCCGCACATCGGCAAGCTTCGGCATGGGAACAAGTCCGAAAAGGCTTGAAACGGGAGGCTCAACCTTCTTCACAGGCTCGGAATTGACCGCATTGGTTATCTGGCTCACAAGAACGTTGAAAACCTGAAAACGGGTAAATCTGCGGTCGGTGGTGTCGATTATCTTCCACTGGCAGCAGGGGGTATTAGTCTTGACAAGCATATCGTCAAACTGCTTGTAGTAAACATCGTAGTTTTTGTTGCGCTTTTTATCAAGCTCGGTAACTCTCCATTTTGTGGAGTTGTCCTCCTTTAGCTTGAGGAAACGCTTTTTCTGTTCCTGACGGGAAATGTGGAGGAAAAACTTTATGATAAGGTATCCGTCGTCGGTAAGCTGACGCTCAAAGGTGTTGACGGATCTTATGCGGCGTTCGTATTCTTCCTGAGAGATGCCCTCTTCAAGCTTTGCAATGGCAAGCTCCTGATACCAGCTTCTGTCCATGATAGACATTGAGCCGTATTCGGGGATATTCGCCCAAAAACGCTTCATAAGAGGGTAGCGCTTTTCGTATTCGTTGGCAGGCATAGTGGAATAGACCTTGAAGAAACGGGGGTCAAGCATTT
Source organism: Oscillospiraceae bacterium (assembly GCA_022769565.1). GTDB lineage: Bacteria > Bacillota > Clostridia > Oscillospirales > Ruminococcaceae > UMGS363. Next base: position 6,400 of record JALEJQ010000050.1, read on the forward strand.
TGATTATATCGGAAATAAGCTGACCCTTTCCCGAAGCTCCCCAACCCTCCAGCAGGATTATAACGGGCAGCTTTTTATCCCGTATCTTCTGCTGAAGCGCCGAAAGGTTCTGTTCAAGCTGTCCTGTCATATCTTTATAGTCCGCGGATTTGTTTTTATTGACAAGTGCGTTTTCAAGCATACAAAATCTCCGTTCAAAAGAAAATCATCTGCGCTTTATTTCTTCGATGCGCTCCTTTACGGCTTCAATGTTTTCATAGTTGTAGCCGGAGGCGAGAACAAGCTGTTCATCCGATTTTTCATATTCGTAAGCCATAGCGTAGGCAATGGCAAGGTAAGCATGAGCGGCAGGCTGTTCGGGATATATTGCCGCCGCCTTTTCAAGATAGTCTATTGCTGTGTAGGGTTTATCCTTGGAGATGTAAAGGGTGCCGAGGCTGACGTAAAGCCCTACGGAATCGGCGTTTTCCGGGTCATACCGGAGAGCATTTTCGTATGCTTTGAGCGCCTCGGTATCGTTGCCCAGCTTCCTTTGGCACACACCTATAGTAACCCAGCTTTTGAAAATATCCGGCTTTATCTCAACGGCTTTGCTGTGAGCTTCAAGCGCCTTTTCGTAATCTTCCAGCTTGAAGTATGTCTCACCGAGATAGAAGTAGTAGGTCTCGGGATTCATTGACTTGAAATCCATAGCTGCGGCGTCCGTAAGCTCGGCAAGAGCGCCGCTGTAATCTCCCGAATCGTAAAGCTCCACTGCGTCAAGAACACGCTTATCGTCCTTTGAGTACATTCCGCAGGAGGTCAGCAAAACAGCCGCCGAAAGGCATAACGCCGCCGTATATTTTTTAATTTTCATAATGCGTTCGCTCCTTGACGGCTGAGGGTCTTTTTTTTTCAGCTGATGCTGTTGATATTGTCAAGCAGCTTCTTCTTTGCGTCAAGGCTCTTTATGCCGTCCTTGAAAAGGCAATCCATTCTGTAGCGGATATAGTCGTCATAGAGCTTTGTGTCGAATACGCAGTCGTTGAGCAGGTGCATATATGATTTTTCGTCCATATTGCCTGAAATAACATAAAGCAGCTTTTCAAGTATGAGCATACGCTTTTCGGCATCGGAGAAGGGCGATTTCTTTATCTGCTTCATTTCTGTAATAAGAGGCATCTTGTCGCTGCGGACGGTGTAGCCCTCTGTTTCAAGGCCGCCCAGGAAACGGATAATATTTGTTTTAAGCGCAGAATCGGTGAAGGGGAATTCCGCAATGGGAAGATCCTCTGCTTCTACGGGAACGAAAGCAGCCTTGTCTGTAGCAGGGAAAATAAGCTCCTTGTAAATGTCGGCAAACCAGAACTCTCCGTTATTGCTGAAAACGAGAGGGTACTTGTAGCCTCTGCAGTCGGCGCTGAGAGCGGTTTCGATAACAGTGTCCCTGTTGGAGGTATAGTAGCTGTCGAAATTTTCCTTGCACTTCATATCAATGATAGAAAGCAGCTTGTCGTAGGTATAGTCGCCCATATCATTCTTATCGCCGTCAAGGAAGGTCCTTGTGCCATCGAAAGAATTTTTGTGAAGGTCGGAAACGAAGTTGGCTGCGCAGATATAACGGCTGTTGAGCTTTGTCATAACGTTTGTTACAACAGAGTCGGAAATAAGACCGTCGCCCTCACGGAACTCATAGTTGGATATCATATATTCCTTAAGAGCAGATCTGATGATGCTGTCCTCTTCTTCGCTTATGCCGGTAAGCTCAAAGCGGTCGTAAACGATGTTGAACATAACTTCAAGGGGAACGGTTCCGCTTATGTACTTGAAGCGGTCGTTATTAAGGAGCAGAGCCATTTTCGGCAGTATTTCCTGCTTCTGAGCTTCGGAAGTGGAGATCTTGTTGGACATGATGCCGAGGCAGACAAGAAATTCTGCGTAATCACGCATGACCGTCTGCTCGTTAAGGTAGTTGAAGAAGTAGCCGTAAACGTAGCCGGAGAAAAATTCCTTAAGGCTGTTGAAAAGCTCCGGCTTTGCGGAGATCTCGCCTACAAATTTCTTTATGAATGCGTCAATGCCGGTAACATCAACGGTCTTGCTGCCGCCGTTGATCTCTGTGAGAGCCTTTTCCTGAGATTTTACGAACAGCTTGAGGAACTTGCTGTACTCTGTTTCATTCTGAGGCTTCTTGCCGTAGTCCTCGTTGAAGGTCCAGATAAGGTACGCCCTCTGCATATGCAGGAGAGTGTCCTCCGAGCTGCTTACAAGAGCCTTTACGTCAATATCGGTGTTTCCGCCGAAACGCTTGGTCTTGTTGAAGTCTGCAAGGATCTTCTCGATTTCCTCTTTGAATGCGGCGTATGCTGGGGATTTGTCCATAAAAATGACAGAATCAAGAAGCTCCGCCGCCGCTGCGGTGAGATCAAATTTTACGCTCATTTTCTACTCCGTTTCTCAGCGGTAAAAAATTTATGTATAGCAGGCATCCTGCGCCGCTGCCGCAGGAAGACTGTAAATCAGGCTTCTACGCCGTAAGTTTTTCTGTATTCAAGCATTTTGTCAAGGTATTCCCGGCCGCCGATAACTCCGTCCCTTATTGCGTCGATAATATCGTTTATTGTAACTATGGAATAAACCTTTACGCCGAATTCCTTATATGCTTCCTGAACGGCGGAATTGTCCGAATTAAGGGCTTTTTCCATTCTGTCAACGGTTATTACCATTCCCGTAACGTTTACCTTTGCTTCGCCTGTCAGCTTGGGCATAACCTCCTTAAGAGCCTTGCCGGAGGTCATAACATCCTCGATGATGACCACCTTTTCGCCGTCAGTCAGCTTCTTGCCGACGAACATACCGCCTTCGCCGTGATCTTTTGCTTCCTTTCTGTCGAAGCAGTAGTTTACTTCAATGCCGTACTTGTTGTAAAGCGCAACTGCGGCGGAAACGGAAAGGGGGATGCCCTTGTAAGCAGGTCCGAAAAGGGTGTCGGCTTCGATGCCGTTCTCTTTAATGCAGGCTGCGTAGAATTCGCCGAGCCTTGCAAGCTGTGCGCCCGTCTTATAGTTGCCCGTGTTAACGAAATAGGGGGCTTTTCTTCCGCTTTTAAGGGTGAAATCACCGAAGGTAAGCACTCCGCATTCTACCATAAATTTGATAAATTCCTGTTTATAGCTCATTTCTGATCCTCCATAGCCGCCTTTACGGCAAATTTTTCATATATTTTCATACAATTTTCATAGATACGGTTAAATTATAACATATTTAATATGTAAAATCAACAGTTATGCAAAATTTTATTACATAAAAAAATTTGCTTTTTTTATGGCAATATGCTATAATGTTTCAGGAATCAAACCGCAGGACAGGTATGCGGAAAAAGTGAGGATGATGATATGAAACGCACCGATTATATAAACTGGGACGAATACTTTATGGGAGTGGCTCTTCTTGCCGCCAAGCGCAGCAAGGATCCCAACACTCAGGTGGGCGCCTGCATCGTCAGCGAGGACAACATAATCCTTTCCACAGGCTACAACGGCTTCCCGGCAGGCTGCTCGGACGATGTTTTCCCCTGGGCAAGGGAGGGCGAGAACACCAAGTACAAGTACGTCGTTCACGCCGAGCTTAACGCCATACTCAATTCGAACGGAAAATCCCTTAAAAATTCCCGTATTTACGTCGATCTTTTCCCCTGCAACGAGTGCGCAAAGGCTATAATCCAGTCGGGGATAAAGGAGGTCGTTTACCTTTACGACAAGTACGCCGACAGCGAAGCGACCATTGCTTCAAAGCGTATGTTGGATGCTGCCGGAGTGAAGTATACCTGTCTTAAAACGGACATCGGAAGCATTGAGCTTTCCTTCAATAAATAAGCGAAAAGGACTTACATACAATGAGAATGAGAAGAAAAAAATGGGCAAGACCCGAGCTTGCGGCTTGTCCGTTCTATATCGAACACGGCGAGGAATACAAGGGCAGGTGGAACACCGTTTTCGGCAGCGATAAGCCTGTTTACGCCGAGCTTGGCTGCGGAAAGGGACGGTTCGTGCTTCAGGCGGCGATGTATTATCCCGACATAAACTGGCTTGCACTTGACATAAAGAGCGAGATGCTTGCTGTTGCAAGGCGTACTATTGTAAATGAATTGGGCAGAGAGCCGGAAAATATAAGGCTTGTTTCCCAGAATATAGCAATGATAAACACCGCCTTTGACGAAAATGACAGGATAGACCGTATTTACATAAATTTCTGCAACCCGTGGCCGAGAAAAAAGCATAAGAAGCGTCGTCTTACCCACACCCGTCAGCTTATGCAGTACAGAACGTTCCTTAAAGACGGGGGAGAGATACACTTCAAGACGGACGATGACGAGCTTTTTGAGGAATCTTTGCCTTATTTCGAGCATTCGGGCTTTAGCGTGAAATTTATTACGAGGGATCTTCACAGCACGGATTATTCCCCGAATTTTGAAACGGAGCATGAGAAAATGTTTTCGGAAGAGGGGAAAACCATTAAATTCCTTATTGCCGTAAAGGAGCCGCTGCCCGAGGGATATGTACCGCCCAAGGAAAAGGACGAGCTTCCTGTGGAGCAGGGCGGAGATGCGGAGGACTGAGCGTGAAAATAACATTTAATACGGACAAGGCAGTTGTCGAGAAGGTAAAAGAGGGCTTGAAGCGCACGGGAGGCTATTGCCCCTGCCGTCTGCAGAGGACGGAGGACAACAGATGTATGTGCAGGGAGTTTCGTGAGCAGATAAAGGACCCGGATTTCGAGGGCTTTTGTCATTGTATGCTTTATTATAAGAGCAAATAAGCTGTGGTTCACATTGGAAAGGATGATTTTATGTCAGCAGTAACAATAACAGCGGCAAATTTTGAAAACGAGGTAATGAAGTCGGATAAGCCTGTGCTTATTGATTTCTGGGCGTCATGGTGCGGACCCTGTATGATGGTATCGCCTCTTGTTGACGAAATAGCGGAGGAAACCTCTGCGGTAAAGGTAGGCAAGGTCAATGTTGACGAGGAAGGCGCACTTGCTGCGGATTTCGGCATTGAGAGCATACCCACTCTTGTTGTTATAAAGGACGGAAAGATAGTTAAGAAGTCGGTGGGCGCTATCCCTAAGCAGGAGATCTTGAAGCTGATAAACGTCTGAGGACGATCGCTTTAAATTCAAAGCGGCTGTTGCACGTTAATTATAAAATTGCGGGCGGATAATATCCGCCCCTACATTAAACTGCGTATTTTAGCGCATTTATTTTGTAGGGGCGGCTATCAGCCGCCCATTTTTTTTATAATTTTCTTAACGTGCAACAGCATCTTTTCTGTTATTACTTCTTTATATTTTCCAGTTCTTTGCTTACCTGTTTTGATACAGATGAATCGGGGGTGAACAGGGAGCCGTAACGGAATATTGCCACTCCGCCGTAATTTCCCAGCTTTTCCGCAAGGGCTATCTGTCTTGCAAGCATATCGGAATTGTTTATCCACTCGTTCTTTCCGCTTCCGGCATAGTTGTCTGCTATACCTATTTTATATCCTGCAAGACCTATTACCAGCTTTACATTTCCCGATGAAGTCATTTCGCTCCAGAGGGCGATCGTATCTGCATAGGGGAGAGCAGGATTCTCAAAGCCGTAGTATATCTGAGGAAGTATATAGTCGCAGTATTCCGCCGACTTGCACCATGCTTTTACATCTGCGTAAAGGTCGTTAACGTTATTGTCAACGCTGCCTTGGGGCGAAATACCGAAAACGGCGGTGGGGTTTGCGCTGTGTACCGCTTTGCACATGGCTTTTACCATACTGTTTACGCTGTCTGTACGCCACTTTGCAAGGTTCTTGTCCGTGCCCGAGGCTTTATATGCGGCGCTGTCGAAGCTGCTGTCGGTGGTGGGGTAGAAATAGTCATCTATCTGTATGCCGTCTATGTCGTAGTTTGCGGCAATTTCCGTTATTCCGTCCGAGATAAGCTGTTTTACCTCGTCATAAGCAGGATTAAGGTACCATCGGTCGTTACATTTTACGATATAAGTGCCGTTCTTTGAGGAATCGTTGTACCATTTTTTTACGGTATAGCTGTCGGACAGGGACTTTATCTGGCTGTCGGTCATAAGGCGCATGGGATTTATCCATGCGTGTACCGAAATACCTCTGCTGTGGGCTTCTTCTATCATAATTTCAAGAGGGTCAAAGGCTGCTTTTGCGCCGATAGTACCGTTAAGCCTGTCGCCCGTAGGGAAAAGCTCCGAATCGTAGTATGCATCGCCGAAGGCTCTCGCCTGAACGTAGACCGTGTTGAAATCAAGGGACTTTACGTTGTCAAAGCACTTGCCTATCTTTGTTCTGAACTCCGAAGCGGTCTTGTTCATAAGCAGCGAGCTGTATTCAAGATAGGAGAACCATATTCCCTTCTGCTTTTTGTAATTAAGAGCTGTATAGCTGTTCTGAGTGACCGCAAAGGCAGGCTGTGCAGCGGTTTCTGCCGTTGTTGACACGGTAGTTGAAACAGTGGTCGAAACGGTGGTTGAAACGGTTGTGGTTTCCGTTATTTCCGGAGGACTTTCCGTTTGTATGGTAACAGCGGAGGTCTCTTCGGCAGTTCTTGCCGCTGTCTGTACTCCTGCGGTGCGGACGGAGGTCTCCTGCGGTGCTGCCGAGGTTTCGGGTGGAGCGGTCTCGGCGGTCGTGCTTTCGCTTTCCGCTATAACTTCCGCAGAAATTTCTTCCTCCGTATTTAAGGTCTCCGAAGCTGTAGCTGCAGTTTCCGTGATTTCCGGCGCAGCGGTTTGGGTTTCCGCATCTTCCGTTACGGGCGGCTCGGAGGTCGTAAGCACAGGCTGTTGAACGGAGGTATCGAGGGAATTTATGCTTGCGTAAGCGTCCTCCGACACCTTTTTGCAGCCGCCGTTAAGGCACATTGCGGCTATGAGAAATGCGGAGGTAATGGCTTGTACATTTTTTTTCTTTGGTGGCATGGGGACTCCTTTCTTATTCCTAATGGAAAAACCAAAAAACTGTTGACACCATATATGACACCTTGGTATAATATATGGTAAAAGCTGTAGTTGAAAGCGAGGTAAACTATGATGAAAACCTTTGATGAATATCTCAATATGCCTTACAAAATGGAAATAGTTCCCGATACTGTCGAGGGCGGATATATAGCTTCCTTTCCTGAACTTCCCGGATGTATTACCTGTGGTGAAACGGTTGAATCAGCTGTTGCAAATGCCCTTGATGCCAAAAAGGAATGGCTTGAAGCGGCTATTGAAGACGGTATAGAGGTTTTCTGTCCCGATTCCGCTGAAAAATATTCGGGACAGTTTAAGCTCAGACTTCCCAAAAGCCTGCACAAACAGCTTGCGGAAGATGCAAAGCGTGACGGTATCAGTATGAATCAATATTGTGTATATCTTCTTGCGCAGAACAATGCCCTCCATTCTCGTAAGGATTGATAATTTTTATGCTTTAACATAAGACAACACCGCACAAAGACCGCTTGCCGATTTTTGTGCGGTGTTGTTTCTATTAACCGTATTTACAAGTAATTATATAACATTTATATTGTAAAGTCAATGAAATCATACTTATTAAATCTTAGTAATTATTGTTAATTACTGTTAGGATATATACCGACCGTATGAAATAAAATTTTATTGCAAATTCCTTTGCCTTGCAGTATAATTATAAATATGATTGTGAATTTTCATTGACTTATTAACAAAAGGAGTTTATAATTATGGGTATTGCCGACTGGATAGCTTTGGGCATAATTGCTTTTGCCGTTGTCTGCGCCGTTGTTTATATGGTAAAGCACCGCAATTCCTGCGGAAACGGCTGCGCAGGCTGTCCTTACTCCGGTTCCTGCGGCAAAAACGGAAAAGAAAGGAAAAACGGCGATGAACGCTCCCGTTAAAAGAAATTATCAGCTTGAGCTTGACCGCATTACGGCAGGCATTTCCCCCGATAAGCCGCCAAGGCTTCTGCTCCACAGCTGCTGCGCTCCTTGTTCAAGCTATGTTCTGGAGTACCTCTCCCAATATTTTTCCATAACGGTTTTTTATTACAATCCCAACATTTACCCCGAAGAGGAGTTCATAAAACGCATTGACGAGCAGAAGCGGCTCATTGCCGAAATGCCGTTTAAAAATCCCGTGGGCTTTATGGAAGAAGGCTATCATTCGGAACGGTTTTACGCTGCGGTAAAGGGTCTGGAACACATTAAAGAGGGCGGAGAACGCTGCTTTGCCTGCTACCGCCTGCGGCTTGAAGAAACTGCCCGGCTTGCTGCGGAAAAGGGCTTCGATTATTTTACCACTACCTTGTCCATAAGCCCCTACAAAAACGCTCCCAAGCTTAACGAGATAGGGGAGGAGCTTGGCGGAATCTACGGCGTGCGCTACCTTGTTTCTGACTTTAAGAAAAAGAACGGCTACAAGCGTTCAACGGAGCTTTCCGAGCAGTACGGAATGTACCGTCAGAATTACTGCGGCTGTGTTTTTTCAATGCAGGAAAGAAACTTACAATAAATGTGGAAAGTTGAAAGTGGAAAGTGGAATTAAAGCTCTATCCTCTATCTTCTATCATCTAATCTCTAATTGCTAAAAGGAGGAATTATCTTGGATATAAAAGGATTTACTTACGGCTACGGAGCAGGTAAGGGTATGTTTACAAGTCCCCGTGCGGAGGAGTCTATGGAAGCCCTTGCTTCGCTGGGCGGAAACTGGGTTTGCCTTGCAATGACGGTATATCAGAAGCATTTTTATTCCACCGAGTTCGGCTTTGACTACCGTCACTGTGCAACGGACAAGGAGCTTTGCCATGCAATAGAAAAGCTGAAATCTCTCGGACTTAAGGTCTGTCTTAAGCCTATGCTCAACTGCGCCGACGGAACGTGGAGAGCAAATATCGGCTTCCCCGAAGCGGATTGGGGCGATGTGGACTACTGGAAGGAGTGGTTCTCCTGCTATACCGCTTTCATCTGTCACTATGCCGAGATAGCTCAGGACACAGGCTGCGAAATGCTATGTATCGGCTGCGAGATGATTGGAACGGAGCGCAAGGAGGATTACTGGAGAAACCTTATTGCCGAAACAAGGAAAATTTACGGCGGCAAGCTTGTCTACAACGCAAACCACGGCAAAGAGCGCAACATAAAATGGTTTGACGCCGTTGATTACATAGGCACCTCAGCTTACTATCCCGTTGCAAAAAAGCCGGGGGACAGCTTTGAAAGTATGCTTGAAGGCTGGGAAAATACAAAGAAGCATCTTCGTGAGATTTCCGAGGAGCACGGCGGCAAGAAGATAATTTTTATGGAGATAGGCTGCCGCAGCGCCAAAGGCTGCGCTATGATGCCCTGGGATTTCACCCACAAGGATCTGCCATACGATGAGGACGAGCAGGCTAACTTCTACAGATCCGCAATGACGGCTATGTGGAACGAGGAATGGTTCGGCGGTTTCTTCTGGTGGGACTGGTACACCTTTATCCCCGACAGGGAAAATGAAACAGGCTTCTCGATTTACGGCAAAAAAACGGAAAAAATCGTCAGAGAATGGTATCAAAACAAGTAATTTGCAGGAATTGGGTTTGCTTTATTCATATTTGTGATATAACCTAAAGTTATGCCCGATACGAGTGCAGATGCGCATAAAGATAATTTTATGTTAAAATTATGTGTAAAATGACTAATAAAACAACCTGTAAGGCGGAAAATATCATTTTGTTTTTACCTTGACTTTTTGACGTTCTACAGGTATTATATTATTGTACTGAAATGTGCGCCCGTTTTGCTTTTGAGAGAAAATAAAGCGGGTGTGCGGCGCAGGCTGCTTTCCGTCGGGCGGCTTGTGTGTTCAATATATATTCAGACGGAGAAAAGGGAGTTTATAAATGAAAGTTTCAAAGAAAATTCTTGCACTCAGCCTTGCTGCTTGTATGACAGTACCTTTCCTTGCAGGCTGCAACAGCAGTTCTTCAAATGAAGGCACAAGCGAAGGCGCAGACGGCGCCGGCGCTTCCGCAGCATCCGGCGACTTCACAGGCACACTGGTTATCGGCGGCATTGGCCCTGTTACCGGCGGCGCAGCAGTTTACGGCAACGCTGTTAAGAACGGCATCCAGCTTGCAGTTGACGAGATCAATGCAGCAGGCGGCGTAAACGGCATCAAGCTGGAGTTCAATTTCCAGGACGACGAGCACAACGAAGAAAAAGCAGTTAACGCTTACAACACACTTAAGGATAAGGATATGAAGCTCCTTATCGGTACAGTTACTTCCAACCCCTGCATCGCAGTTGCGGCAGAAACAGCTAAGGACAATATGTTCCAGCTTACACCTTCCGGTTCCGCAGTTGACTGTGTTGCAAACGACAACGCTTTCCGTATCTGTTTCAACGACCCCAACCAGGGTATCGCTTCCGCACAGTATATCGCACAGAACAATGTTGCTTCCAAGGTCGCTGTAATTTACGACAGCTCCGACGTTTATTCCACAGGTATCTATGAAAAGTTCGTTGCAGAGGCTTCTGTTCAGAATCTTGAAGTAGTTGCTGCAGAAGCATTCACATCCGATTCCAAGACAGACTTCTCCGTACAGATCCAGAAGGTTCAGGAATCCGGCGCAGATCTTCTTTTCCTTCCTATCTACTATCAGGAAGCGGCTCTTATTCTCCAGCAGGCTGACAAGGCAGGTCTCAGCGTTAAGTATTTCGGCTGCGACGGTCTTGACGGACTTATCGACCAGTTGGGCGCAGACGTTGGTCTTGCAGAGGGCGTAATGCTCCTTACTCCTTTCGCAGCAGACGCAAAGGACGACAAGACAGTTGCTTTCACAACAGCTTACAAGGCTGCTTACAACGGTGAAGTTCCCATTCAGTTCGCTGCTGACGGCTACGACGCTGTTTACGCTGTAAAGGCTGCTATGGAAAAGGCAGGTATCACAGACGCTTCTATCTCCGCTTCCGACCTCTGCGACGCTCTTAAGGCTGCTATGACAGAGATCACCGTTGAAGGCGTTACAGGTAACATCACCTGGACAGCTGACGGCGAGCCTACAAAGGATCCTAAGGCTATGGAGATCGTTATCACGGAAAACGAAGACGGCACAAAGACAGGTACTTACGCTGCTCTTTAATTAAGGCATAAATTAATAATTAACTTGGAACAAGTTAATTTTGCATCTGAAGACCCGTATATACTGCACAGCATCTTTTAAGATGCTGTGATGTGCGGGTCTTATTTGCAATTTATATAGCTGCTGTAAATTAAAGCACCTTCGCTTTGAGAATATGACGGATATGTTTTGATTTGCAGCAGAAAAGAATAAAAAAGAAAGGGGTCAAGGCTCTTATGATGAGCTTCATTTCATACCTTGTAAACGGAATAAGCCTCGGCAGCATTTACGCACTTATCGCTCTGGGCTACACTATGGTTTACGGCATCGCCAAAATGCTGAATTTCGCCCACGGAGATATTATTATGGTGGGAGGCTTTACGATCTTTACCGCAATGTCCACCGCTTGGTGCCCCGTATGGATGTCGGTAATAATCGGCATCGTTGTCTGCACCGTTCTGGGTGTGCTTGTTGAAAAGGTTGCCTATAAGCCCCTGAGAAGTGCTCCTCCTCTTGCAGTGCTTATAACCGCTATCGGCGTAAGCTACCTGCTTCAGAACGTTGCGCTCCTTATTTTTGGCTCCGCTTCACAGAGCTTTACTTCTATCGTAAAAAATATCGCTCCCGTTACGATCGGCGGCGTTACTATTTCAATGGAGACCGTAATTTCTATCGTTGTTTCCGTAATAATCATGATATGCCTTACCCTTTTCATCAACAAGACCAAGGCAGGAAAGGCTATGCTTGCGGTTTCCGAGGACAAGGGCGCCGCACAGCTTATGGGTATCAACGTTAACGCTACAATTTCCCTTACATTTGCCATAGGTTCCGCTCTTGCAGGCGTTGCAAGCGCACTGCTTTGCTCCTCTTACCCTCAGATAAGCCCCTACACAGGCTCAATGCCCGGTATCAAGGCTTTCGTTGCAGCTGTTTTCGGAGGCATCGGCAGCATCCCCGGCGCTATGATAGGCGGTATACTTCTCGGAGTTATCGAAAACCTGTCAAAGGCGTACATTTCCTCTCAGCTTTCCGACGCTATCGTGTTCCTTGTGCTTATCGTAGTGCTTATCGTTAAGCCTACGGGAATCATGGGCAAGAAGATAAACGAAAAGGTATAAGGAGGCGCAGGACATGAAAAAAACTACTGTAAACAACCTTATAACCTGCGGCATCGTTCTTGTATTCTTTATCGTATGCGGCGTTCTTTCCTCCGCAGGAATTCTCGGCAGCAAGTTAAGCGGTCTGCTTATCCCTATCGGAATTTACATAATACTTGCGGTTTCCCTGAACCTTACCGTTGGTGTTCTGGGCGAGCTTTCTCTCGGTCACGCAGGCTTTATGTGCGTTGGCGCATACGTCGGCGGCGTGTTCTCCATTCTTACGCAGGACACAATAACCGTTCCTCTTATAAGAATTATCCTTGCAATTGTCATAGGCGGCATTGCAGCGGCAATTTTCGGATTCCTTATCGGTATACCCGTACTTCGTCTGAGGGGCGACTACCTTGCTATCGTTACCCTCGGCTTCGGCGAGATAATCAAGAGCATTGCAAACAATATTTATATAGTCAAGGACGTTAACGGCGTTCACTTCTCCTTTGCTTCTCCCGTTTCGGGAACGGACGCAGCTACGGTAACAGACGTATTCAAGGGCGCTCAGGGCATTAAAGCCCCTCAGGACACAACGCTTCTGCTTGTGGTCGTTGTCCTTATGATATGTCTTGTCGTTATAATGAACCTTGTGGATTCAAAAACAGGCCGTGCCTGCATGGCTATCAGAGATAACTACATTGCCGCACAGTCCGTTGGCATAAACGTTACAAAGTACAGACTTATCGCATTCGTTGTTTCGGCTGCAATTGCAGGCGTTGCAGGTGTGCTTTACTCACATTCCCTGGCAGTTCTTGCACCTAAAAAGTTCGACTATAACTTCTCCATACTTATCCTTGTATTCGTCGTTCTCGGTGGTCTGGGAAGCATGAGAGGCTCGGTTATCGCAACTGTTATTCTTTATGCTCTGCCGGAAATTTTCCGTGAGCTTGGCGACTATCGTATGCTTATTTACGCAATTGTTCTTATTGTAATGATGCTTTTCAACAATGCGCCTTACTTTGTTTCTCTCAGAGAAAAAATTGCAGCGCTGCCCTTGTTCCAAAAGCTTAAACCCAAGAAAAAGGCTGTCGGAGGTGAATCGAAATGAGCGAAAATACAAACACTCCCATGCTTGAAGTAAAAAATCTCTGTATTCAGTTCGGCGGTCTTAAAGCCGTTGACAGCCTTAACCTTACCATATACAAGGGTCAGCTTTACGGTCTTATCGGTCCTAACGGCGCAGGAAAAACTACCGTTTTCAATATGCTTACAGGCGTTTACAAGCCTACCTCGGGCAGCATCACTCTTGACGGACAGAACATTACGGGCAAGCCTCCTGCGCAGATAAATAGGGACGGCATTGCAAGAACCTTCCAGAATATCCGTCTGTTCAAGGATATGTCCGTTCTTGACAACGTAAAGGTCGGTCTGCACAATCAGAAGAAATACTCCGCTATTGAGGGAGTTCTCCGTCTGCCCAGATACTTTAAGGAAGAAAAGGAAATGGACGCAAGAGCCACCGAGCTGCTTAAGGTTTTTGAGCTTGACGGCGAAAAGGAACAGCTTGCTTCAAATCTTCCCTACGGTAAGCAGAGAAAGCTGGAAATTGCCCGTGCCCTTGCCACAAATCCCAAACTGCTGCTCCTTGACGAGCCTGCTGCCGGAATGAACCCTAACGAAACGGCAGAGCTTATGGACACAATTCGTTTTGTAAGAGATAATTTCGATATGACCATTCTTCTTATCGAGCATGATATGAAGCTGGTTTCCGGCATATGCGAAAAAGTTACGGTGCTTAATTTCGGTCAGGAGCTTGCTCAGGGTGTCACTACGGAAGTCCTTAACGACCCGAAGGTCATTACCGCATATCTTGGAGAATAAGGAGGAAATGCCATGTCGATGCTTCATATTGAAAATTTACAGGTCTATTACGGCGCAATAAACGCTGTCAAGGGCATTTCCTTTGACGTTGAACAGGGTGAGATAATCGCTCTTATCGGCGCAAACGGTGCAGGAAAAACCACTATTCTCCACACTATCACAGGTCTTGTTCCCGCAAAATCGGGCAGCATTACCTTTAACGGAACGGAGCTGACGAAAACTCCTGCCCACAAGATAGTTTCAATGGGTATGGCTCACGTTCCCGAAGGACGCCGCATTTTCCAGCAGCTTACGGTTTACGAAAATCTTATGCTTGGTGCGTTCACAAGAAAGGACAAGGCGGAGATAGAAGAATCCCTTGCAGGTGTTTTTAAGCGTTTTCCCCGTCTTGAAGAACGCCGCACACAGATCGCCGGTACTCTTTCGGGCGGCGAACAGCAGATGCTTGCTATGGGTCGTGCGCTTATGTCACACCCCTCTATCATACTTATGGACGAACCCTCAATGGGTCTTTCACCGCTGTATGTTTCGGAAATTTTCGATATTATCCGGTCGGTGAACGAAAGCGGAACAACGGTGCTTCTGGTTGAGCAGAACGCAAAGAAGGCGCTTTCCATTGCAAACCGTGCTTACGTTCTTGAAACGGGAAAGATCGTTCTTTCCGGCGACGCACACGAGCTTATGAACAACGATTCCGTAAAGAAAGCATACTTGGGAGAATAAACGTAAAATATTTTCGGGGAGAGTTAATATGGACGGTCTTGTTATTACAATTGCCAGAGAATTCGGAAGCGGCGGTCATCAGATAGGAGAAATGCTCAGTAAAAAGCTGGGTATTCCTTATTACGACAAGGATCTTATCAAGCTTGCTTCGGAGGACAGCGGAATAAACGAGGGGCTTTTCGGTCTTGCCGATGAAAAGTCAAAGGGCGGTCTTTTCAAAAAGACAAAGGTCTATGACGGCGGCATTTCAAAGCCGGACAGTGCCGATTTTACTTCGGAGGAAAATCTTTTCAGCTATCAGGCTAAGATAATCAAGGAGCTTGCCGATAAAAAATCACCCTGCATAATCATCGGACGGTGCGCAGATTTTATCCTTGCCGACAGAAAAAATACATTGAAGCTGTTTATCTGGGCGGATAAGGAAAATTGCATTAAGAACACCATGGACGTATGCGGATTTGACCGTAAGGAAGCCGAGAAGCAGGTTGAGAAGATAAACCGTGAGCGCAGCGCATATTACAAGGCGCACACGGGTCACGAATGGTCGGATGTGCGCAACTACGACCTCTGCATAAACACAAGCGAGCACGGCTTTGAAAAGTGCGTTGAGATAATCGGAAATTATATTGATGTAATGTACAAATAAACCAGCGCTGTCCGGCGGAATTTGCTGCCGGACAGCGTTTTTCGGGAAACGGGAGATAAAAATGCACGGTCTGGGAACAATAGTCAACTCCGCCGCTATAATTGCAGGCGGAATTATAGGAATGCTTTTCAAAAGCAGGATAAATCAGCGGTTTCAGGACACCGTAATGCAGGTGCTTGGGCTTGCGACCATATTTATAGGCGTTTCGGGGGCGCTGAAGGGTTTGTTTGCGGTAACGGAAAAGGGTCTTGAAACTCACGGAACAATGCTTATGATAATTTCACTGACTGTGGGAGCGCTTATAGGTGAGCTTATCAATATCGAGGACAAAATGGAGCACTTCGGGGAGTGGCTCAAGGAGAAGGCAAGAAGCTCAGAGGACACGAAATTTGTGGAAGGCTTTGTTACTGCTTCGCTGACGGTGTGTATAGGCGCAATGGCGGTGGTCGGTTCCATCGAGGACGGTTTAAACGGCGATCATTCCACGCTTTTTGCCAAATCTGTGCTGGATTTTGTTATAATAACGGTTTTCGCTGCTGCATACGGCAAGGGCGTTATTTTTTCTGCGATACCCGTTGCGGTGCTTCAAGGGGTGATAACGCTCTGCGCAAGGCTTATCGAGCCGATTTTGACGGAAACGTCCATTGCCGACCTTTCCTGCATTGGTTCGATGCTTATTTTCTGTGTTGGAGTAAATCTTGCATTCGGCAAGAAATTCAAGGTGGGGAATATGCTTCCTGCGGTGATAATACCCATAATATGGGGCGCTTTTGCGGCGTAAAATATTAATATTTTATTAAATCAGCAAAAAGCACTTGACTTTTAGCAGGCTTTGCCGTATAATTAATTAGTCAGCACAGTTAATGCTGATATGCGGATATGGCGGAATCGGCAGACGCGCTAGATTCAGGTTCTAGTGGTAGCAATACCGTGTGTGTTCAAGTCACATTATCCGCACCAAATGCGAAAAAACCGTACTTTTCGGGCAATGAAAGGTACGGTATTTTTTGTTTGTTTTGCCTTTGTTTTCAGCCTGTGTCGTTTTGATTTTGGTTGTTACTTCATATCTGTTAATGAATTATCTTGTTGAATTTTTTGGCTGCCATAGTATCATTTTTTCATTCGGGCATAGAAAAACCGCCTTTTTAGGGGCGGTTAATCTTTATAAATGGGTCGTTGTCAATAACTCCGCTGTTTATCAACTTAAAAAGAATGTCAAGCTGTTCTTTGCCCTTTGGGGTATATTCAGCAAGTTTTTCTTTATCAACGCCGATAATGCGCAGATTTTCAAAAATCAAACAATCCCAAGATTGAATATATTTTTTGATTAAACGAATGTATTTGTTGTATGATTCTTTTGCTTCGGTTGGGGCGTTTGGAGATAAAATGCATAAGTCGCCATACGAAGGTTTTTTGGGAGAAAGTATGTATTTGTAGAAATTATCAAACCAAATTGTAGGATGTTCAATCATCAGGAATCACCTCTAACTTCATAAAACGTTCTATGGTAGTTTCTCCTGTATATTTGTCAACATCTTCTCTTTCTCCTGCATCAACAATTTTGAATTTTGTGTTTTTGTCGAGCAAGTATTCAAACTCGGCAGGACTTTCAGATATTTTGTAAATATATGCACCTCTTGAATTCGTTGGAGCATATATATCTAAAACAGTTCTTGTACTACCATAACCGCCAAATGGTAAAATTGCATCACTGCACACAGTTGTGTTTATAAATCCTTTTTCGGTGAATATTTTACCGATAGAATTTTTCATATATTCAATGGAAGAAGTGGCGCCCGTTATATAATCAACATTGCCGACAGAACGACGCACGTTTATAGGATCGGGAAGCTTAAATTTTGACAACTCTTCGGAAATTTTATTGCCGATGCCTTCGTATTCTGACAATCTGTTTCTATAGCACCGCTTTGCTTTTTCAAGTTGTTCTCCGCCACGTTCCAATGCGTTTATAGCATCGTATGCACCTCCTGTATATGTAAATATATTGGGGTTATCTTCTCTTGAAAAAGAAACTCCGCTGTTATAATCATAATACTTGTTTTGCCACTCTTCAAATTCATTTAAATTTGATAAAGAAAGTGTTTTAGCAGGAACTTTTGTGGTTTCT
>JALEJQ010000045.1 GCA_022769565.1 Oscillospiraceae bacterium
TCTAGGTGTTAACAAAGAAGGGTCATCAACATGGAGCAAGTCTTTGACATTGTCAGAAACTAAATCAGTTGCATTTGAAACAAATTCATTATATGCGTCATCGACTGAAATTTCACCTCGCACAAGTTTTTTTGCAAGTTCAAGAGCTTTCTTGAAATACTCAACATCGTTTTGTGTTACTCCAGCTATCCCCGAATAATCATCAGCAGAAACGGAAAGAGTACAAACACTAAACATTATACAAATTGATAAAAATATACATAAAATTCTTTTTAACATTAAATTTCACCACCTATGAAAAACGGCGTGACTATTGCCACGCCGAAATAAAGATAAACAATTATTGATTTTATGCTCCGTGAATCATACCAAGCACGAAACTTAGACCCTTTCTAATAGCAAGAATTGGAATTATAAGAGCCAAGCAGGTTGGAACAAGTCCAGAAATAGTCTCACCTATAACGGATAAATCAACACCGCTCAAATCAATTGCAACATTAGAAGCTGTTTCCATAAATTAAAAAATCTCCTTTCTTATAAGAATAAAAGCGCAAGGGTAATATATGTGTAAACGATTACTGGTAATAATCGATTACCAACCAGTAAAGAATGTTTTAATGAGTATAACGGTAGTAATAAGAACAAGAACAAGTACGAAGAAATGATTAAGTGTATTATTTACATTTTCAAGGTTCTCATTTAATTCATCAATTCGATTAACTCTAGTAGCTGTTATAGTTCCGCTTTCGTCAGATGAATAATCATAATAGTATAAAGAATCAGCAATATCTTTTATAAGCTGATTTGTGTTTTCTTGTTCTTTTTCTTCGTTATACTCTTGAAGCGTTTGAATTGCCGAATAAATAGTTTCAAGTGTTACAGCAGTTTCCACGTTTATTCAGCTTCTTTCACGTTAAACAAGAACAATGAAGAATTAAGTGCTGAAAATGTAACTTTAACTTGCCTTCCAGCTCTGAATTTTTCACTTTCTAATTGAGAAAATGCTTTATTTGAATCCCCATTTTTATACTCGGGAGAAACAAAAAAGCTCATTAATTTTTTGCAAGCGAGGGGCTTAATTTGGAACAATCTATATTTACGTCCATTTGTTTCTCTTATTTCATTTCGCTCAATTGTTCCAACGACATTATAAGTTTGTAGCGACATAATCAAAAACTCCTTTATATAAACATTTTAAATTGAAAAGAAAGAACAGATAAAGGTTTTTTATTTCCTTCATCTGTTCAAATTATACCAAATATTTTATTGTTTCCAAATTTTTAAGGGGGTAATATTGCACAAAGTTTAGAGTTTTATTTTGTAGGATTTGCTACTTTGTCGCTCCGAATAGGACAAAACAGAGCAAGGTTCCACAACTCCGCAATTTCGCTAAATAACCGTTTAGCTAAATTGCTCCACTCCACTCCGCTACGCTCCGTTGCGTTCCTCAATTTCGCTAAACCTGTACCATTTAGCGAAATTGCTCAATGTAGTGGGAGGTATGCGTTTTTTATATCTCTCTTCCAACCTTTAGATTTGTTCACTATGGTGTAAAGGCTTCCAGAGAGATATAAAAAACGCTGGACGACTTCGGGCGTGGTTCAAAAAATTTATGATGTCTTTCTTCGATGTCATTCTTCGGTGTCAGGCGTTGATGTCTTGGCGGTCAGCCCCTTTATAGAATAAAAAAACAGCACCCTCTTTATTGGGTACTGTTATTACCATATTTCTTTTAACTTTCTTAATATATGTAAAATGGGGTGGCGAGCCCCATATCTTTATTATACCATATCCTTTCCCCTTTCCAAATTATTAGAGGGGGTTTTTGTAAATTATTTGTGTTGTAATTGTGTATTTTGGAGATAAAAATCATAAATATGTCACAATGCTACAATCCGCATTTTGAGGACAAGCACCTCAAAACGCGTTAAGGAATGTTGTAAATAACGTAGGTACGTTGTTTGTGAATATATATGCCACAATGCCACGATGCCACACTGATATATTACTTTTTTTATTATATATTATATTGTGGCAAAAGAACAGGAGGGCTAACGCCTTCTGCGATCCATGTATATGAGTATGAGTATAAAAAATTATGTTTAACAGTATCAATTTCAACATCCAAGTAAAAATCAGTAACATTCCACCAGTTAAACTGCATAACTGTTACTTGAATCGGATCATCCAAATCAGGCACATCGATACTGAATTTATACTCCCCGTATTCTCCACCTTTTATTCTAATATGTGCTACGCTGTCATTTTCTTTCACTTTTAAATTATCTTCATCTGAATGGAAATTACTTTTATCAAGTTTAAGTAGCTGTCCATCCAAATTCTCCCGTTATTCTGTCATCCCAATAAATGCGGTAATAAATCGGTTTATACAGGTAGCAAATAGCAACAGCTTATAAAAATAAGTATTAAAAGCGGAAATATCAGCTTTTTGATCTTATTCTTCAAATCCATATTCTCCTTGATTATTAACGTGATACTTCAATAAACTCCTTTATAGCCTTTTCAGTTCGCTTTATTTCTTCATAAAATTCCGAAGCTGATATGCGGTAAGCTCCGTTTCCAAGAATTATTGTCTGCTCAAGATTATCTGATGTGGCAACTCTTACACGATGTTCTTTACTAAGATCATGAGTTGCTTTTTCAATGTAGGTATCCGCAGTTTCCGCTTCTTTCGTGTAAACGACCGTTATGTTATTGACCTTTTCGACCTCTCCGACCGCTCCCTTTACCTTGTATGCGTCAAAAACAAGAATTAGATTGCATTGACGGAAGCCCTGATAATTGCATAGAGTATTAATTAGCATACTTCTTGCAAGATCAAGATTTTCTTCGGCAGCTTTTTTCAGCTCGTCCCATGAAAAAATAATGTTATATCCGTCAACAAGGAGATATTCCGGACCTTTAGGGAGCGGTGCGGCTTTGGGTTTCCGGCTTGAAGACATATCATCTTTTTCGGTATGCATCGCAGTACGTTTATCACGCTTGATCGGTCCGTAGGTCCTTTCAAATATTGCCATAAGTTCTTTGTCTTCGGCCAGCCTGTCACGGTAGGAATTTACCTGCTGCCGGGTTATAGGTTCAAAAAAGCAATCATCCTTACGCTCTTTTAATGTGCTTTCAAGGTGCATATAATTACAAACTTCATTCCATTTTACATTAAAGCCTGCCCCGTGAGCGCAGAATACAGAATCTGCAGAGTTGTTCAGGTCGCTTTCGGGGTCATATCCTATAGACGCAATGACCTCATCCTGATTATGACAAGGATAATAACCTTTGACAGTACATATAAGCCGTCCTTTGCCGTGAGTATAGCTTATCACGCTTGTATGATAATCCTGCATTTCCGATACAGGAGCATTTCCGATTATGACCGACATTTCACCGTTTGAAACAGGCGGATCAAACTCACCTGACATTTGCTGAATATCGGTTAATGCTCTGCCGACAGATTCATTAGGAATTTCAAGCTTGAAATCATACCTCGGCTCAAGAACGACGCTTTTGGCTTTCATAAGACCGTTGCGTACCGCACGGTAACAAGCCTGCCTGAAATCTCCGCCTTCTGTATGTTTTAAATGTGCACGCCCGGAAACGAGCGTTACTTTCATATCTGTAACAGGAGAACCCGTAAGAACGCCTATATGAGTTTTCTCCTGCAAGTTTGCAAGTATAAGCCTCTGCCAGTTTCTGTCCAGATCATCTTCCCTGCATTCTGAACAAAACTGCAGGCCGCTTCCCCTTTTTCCGGGTTCAAGGATAAGATGTACTTCCGCATAATGACGCAGCGGTTCATAATGTCCTACACCCTCAACTTTGTTTTCTATTGTTTCCTTATATGTTATTCCGCCGTGACTGAAATCCACCTTCATTCCAAAGCGTTCGTATATAACGCTTTTAAGAATTTCCAGCTGTATTTTTCCCATTAACGCTATATGGATCTCCTGAAGCTGCTCATTCCAGACAATATGAAGCTGCGGATCCTCTTCTTCAAGAATGCGTAATTTAATTAAAGCAGTATGCGCATCTATTTCCGAAGGCAGATCTATTTTATAAGAGAGTACAGGTTCAATAACCGGCGAATAGGAATCACGTTCTGCTCCTATCCCCTGCCCCGTTGCGGTTTTGCTAAGTCCTGTTACCGCACATACAGTACCGGCTTCCGCTTCATCTATACTTTGATACTTTGCGCCTGAATAAATGCGTATCTGGTTTACTTTTTCCGTCCAGATCTTGTTATGATCGCTTACAGCTGTTCTGACTTTAAGGCTTCCGCCGGTTATTTTCATATAAGAAAGCCTGTTGCCCTGACCGTCATCTGCAATTTTAAATACCTTGGCTCCGAATTGACTGCCGAAAACAGGCTGTGCCGTATATATGCATAAAATTTCAATAAATTCGTCTATGCCTTCCGATTTAAGAGCAGAACCAAAACAGCACGGAAAAATCCTTCTCCCCGAAACAGAAGCTGTTATGTCTTCATCATTGATATTGCCTTTTTCAAGAAACTGTTCCATAAGAACATTATCACACATTGAAATCGCTTCATAAAAATCATCGGAATCTCTGTCAGCAGAAAAATCAACAAAACCCGTTCCGAATCTTTCTGTCAGTTCATTTATCAGCTCTGCGCTTCCCTTTTGTGCAATGTCCATTTTGTTTATAAATAAAAAAACGGGAACATTATACCTGCTGAGAAGCCGCCATAATGTTTCGGTATGGCTCTGAACTCCGTCAGAACCGCTTATAACAAGTACAGCATAATCAAGCACCTGCAAAACACGCTCTGCTTCAACCGAAAAATCAATATGACCCGGAGTGTCAAGCAAGGAAATGATACAGTCATTGTATCGAAGCACAGCCTGCTTTGAAAAAATAGTTATTCCCCTGCTTCTTTCAATAGAATTGTTATCAAGAAATGTGTTTCCGTGGTCAACTCTTCCCAGTTTCCGTATTTCGCCTGTGCGGTAAAGCAGCGCTTCGGAAAGCGTTGTTTTTCCTGCATCGACGTGTGCAAGTATTCCTATTGCAAGACGTTTCATCAAATCATCCAATCAACCGTTATTTTCTTTATTTTATCATATTAAGCCGTATTTTTCAACAACTGCAGAAAAAATAAAAGTCTGTTACTTTAAATCATACGTTTAACCAAACAGTATTCTTCGTCATATAATGAAAAGGACGTAGAAATTAAAAACAGCGAAAGGAGAAATTATGAATAATACCAATAATGATATGGATATGAGCAAGTTTCCGGCTGAAACGCCGCTTGCAATGTGCTATGTTCCTTTTCAGAGCTACGGAGAAGTGTATACAGAAAATAAAGCCTTGGAAAGAGGTACGGTTTTCCCCAACCTTGATTTCCCTTTTGAGGGCATGGAGGTGAGCGGCAATGAGAGCAAATAATGACAATAGCCTGCTTAGAGCAATTCAGATGTACGATTTTTATCTTTATGATTTAAATTTGTATCTTGATACTCATCCCAACGACAAAAATGCTCTTGCAAAATTCAATGAGATCAAGGAAAAAAGGAAAAAGGCTTACGAGCTTTATATCGAAAAATACGGTCCTATTACCGCTGTTCAGAACAATTCCGATGAACATTTTGATTGGATCAACGATCCGTGGCCATGGGAAAGAGGTGCTAACTAATGTTTTTATATGAGAAAAAACTCCAGTACCCGGTCAATATTAAAAACCCGAATGCTAAACTGGCACAGCTTATAATAACCCAACTCGGCGGTGCAGGCTACAAACACTTATAAAAATCTCCCACCCCCGGCATCCTCGGAGTGGGAGGTTTAATCTTGTGGATAAAACTTATCCACAAGATTGTATCCAAATAATAACATCAAATCTACTGCCGATTTTGGGCTAACAATCCCATTTTTGTATCTTTTATCAAATAAGACAGGAGTGATGTGCATCAGATCCGCTATTGCCGCCATGCTGTAGCCTGCATCGGCGCACATTTTGCTTATCCAGCTATCCGCAATTGGCTCTATCGGATCCTTGCGTTCTATGCTGCCGACCTCAGGTATAGTAGGCAGTATATCAGATCCGTATTGGCGATAAAGATACATTAGTAGCTTAAGCTGCGGTACAATACCATACCGCCATGAGTAGACTGTCTTGACCGATACCTCAAGAGTGGAGGCAAGCTCATTAAAATTGATATTATATTTTTGTACAACAGCCTCAAATGCCGCCGGAAATGCCTCTTTAAAGGCATCATATACCGATGTATCGGTGTATTTAACTCTGTCTGCTTTATATTTGTCATATCTTGCCTTGTTATATTGACGTGCATACTCTCGTTTTTCCTCTTCGGTTTTAGGCGGTTTGGGAGGCTTAGAAGGTTGTAGTGGTTTAGGAGGTTTAGGAGGCTTAGGAGGCTTAGGAGGTTTGGGCGGATGTGTTTTTAAATAATATTCATGGGCGCTCTCTTTGCGCCTTTGCCAAGCACAGTCAGGGCAATATCGCTGCTTTGGGCTTTTACGGACAAACTCATATCCGCAAATCTCGCACTCCTTTATATTTATTTCTTTTGCTTTAATCTCTTTTTGCTTTTTTCTGCTTTGCTTTGCAACCTCTGTTGCGTGCGCTTTTTTACATTCCGGGCAATATTTTTGGTTAGGGTTGGTGCGTATTATCTCTTTGCCGCAGATTTCGCAGTGCATTACGCTGCCTAATATATACGCACTATGCTTGCTGCGCTGTAAACTGCTTTGTCTGTGCTTGCTTAAGCAATCTGAGCAAAATTTTGATTTATTTTTTCCTACATAAATTTTTCCGCACTCTTGACAAACTTTTTTGACTTCCCCGAGTTCTGACATGCTCGCTTGCATAAATTTGCCACAATTACGCAGCTTATATCGTTTTGGATTAACAACATCCTTGTTATCATGATACCAAGCGAGGGATAATTCCCGGTCCTTTTGCTGCTCGTTTATTTTTGCACAATCGGCACAAAAACGCTGATTTGCGCTGTTGCGGATGCACTCTTGACCGCACATCTCACATGTCATTTTGCCTCCAATAACAGCGACCGTGCCATTTTTGCGGCGCTCCGCTGTCCGTTTTTTGCTCTCTGCGGCCCTTATTTTACGGCATTCTGGGCAATACCACGCCCTCGGTCCGCCATCAAAAGTATTGCCACATTGTCGGCATATCCTCGGTAATAGCTTAGCACCTTGCTTTTTGCAACCGCACGACATTTTAGTGTGTTGCCTTAAATTATCGCTCGATACATCAATTACATTGCCGCACACACACTCACATTTATAACTGCCGTCATCGTTTTTACTTTTTACAGTTAAATACCCAAAAATGCGGCCTGTGTAATCATTAGCTTTATGCCCACACTCGCAAATAGGCGGATTGCTTTTTAACACATCCTGCCTGATTTGGCGTTGCTTTCCGCAATTTAGGCATACGCAGTTACAATAAATGCGCTTGCCATCCTTAACTATATCTCTGACAAACCAACCGCCGAAGATTTGTCCGGGATATTTACTCTCTTTTTTGCTCATATCAAATAAACCTATTGTTTATTGCGGCATCAACGTCTCCGCCCTCGGCCTTTTCTTTATCCTCGGCGTAATTAATCATTACGCCATCGAGAACTTTATCCTCATATGATCTATCTGGCAGAGGATATATAATGTCGTTTACAGTAACTTCGAGAGCCTGTGCTACTTTTTTTATCGAGCCTATAGTAATGTTGTCAAGGCGTTCAAGAGCTTCATATTCCGATATTTTGCTCTGCACAAGGCCAGATTTTTTGGATAGTTCCTTCTGAGTTAATCCTGCCCGAAGGCGGAGTTCCTTAATATTGTTTTCCATTTTATCGCCCCCATTCAGCACTTGTCTTCAATATCTTCCAATGCGATATAGTCCGTAATATTATATTCTGCATTATCGCAAAGGAAAGCTGTGTGCGAATTTCCAAAAGCTTCACCTTCTCGGTCTATAAGAATGTCGACCACATTAAATTCCGTTCCAGAAGGAACAACTATATCTGTTATTCTATCTGTAAATTCTGGAATCACTGTATCATTAGTAATATATAAATCCTTGTTTGTTTTAACAGTAATCATTATTCATTCTCCTTTTAATTCGATTTGTGGATTATTTTTACCTTGATTATATTATATCACCTTATCGAGATACTGTAAATACGTTTTTATAAAAAATATCACCTTATCGAGATATTTGTATATATGCACAAACCCACGCATTAAAATTGTAGGAAAACAACAATTCCGCCCCGAAACAGTTTTCCGAGGCGGTGAACATCGAATATGTTACAAGCATAATGCAGTTGTTGCACTGTCAATGTACTCCTGTTCCATTCCGATATAACGAAGCGTATCCATCGGTGAGCGGTGCCCGAGCACCTTTTGCACAAGCGCAATGTCGTTTGTAGATTTATAGAGCCAGTAGCCGAAAGTCTTGCGCAAGCTGTGTGTGCCGATCTCTTCTATTCCGCATTTCTCGGCAGCTGTTTTGAGGTCACGCCATACTTGTATGCGGTCCAATGGCGTTTTTCCCTTGCTGTCCGTCGAATATGCTGCGGAGCATTTCTTTGATTGGAAAAGCCACTCATCGTCATTTCTGCCTGAACAATAGCTTTCAAGCATTCTTTTTACTTCATCATTTACCTTAATAGGGATCTTCTTCCCTGTCTTATCCTCGATAATGTTAAAATACTCCTTACCCCGTACATCGGAAACGTGCATTTCCAGAATATCGGTGATTCGGCGACCATAATTTATGGCAAGCGTGAAGATAACATAGTTTCTGTAATTCTGAGAAATCAAAATCTGCTTCATCAGCTCAATCTTGGATTTCTCTTTTATCGGCGGAACGTAGTTCATATCATATCCTCCTGTTCAAACATCGAATATGCTGCAAACGCCGAATATGCTGCGGCTCAAATGTCGAATATGCTACAGCCAATGCGGCGTTTGCGCATATATTTATTTTACTGATTAATTGTTTCCATTACCTTTTTAAGCGCATATTCACCATTATTATTGAGTTGACGCTGCCATGCTCCCTGTGAAGGCGCCCACTTGAAACCGTGCTTTTTTAAAATTGTGCGTGTTTCTTCGTCCGGTTTATCGTCAAAAACGATTTGTAAACGCATTATTTCGCTGTTGCGGACAATTCGGAACCCCTCGCCGCTGTCCTCGGTCTGTTCTGTGGTGTTGGCTTTGGCTTTTTCAAGAGCGGCGAGCCTATCGGCGTATCGTTTGAGGTTCTGGCGGTTGTTTGACAGCGCCCACGCAGGATAAGGAGCGTCAACGCCATTTTTACGGGCTTCTGCGTTAGCCTGCTTCATTTTCTCTTGTAATGCTGTCAGTTCGTCCACTTTTGCACGGAGCTTTTCAACGGCGTTGCTGTCCCCTGCCTTAATCGGGCGTAACTTGATTTCATGTGCAAAATTTTTGATACGGCTTTCAAGTGCTGTTATCTGCTCATATTCCGACCATATCTTGTCAAGCCGCTGCATCTGCTTTTCGTGCTTGCGCATATTGTAGTTGGCGGGACCCGTTATCATCCACGACGGGCAGGAAGCGTCGGTGCGATTTTTTCGGTTAGTCCAGTCGGCAAGTCTGGCGGCATATCGTGCCGCAAGCCTGTCAAGTTCGCCGTGGAACTCCTCGGGCACTTGGGACTTTGCGTCCTCGGCAGCTCTGAAGACTTCGGCAACTTGCGCATTGTATGCGGCTGTGGCGCTTCCGGGTTCGTAAGCGCTGAAGCTGTACGCCTCCAGCCCACGCCGTGCGGCATTCTCGTCTATTGGGGAAACATTTGTAAGATCCGCTAAATTTTCGGCGGTTTCGGTTGTCGAATATGCTGCATTGTCAAATGTCAACTGGTTTTCGTCAAATGTTAACTGATTTTCGTCCAGGCATTCTTCATAAAAAACCATGGTAGCCGGGATATGTTCAAAGCCGAAATCGTATTCAACGAAATTTTCGCCATAATATAAATTGCCCAAATCGGTTTTAAACTCATAACATTCCGGATCGCCGTTTGAATCTTCCTTGTTTATTTCAACAATGTGCTCAACGTCTCCGCTATCGTCTGCACTGGCTATTGTATCGCCTATTTGAGCGTTGCGGAGTTTATTGTGTATTTCTTCAAGCTTGGCGGCTTTTTCGGCAGCTTCAAAAGCCGCCTTCATTTCAAGCTGTTTTTTCCATTCTTTCTCGCTCAGCTTCTTACGCTTGGGAGCCTTGGGAACCTTGGGAGCCTCGGCGGAGTTCTGGACACCGCCGAAAGATACGGAAATAATATTGTAGGATTTAAAAGCGTTGTCAAAATCGGAATATGTTGTGTCATCGGGTGTTGGTGTCGGGTCGGTGGGTTCCGGGTCATTGTCGGGATCCGATGATGTCATTTCAATTTCTGCACGCTTTAATGTTTCGTTTTCCTCGTTGATCTCGTCGGAAAGCTCCTGCACAGCTTCCAGAACATCAGCCGGCAGCACCTCGGAAGCACACGACATTAAAATATTTATATATTCCTGTTCAAAGCCGTAGTTGTAGCTGTCTGCTTCAATGCAACTCAGCAGCGCCGCCGGGTTATTTGATGTTGTATAGCCGCCCGTTAATGTTTTGCCGTTTTTGCGGACGGTGTAGCCGATGGTCCAGCCCTTGCCAAGCACAGTGGTGATATTATCGGAGTTGTTTTCAAGATAATTGACAGCAGCAGCAAGCGAGATTTCAGGGAAATCCCTGTTTATTCCACACTTGCCGAAAAATTCGATATTAACAGTATAAACGCTGTTTGATTCCGTTGGGAAGTCTGCAAGAGCCCTTGCAAGGTCGTCCGCTTCTTCGGTTCTGAGCATAAAATCAATGTCAAAATCACGGCGACGCTTGTTATAATTACGATCCGTAGCGTACCAGCTGCCGGCCATGGAATAATTGCCGGCTGAAATTCTTTCGGCACCATCGTAATTTATAGAAATCTTCTTTCGATAGGTCTTTTCGGGTGTCCTGTCCTCACCGTAATAATCGCGGATCGTTGCGGTCTTCCGAGTGTCGGAGATAGAAACTATCTGCATTGTGTGGTAGCTGTCGGAATCGCAAGCGAAAGCGTAGGAGTAAATGCCGCCAACCTCAAATTTGTTGTTATTTTCGAGCTTTTCAATAAACATAAAAAATACCGCCTTTCAAAATTTCAAAACATCTTGACAAGCGGCATAAAATCGATTATAATATTATCGAAAATACCGCCTGTATTTTCATCAAGTTTTCGCTAACGTGTCAACTTGTGAGAGTGTCAACACGTTAGTTAATTGCTTGCCTCGGTGGAGCTGCTGCAACAGCTCCACCGAATTTTTTAATTACTTGCTCTTTTTGGCTTCTTCAATCAGAGCATTGACAATTTCAAGCGCCTTTTCGGGCTTGCTCTCTTCAAGAACAGCTTTTAACGATAACAAAACTGCAAGTAATTCAAGTCTTGTCATTTTCTTCATTTCCTCGC
Source organism: Oscillospiraceae bacterium (assembly GCA_022769565.1). Classification (GTDB taxonomy): domain Bacteria; phylum Bacillota; class Clostridia; order Oscillospirales; family Ruminococcaceae; genus UMGS363. The sequence goes on from JALEJQ010000045.1 coordinate 11,522, forward strand.
TTCCTTTCGTAAGGGTTTCCCCTCTCTCACTATCATTATTATACTACAATTATGTTGCATTGTCAAAAATTCAAACCGTCAGATCTGAAGCAAATACAATATATTGTGATAAATGTACCACTTTTAAAGATTATAACACTATATATTGTGTTTATAAAAATCAGCATATTTTTGCTATTCTACTATTTGCACAAATCAAACTATATTTTTTGTATATATTTATATATAATATATGTTATTATAACACTGCTTGAAGTATTGTTTTAACCTGATAAATATATACCGTCTGCCTGCTCTGTTGGAGGTTCACCGGATCCGCAAGAGTTCCGGAGCAAATCAAAAAGCCAAGGCCCCGGACCCGATCCCCCCGAAGCCTTGACCCTATCATCATATTCTTAATCTATTTATTAAAATATATTTAGATTAATATTATTCATCTTATTCTATATTTAGATCATTATATATATTATTCTCTATATGGTTTTATTGTATTGATTAAGTATATATATTAATATATATTATAATTATATTTTATTGTTAATAATAATCTTTATCATTATCTATATTAAGTATAAAGGATAGATATTTATATATAGATATATAAGAGCTTGGCAATAATACAAATTTAGTATAATATGTGCATAATATATATAATATCAATAGCGATCAGCCCCGGCAACCCGGAAAGATCTTAGCAGCAGGATCCAAACCCCAATACAACACAACATATATTTTGTTGTATTAAATACAACATAAATGTAATGATTAAAAGCTATTTATCCAAAATACACGGATTATTCTTCTTTTGTCCTTGGGCTGTGGACACTCTGACGGCTTCGGCTATGCTCTCCCCTCTTTATTCGTAAAGTCTGGACGGGGGGATGTTCAAAGGCGGCGTAGAGTTACCTCGCAAAAATTTTTGTATTTTTCTTAAAGGCACCCCTTTTTATAAAAATAAATATAGATATAAATAATATATTTTATATTATATCAAGCATAATTATATCATTTGATTTATTATTTTGCGATGATGAAGATGAAACAGAAAGTTTCTGCGGTGTGCGGAAGAATAGATTTTTATCGTAATCATAAAGTAAGGCTGTTTCAACAAGAGATCGGAATGTTCCTGCTTTGTTTTCTGTAAAGTTGGCTTTCATAAAGTCTGACAATCTGCTGTCGAGAGATGAGCTTATCAATAGGGTTATAATGCACATGGGTTCTTTGGGTAGCCGTGCGTCCTCTCGCTGTGGTTTGCAGGGTATGTAATGGTAATCCTTTGTGTAGTTGTACTTGAGTGCTATATTGGCAAGGAAAATAACTGTATCGTGTGTGCTTTTGTATCTTGTGAGAGCTATTTTGCGGATTTGTTCTGCGGTAGAACGCCTGAACGTTACACATAATCTTACCGGCTCTTTGGATTTTGTGTTGTTCGGCATATGGAATCCTCCCTTAGTTCGTTGTTTAAGATTATTCTATTACATAAAATGTAAATTGTAAAGAATAAAGTTTACAATTTCCTTTTTGTTTCCTCTTTATTTCCCTTTTATTTCCTTGCAGTTTCCTTTTATCTGTGTTACGATTTATACAGAGAAATATAAATTATATTTCTTGAAGGAGCAGACGACCTCTTGCCATAGAATTTCTCCTTACAGCGGCGGAAAACCACCATCCGCCGCTTATGCTGTCGAAAAGTTAAATGCTTTAAGGTGGCTCCGGATTCGCAGGCACTCGCCGCCGTTGTATAACGATTCAGCATATGACGAGCTTGTCTGCGGAAACGCTTTTGCCGGCGTACATAATTAGGCTTGGTACAGGAAGCCGCACCTTCCTGTACATTTGCCGGTCGCATAGGTGGCGCCGAAGGATATTTCTGGGTACTCCTTTCTCCTTTGAGTTCGGCTGCAAATGCCGAAGCCGGAAACCATGCTCCCGTTTGCTTGACAAATCCCTCCTTTACCGATTAGAAATGCGCTTGTTTCATCCCCTTTTTACAAGCGCATTCTTCGGTGAAGACTTGGGCGATAATCAATGAATTTCAAGGTTTACCTCATTTTTGACGGTAAGCCTTTTGTTTTTCAATAAAAATAACCGCCCGTTACTCTGCGATCTGAGTAAGGACGGTTATTCCAGACTTACAATAAACAGCATACCTATCACTATCTCTTTATCTTGGATCTTTTAATCAATACAGCGAGCAGCAAGGCAGGAATTGCAAGCGGCGCAAGGGATTCTGCAACAGGCTTGAGCGTTCCGAAGAAGCCTGTTAAAAAACTGCTTAGCATTTGAAAAGAATCAAACTCTATCATCTATAAACACCTCCTTTCTATAAAATTATACAAATTATACTCTTGATTGGTGTTAGCTTAGTGAAAAATTGTCAAAATTATTGTGAAAAAGGTGGTTTTTAATGCTTAAAAACATATCGGATAGCCAGAGGTATTATTGCGAAAACTGCTGTTACAGAGACAGAACACTTGACAATATCGTTTTCTGCCCTTATAGTAATAAGTGCAGGAAAACGGGGAAGCCTGCGGAATATCGTGTTGAAAAAGGAGTTGCTTCAAATGACGGAAATAATGCCGAATCTGTTCGTAGGAACGTTAGATGATTATGAAACAATAAAAGACGATGAGGATTTTTATTCGGTTATCGCTGCCAAAGAGCCTATGCACCGTCGGGCAGTAGGTTACAGCGGACGATCTTGCGGAAAGGACCACCCCGAATATCTTTTTGCGGAGCGTGAACGCTGCCTTATATGCAATCTTGTTGATGTTGAAAACCCCGAATGGATCTCCCCTATTATCATTTCAAGAGCGATAGAATTTACAGAAAATGCTATCGATGAGCTTAACCGTCAGGTACTTATCTGCTGCAATCAGGGACACAGCCGTTCGGCGGTCATAGGTCTGCTGTATATGAAACACAAGGGATTTTTCAAAGACTTGGCTTTTGAAGAAGCAGAACAGCAGTTTTTGCGGCTTTATCCCGATTATGCGCCTGCAGGCGGTATGAGAGGATTTGCTGTCCAAAACTGGAACGCTGTTTAAGTATAAAATCGCAATTATAGCACTCACAGAGCGTAACGCTTTGTTGGGTGCTTTTTTATTTCTTACCGTCAAGAAAGGATATTTGAATTATGAAAATAAAAAGCGCTATCGGCATAAGGCGGACAACGGTTGAACTTACCAATGATGTAACAACTGTTGATTTCGGACATGATTATAAATATTTTGCGATAAGAAACGACGGCAGCGGTTCAATTTATGTATCTACTGCCAACAAGGAATGCACGGCAGGAGAAGATGAAGTTGTACTTGTTCCATCTGGTTCAAGCTATGTACATTATAACGGTTACGGCGGAAATACAGAAATATATCTCTCGGGAGCAGGAACGGCTACTGTTGTTGCACAGGACGATGTAAACAACCCTTTTAAAGGGGCTCAGGGGGGAGGTGAAAGCGTTACCGTTGACGTGTTAAATGCTGCTTTGGAAGAAAAGGCAGATAGCAAGCATAGCCATACAGTTGAGGAGATAAGCGATTTTCCAACTTCTATGCCTGCAAGTGATGTTAAGGATTGGGCTAAAGCAAATGAGAAACCAACTTACACAGCAAGTGAAGTCGGTGCTGATGTTTCGGGTTCTGCCGATGCAGCGTTAACTAATGCTAAATCTTATACAGATACTAAGATAGCAGATTTAATTAATGGTGCGCCTACGACACTTGATACGCTTGGCGAGATTGCCGAAGCTATGGGAAATAATCAGAGTGTGGTAGAAGCTCTTAACTCCGCAATAGGAAGTAAGGCAAATGCATCGGATTTAGCTGCACATACCGAAAACGCTTCCAATCCACATAATGTCACAAAATCACAAATCGGTCTCGGTAATGTTCCAAATGTTTCCACAAACGACCAGACTCCGAGTTATACGGAATCTACGTCACTTTCAAAATTATCAAGCGGCGAAAAACTTTCTGTAGCTTTCGGTAAGATTTCAAAGGCTATCACTGATTTTATTTCCCATATAGGCGATACAGTAAAGCATATTACAAGCACAGAGAGATCTAACTGGAACGCTGCTAAATCTCACGCCGATTCCGTTCATGCACCTTCTAATGCTCAGTCAAACGTAATTGAAACTATTAAAGTAAATGGCACAGCTCTTACTCCGAGCTCCAAAGCTGTGGATATTACAGTGCCAAGTTACAGTACAATGACGGGTGCAACTTCTTCTGCCGCCGGCACATCTGGTCTCGTACCAGCTCCTGCAAGCGGTGAACAGGGAGCTTATCTTAGAGGCGACGGCACTTGGGATACGCCTGAATTTACCGGCACACTTGACGATATTCCGGATGGAGAAGTATATTACAAGTCACCTTATTATATACAGGCAGGTCAAGTCACATCCGCAAGCTCCGGAACGGCTTCGGTGACGTTTCCGGAAATATTCGGCAGTACGCCTTTTATTCTTTTGGCATATCCTACCGCTTCTGCATTAAACTATGTGCCTGTTGTTACAAGTGCGACTGCTTCGGGTTTTGATATAAAAAAGAACACTAACTACGATACCGTTAACTGGATAGCTTTCGGTAAGCTGCCTGAACAGTTATTACCATCTGATCCGATAAATCCTATTAACTAAGGAGGGATAATGGAATGATAAAGCAGATAACAATTAACGCAGATAATGTTGTTACAGGGGCATCCATAGGCGGATTTATCCCCGGCGGAATTGATGTTGAAGAAATCCCCGAGGAAGTGATGAGCTGTCCCAAAAAGTGGACATATGTGAACGGGGCATTTACGCCGAATCCAAATTATACAGACAACAGCTTACAACTTGCTAAAGAAAACAAAATCGCCGAAAGTAAGGAACGGCTTGCAGAATGGCTTGCCACAAATCCTATGCAGTACACAGACGGCAATTATTACAGCGTTACCGAAGAAAAACAGTCGCTCCTTAACAGTAACCTTGCTTCTTATGAACGTGCTAAGGCTGCAGGAATCGACTATCCGCTGAAATGGAACTCCACGGGCGCAGAGTGTACCGAATGGGAATACTCAGAACTGCTTACCTTGTCGCTGTCAATAGCTGCATATGTTGCTCCCAAGGTATCAATGCAGCAGGCAATCGAGCTTGAAATAAAGGCGGCGGAGACAATGGAGCAGCTGGACAAGGTGGTTATTACCTATGATTAAGCTGCGTAAGTACGGTGTTCTTGCGCTCATCGGCGGCGTGATTTACGGAGCGTTGGAGCTTATCGGGCGTGGATATACTCATTGGACTATGGTTATTCTCGGCGGAATATGCTTTGTTGCTGTTGGGCTGCTTAACGAGGTCATTCCGTGGGAAATGCCGCTTACCGTACAGATGTTATGCGGCTGTATTATCATAACGGCGTTGGAATTTTGCTGTGGGTGTATCGTCAATATATGGCTTGGGTGGGCGGTTTGGGATTATTCCGACGAGTGGGGTAATCTATTGGGGCAGATATGCCCGTTATACTCGGTTTTATGGTATTTTGTATCATTACCTGCAATATTGATTGATGATTGGCTGAGGTATTGGCTGTTCTTTGAGGACAGACCACGTTATAGGATATTTTGAAAGGTGGGATAAATATGGCATATCTTATTCCGGATAGGATATACAATGCAAACGGCGTGACTATCAAGGAATATTTACTGACGAAGCACAATCCGAATAAAATTGCTTTGCCAAGCAAGCGTGTACTTCCTTTCGACGGCTACACGGTACATAACACCGATAAAATTAAAGTCAGCGCACAAACGACAATGGCGGAGCAGTACACAAGGGCGACCTATAACGGGAATATGGGAACGGTGCGTGTGCATTTTTACGTTGATGAAGTCGAAGCATGGCAGAACTTGCCGCTTGAATGGCAGAGTTGGCACGCAGGACAGAAAGGCAAGGCAGAAGCCAACGGCTCGCACATCGGCAATCAGGCGACTATCTCGATTGAGGTCATTGGCAGCAGCGCAAAGGCGGAGGATAACGCTGCCAGGCTCATTGCGTGGCTCATGGTGCAGCAGGGCATGGGCGTAGATAAGCTGTACACGCACAACTACTGGTGCAACGTGCGCAACGGCAAGAAAGGCACAGTGGACGAGCTTAACAAGCAGCCTGACGGTTACAAGGGCTGCCCTGTGTACATACGTCCGCATTGGGATGAGTTTAAAGCTAAGGTTTCGGGCTATCTCGGGGAGCTTACCGGAGGGAAGACTTTGTACCGCATACAGGTTGGAGCGTTCCGCAGCAAGGAAAACGCCGAAAAATATCTTGCGAATGTAAAAAAAGCGTTTCCGGATGCTTATATTGTAAAAACGGAGGAATAATATCATGAAAATCGATTGGAAAAGAAAGTTATCATCAAGAAAATTCTGGGCGGCGGTATCAGGCGTTGTTATCAGCGCAATGGTCGCATTTAACGCAAATGCGGAATCACAGGAAAAGGTTGCAGGCGTTATTACGGCTACGGGAACGCTTGCTATTTATATGCTTGCAGAAAGCAGCACCGATAAAGCTGCTCTCAACAGTGATGAAAACACGGAGGAAAAATAATGTCGACGGAAATTATAGTTGCATTAATTGCTCTGCTTGGTTCTCTTGGCGGTTCATTTTTTGGCGTTCTTGCCAGCAACAATAAAACTTTGTACCGAATCGAACAGCTTGAAAAAAAGGTTGACAAGCACAACAACGTTGTTGAACGTGTTTACAAACTGGAACAGCATGAAGCTGTCACAGATGAAAAAATTGCTGTTGCAAATCACAGAATTGACGATTTGGAGAAACTTAATTCGTAGGCGGTGGCATAGTGGCACACATTATAGGCACGGTTTCTCTTAACAAAAATGTTTATAGTTTGAGAGATATTGCAAAATTTGAGCATATCAACAACGAGAGAATCGAAAAACTTATGTCTGATACGCTGAAAAAATCCGTTTTTTACTCGGAAAACAAGTCTGCAACGGGTGTAAAAGCCTTTTTTAACGAAATAGGGGCAAACGATTCCAATGTAAATATGTTTTTAACGCATACTAAGCTATATCCTTTTGCCCGTGCAATAAGACTTGAATTTGAAAAGGGCTACCGCAGAGGAAAAGAAATCCAATACGCTATGTTCTGCGTGAATAAGAGCGTATATGATAACTGGCACAAGAACCGCAAACCGTTTAACAGCTCTGCAAAGCCGAATATGTCGGAATACGGTCTTGCAAACGTAAGAAATACACGTTCGGTTCAGCTGAAAAAATGCCCCGAATTTGCACACTTTGAGGCTGTAGTTAAATCCTTGGGCTTTAAGCTCGGCGAGGCTATTATGCTTGCTGTTAATGAGTATATGGAAAGGCATAGTGACGTATTCGGCAATATCCCCCACTCACAAATTATAGATGAAAGCAAAATCAGGGAAAATAAAATGTCCCTGATTTTTGCATATATAGACCCGAATGTAACGAATGCGGTCTACAAGGCGCTGCAGCGTTACAATTCGATGAATTGTCCTTATGTGAAGTTTTCGGAGTTTGTGGAATCGGCTCTTACAGAAAAACTGGACAGGCTGCCCGTTCAATATACAGACCCGGCGCTTTATGCAGAAATGCTTGAAGTTGAGAAAGCCGAAGCGGAGTTTATCAAAGGAAGTGAAACTACATGAATGGTAAAAATCTTCTTGTTCCTCAGAATGAGATGAATATGTCGGAGGAACAGGTTGAAGAGGCTCGTATCTCGCTTATGCAGGGTACAGCCAACGCTTCATTGGTTTCGGCTCTCCGTAAGAACGTTGAAGAACGTAAAAAGCGGCTTTCGGTGCTTATTGACGAGAACAAGCTCGGCAGCACGGAAAGGCTTGCAAATGCGCTTATTGAACTTGACGGAGTTCTGCTTGATGAAGAGGTTTTGCAGGCTGTCAAAGACGGTATAATTTCATCGAAAGACCCGGCAAAGTCCTACAATGAATTTGCAAAGGCTTCTACCGAAATATACAACCGAATGATGAAACAGCAGCTTTCAAGCGCAAATCCCGAAGCTCCGCAGAATAATATGAGCAAAAAATCTATTAAAATCGCAGTTGTGGATTCTTCCGGTGCTACGATGGTTTCTATCGGAGGCGATGATTAATGCCCGAAGCTATTGAGCTTACAAAGAAAAAACGTTATCCCAGACCCGAAATAAGCGCAAAGGCAACGTCGGTATGCACACAATGCGGTACTACGTTCAATCAGGAATGGAACAGCGAGCTTGGAGAATACAGTGAATTCAAGATGTGCCCGTCCTGCAGAGCGGAATATTCACCGCCAAGCGTAAGCAAAAAGCAGATAAGGCTTGACTATAATCCTCACAAATATCAGGCTATGGTACACAACAGCGACAAGCGTTTCCGTGTTATTGCGGCAGGCGCAAGAGGCGGCAAGGACTATTGTTGTGTAGTTGAATTCTTTACATATCTTATGAAATGTGCAAATGAGGAACGCCCTGCAACGCTTGTTCCTAAGGTAATGGGTTGGATAATTGCGCCTACGGAAACTATCGCACGTCAGAACTGGCGTGACTTAAAGCGTGTTATTCCGAAAGAGCTTATCGCAGACGAAAGCCGCTCGACAGGTCAGATGACGCTTATTAACGGCGTTCTTATAGAGCTTCATTCGGCGTATGACCCCGAATCACTTGTCGCTGTCGGTCTGGACATTGTGCTTATAACAGAAGCGGCGAGAATCAAGGATCTTGAAACTGTATGGGACAACCTTGAAATGCGACTTAATTCTCCACACAAGGGTATCGGCGGAAAGGGTGGTGTCGGACTTATCAACTCCTCCCCTCTCGGTAAAAATTATTTTTACAAAATGTTTCAGTTTGGAGTGAAAAGTAAGCAAAATCCGCTTTACGACCCCGACTGGGAATCATTCCATTGGACAACTTGGGATAATCCGTACATGGCGACAAAGGGTGATGAAGTCAAAGCAAACGGTAAGACTTACAGAGAAAACCTGCAGAACAGAATGTCGGAAGCACGATACAGGCAGGATATTCTCGGAGAATTTCTTTCAAACAAATATGCTGTTTTCCCAACGTTTGAAAAATGTCTTGAGGCTGTCCCACGCTTTAAGACGGAAGAAGAACGGCAGAAATACATTGATGAATGGCGAAGCCCAAAGTCATATCTTACTTATTCGATAGGTTACGACCCTGCTTCAATCGGAGACTCACCTGTTTTATGGGTAAAGGAAAATGAAACAGGAAAGATAATGCAGACGGTTTCAATGGACGGTTACGGTTGGACGGCACAGTTTGATTGTATTGCAATGTATTCCGCAAAATACAACAACGCCGTCGTTAAATTCGGACGGACCGGCCATGAAACTGTAAACAGCCAGCTTGTGGAAAGGGGCATTTTCACCGTGCCTATCAATGAACAGGGACCGAACAAGGGCAATCTTGTTGAAAATCTTGCAAGAGTGGTTGAAAACAGGCAAATGACAGTTCTTGACGATGGTTCTGAAATGACGGAGAGGATAAAGGTTGAATTTTCCGACTATGTCCGAGATAGAAAAGGAAGTACAATAGTATATCACAACGGCAGCTCCGGCGACGGTCATGACGACCATGTTTCAGCCGCCTATTTTGTTTTCTCCGATACAGAAACAATAAATCCTGCGTTGCCTTGGTGCGGTCTGATAGGCGGAATATAACTTGAAGAAATGAGGTAAATAATGCCGATTTTTAATAAAAAAGCCAAAAATACGAATAGTCCCTTGTATATAGGCAGAGCGTCGGAAGTAAGCACATCAAGTATGGAATACTCCCCTTTCCGCACCAAAAGTACAAAGCTGCTTAAGCGTTTGCGGAATACATATGATGTACATGATGCTATCAATCTGCTTGTTGAAGAACACCCTGACACTTCAATGGGATATGCAGTTTTGCAGAGCCTTGTAAATCAGGGCGGACACATTGAATTTTCTTCCTGTTCTGCCGCCTCTTCCGCACGAATTCTCCGTGAATGGAACGAATTTGCCGAAAGGGTCAACGCTGTTAATTCAAACGGATTGGACGGCTTGCTTGTACAACTTCACGGTTACGACTTCCGCAGCGGAGGTATGGGGTGTGAAGTGGTCGTTAATTCGGACTGCACAGACATTGAGGACGTTTATCCCATAGACCCACGTTACCTCAAATGGAAACTTGAAAGGCGTGATAACAAGCAAGTGTGGGTACCGTATCAATGTGTGAACGGGAAACAGATAGACTTATCGAAGTCAAATTTTATATGGATCCCGTTCAATCCCGACGGTACGCCCTGCGGTTCTTTGCTGTTTGCACCTGCGGTTTCTGCAGCGGATATGCAGCTTGAATTCCTTAACAGTTCACAGACGGTATTATACCGTGTAGGCTGTCCGAGGTACGACATAACGCTGAACCGTGAAAGCCTTATGAAATCCGCTCCGCCCGACGTTGTTGCAAATCCTGCAAAATCAAAGGAATACATTAATGCCGCTTATGATGCAGTAAAAAGCAGTTTCAGCGACCTTTCAGCCGAAAATGACATTATACATACAGATGATACGGTCATTTCTACCATAGGCGGTGACAGCTCCGCATATTTTCAGGGAATTTCGGCTTATGCAGACGTAATTGACGTTCAAATGATGAATGCGGTCAAGACGCTTGGAACGCTTATGAACAGGCGGTCAAGCGGCTCTTACGCTTTATCTACTGTGGAATTTAAGGTCATTGTTGACATGATAGAGCCACGGCAAAGAGCGGAAAAACGGCTTGTGGAAAGCATCGCCCGTATATGGCTCAGAGTTCACGGCTACAATGCAACCGTGAAATACACGCCGAATCCCATAGAATGGCAGAGTATGCTTGACAAGATAGACTACAATCTGAAGAATCAGGAATTCTACCGCAGAGCGGACGAATACGGCTACATTTCGCCCGATGATGCGGCAAGCAAGACAACCGGTGCTGAAAAGGCTTTCGCAAAACGTGAAGGCTTTTTTGCATATATATCGAAGTTTTTGAGCAAAAACGGCTCCTCGGGAACGGAAAGCTCAAATACCGATGCAGAAGGAGATGAAAAGAAATGAAATACGGAAACATAGCAAAGGCTGCGGAAGGCGGCGGACAGGCTCTCTATTCTCCCGAAATAATGGCAAAGGTAAACAAATTCACACGTCGGGAACTTACGGCTGATGAGGTTTACATTTTTCCTGTTGTTATGTGTGACAACGAGCTTGACCGTGATTATGAACGTTTTTCTGTTGATACTTTGCGTGAACTTGCTGAAAAATTCATCGGCAAGACGGTAATTTGCGACCACAACCGCAAGAACGCAAATCAGACGGCGAGAATATTCAGCACGGACGTTGTTCATGTACCGTCGGTAAAGACCTTTGACGGCGAGGATCTTTATCAGCTGACCGGCATGGCTTATATGCTGAAAAATGAAAGCACACAACCTATCATTGACAACATTGAAGCAGGTATTTACAAAGAGGTTTCCGTAAACTGCGCTGTTGAATCACAGAAATGCAGCATATGCGGTCAGGAATATTTAGGCGGCGAATGTTATCACTATCGTGGAAACATTTACGATGGGAAAAGATGCTTTCTTACGCTTTCAAAGGCTACGGACGCTTATGAGCTTTCGTTCGTTGCTGTTCCTGCACAGCCGGGCGCAGGGGTTACAAAATGGTACAAAGGCGATGATTCCGCCAAGAAGAAAGGATTGATAAAAAATATGGGTTACGATGAAGCAAAAAAGGCACTTGCCGGAATAGGTGTTGACCTTGACGGCATTGCAAAGACAAAGGGTGAACTTCCTCCGCTTTCGGACATTCTCGGGGCGGTAACAAAGAAGTTTGACGAGCATGTTGCGGCAGGCAATACTGAACAGTATCTTACTGCGGAGGCTGTAAAATCCGCTGCAGGAAAGGATATGACAAGTGAAGAGGTACTGGGACTTATCAAAAGCTCCGGCGAAACCTCCGAAAAGGCAAAGCTCTATGACGAGATAAAGTCAAAGGCTATCGACAATGCCGTTAAAAGCGGCGTAAAGGCAAAGGGTGAGGCTTTCTCGGAAGAACGTTACCGCAAGATATTCGCAGGCTTCTCCGTTGATGAAATCGGAGAACAGGCGGCGGAGTGGGAAAACGAGGCTAAGAAGGCTCTTAACCCCGGAAGAAAAAGTGAAGATACCGAAAAGGGTTCGGAGAGCCTTGCAATGCGTAATCTTGATGATTACAAACTTTAATTTCAGAGAGGAGATTATTAATTATGAGTGATTTTTCTATGAATGGTGTGGGCGGTGTTGTATGCGTTACAATGCCTCTTGATTCCACAACAAAGGCATCTATCGGCAAAAATTACGACAATGCAAAGGGTAAGGCTGTTGCCATTACAGACAACAATACCGTTGGCTTTGGTTCTGACGGAGACCCTCTTTTCGGAGTTCTCACAAAGGTTGAGCATGATGGTTACGCTTCTGTGCAGGTCAAGGGCTTCTCCTGCGGACTTGCAGGCACAGCTTCGGCTACCGCTATAAACAAGTATGCTGCCGTAGACGGTGCAGGCGGTGTCAAGAGCGCAGGAACAGGTGTTGTTTCCAACGGTTACATTACGGCGTTTGACAGCACTTCCAAAACAACAGATATTTATATGTAAGAAAGGCAGGAAAATAATATGGGAAAGATCATTATCAAGGACGAACATATCAATGAAATGGAGAAAACCGGATGTTCCATTGTTTCGGTGCTTACAAAGGCATACGAAGGCGAAATCGCCGACAGGGTTGCAAAGGACGCACGGCTTAAGGACTTTGACGCATTTCAGCTTGCAATGATGGACGCAGGCATTTCAAAGTCCTCAATAATCAAGGATTTCTATGCTACAAGCGACAACGAGTGGCTTTTCCCTGTATTCATCGACAGAACGCTTACAGAAAATGTTGGCAGAAACGATATTCTTAAATATATCGTTTCCGGTGCTCCTATTACAATAGACAGCCTTTCCGCAACAGGTTCTTATGTTGACCTCGTGGATGACGAATATAATAAGGACGCTGTTAAGAAAAAGAGAGTAGTCGAAGGCTCCGAACTCCCTATGGCAACTATTAAACTTGGAGAGAAATCTATTACGCTTTCCAAATTTGGTCGTGCTGTTGGGGCTACATATGAATCCATCAAGTATTCATCGGTAGATCTTTTTGCAAAACAGCTTGCGTGGATAGCTGCTGACGTTTCCAATCAGGAGTTTGAAAGAGGTCTGAGCGTTATCATCGACGGCGACGGCAACAACAACGCTGCACCCGTTACAACGGCTGCAAGCGGTACAATTACTGCTGATGATATTCTTTCTCTTGCACTTGCACTTTGGAACGACTGCCATGTTCCCCTTACCACAATCATTGCCCCCGAACCCCTGTACAAGGCAATGAACAAGATGGTTATTAGCGCAAATGATAAGATAGGTTATATCCCCGGCACAGCGTTTAACTTCCCTCAGGGTATTACAAAGGACATCACCGTTATTCTCGGTGACGTTCCTCAGGCTTCGGGGAAGAACCAGCTTGTAGGTCTTAACTCCGATTTTGCACTTACAAAGTATATCGCAAGCAATTCTCAGATCACCGAATACGGCAGCGATATTCTCAACCAGAAGAAGCTCAGCACCATTTCCGAAATTGCCGCTTTTGCGAAGCCTTTTAAGAAGGCTTCACGCATTCTCAGAATGGCGTAATTTTAAACCGGGGACGGCAGATGCAGCGTGTGCTATGTCTGCCGTTTTTTCGGAAAAGGAGGTCTGACAATGGCTGAAACTGATACCGGATTTGCAGAAAGGGTATGTGCGCTGCTGTCGGCTGACATTAACGTATTTACCCCGGAAATGCTGAACTCTTTTGATTTCAGAGGAACGGCGGAGATCCTTGTGAAAAAGGCTGTTCCCGATTATGAGGATATTTTATCAGGCGATGATGAAGAACGGAAAAAGCTGCTTGAAAGCTGTATAGTTCTGCAGACCGCTATCCTGCTTGCTCCGAATGTTAAAAAGGAACAGATAAAGGTGCAGCAGACGACACACGCAAAGGTGGAATACTTTGACAGTTCCGCTTTTGACGAACTGCTTGAAAGCCTTAAATTGCGGCTTATGACATTGTATGAGGAGTTAAACGGTTCGGAAACGGGATTTTCGTTTATTGCGCTTACAAATCCCCAAAAAAGATTTTACGGGGCAGGTTTTGATATATGAATCATTCTGTTAATTATGGGATAGTTGAAAAACTCGGCGAAATAATCCGTTTCGGAGATACCGAAATAAAAGCCAGCTTAAAATCATCAACAAGCGCCGTTTATAATCTTGCAAACCGTGCTTACTACATTGAAGGTCAGGCTTTCAAAGAAAGTTACCGTGTAGGAGATTACTTTTCCCGTGAATGTGAGCCTGAGGCTGTTTATATGGTGGCTACAATCGTTTCGGAACCTTTAGCTACCGATTTGGTATATTTATATGCCATGAGATGCAATGCAACCATAACATTAATGCGATATAAAGGTCGTGGAAGTGATGAATGTGGTGATATAAAGGATATTTTTGAAGAGGTTTACAAAGATATTCCCGTTTACCGTGATTTCACAACACGCTCGGGCAAACAGACCAATGACGGTCTTATCGATCAGGCGATATACACGCTGATACTACCGCACAAATATTTGATTTCCGAAAAAGATCGTATTATTATGAAAACCAACGTCGGCGGCGAATATGCTGACAGGGCATATTTCGTTGAAAACATCGGAAACGCTGTTGCGGAAGATGACGGCTGCGGTATTGACACGGCGCAGCTTTCTCTTGATACAAGAAGTTGAGCAAAGGAGTTAATTTTTTTATGAAGTCCCACGTTATGAAGTACGGCTATGATGATTACAGAAAAGAAGTTTTCGGCGGAGATGAAAATATGGTCAAAAACGTCAGGAATGCACTTAAAGCAGACTGTTTTTTTCTTACCGACGGCATAATCCTTGCCCGACTTCACTCCGATATTGCAAGAATTCATTGTGAAGATATGGAGTTCATGATGTACGGAACAAGTGAAGAGGATAAGGAAAATTTTAGGACTTACGCTTTCCTTAATCTGCTCGGTTCGATATGTCATGCTTTGGATTCAAGGGCAAAGGTTCCGAAGTACGCTGCTTATGCGGAAACAAACTGGCTTGAAAAGTCACAAAGCTACTATTCAAAGGCAGCGGTTCTTGAAATGGCGTGGAGGTCAAATAAAAATGGCAAAACCTCGGTTAATATTCAGCAGCGCAAGAGCAGCTGACGGCTACAGACAAGCTGTAAATAATGCGGCAGATCAACTCCTTAAAGAGCTTTATGATGAAATAAGTTCGGGAATGGACACTTCCGAGGGCAAAAAGGACTTGCAGAAAATGAGCGAGAACGAGGAAATGATATTCCGCAGGAAGGTCATAGGCTGTGCCAATGCTATTATGGATTCATACGGTACAGGCTCGGAAATGGATAAAACAAATCCGTTTTACATGAGCTATCGGCATTCTTCGCTTTGGAACGTTTCAAGGCGAGGAACAGTAGCCATAGTAGGTCGTTCCAAGGGTTTCTATATCGACATATACGGTAAGAAACGCTATTCCACAGGAAGAAGGCAGGGTATTAACATTGAGGACTATTATGAACCTATATCCCCCTCCTATGCTTTTCAACGTGCGGAAGTGTGGTTTACACAAGGAAACAAGGTCAATGAGGTAATTTCTCGGCACATAACAATGTGGATAAAAGGCATATATCAGTATTTTGATTACAGATAGGCGGTGATTATTATGCCCGTTACGCCGTTTTCGGACAGGCTTGCGGTAATAGATATTATTGTGGCTGACCCGTATATAAAAAGTCTTGGTTTCAGCCGTGACAAAATATATAACACGGCTTACACCAATGAGAAATTGGAAAAGGACACAAGGCAGATTTTCGTTTACAACGCAAATTCGGAAAACGGGCTTACACCGATATATATTTCGCCCGTGATAGAAATTGACATATCTGTTCCCGTCGGACAGGCAAGCAAGGCGGCTTTGGCGGCTGAACAGATAATTGCGCTGCTTTCGGGGTGCGAGATAGGCGGTCACACGTCTTTTGAGCTTATTGCCCCCTCCCCCGTTAATCTCCCCTGTCAATTCGGTTTTGAATGTATCGGAATTCGTTTTCGGTATAATGCAACTGTGTTTAATACAGTCAAGACGGTATAACGCTGTTTTGGCTGTTATTTTTATATTCATTTTGAAAGGATTTGATAAAATGGCTGAAAACAAAGCTTACAAAACCAAGACCCGTATCTTCCCCAGAGCAGGATACATTGTTCTTACAAAGATACTGGCAGACGGCACAGAATCAAAAAATCCTGCGGACATCTATACTTCGGATGCGGCTATTATCCAGTCAGTAACTACAAAGTATTCCGTTTCAACCGAAAAAATGGATGACGGCAACTCGTTCTTTGCTGCCGCTGAACACCCCACGGGCGTTGACGCTGCCGCCGATGTCGTGTTCAACACATTCGACCCGAAGCTTTGGGAATTCGCTGCAGGAGCGAAGAGTGCAACCGTTGAGAACGAATACTATCGTGACACGGCAGATGAGTACAAGATCCCCGAGGACGGTGTTGTCAAGATCAACGCTTCTGCACTTAAACCCGACAGCGTTGTTCTTGCGAGAATGGCAGACGGCACAGACTTTACAATGGTGAAGAACGCTGAACCCAAACAGGGCGAATTCACCGTTGATTATGCTGCTGCTACGCTTACATTCAACAAAGAAGACAAGAACATCGGTATTTACGTTACCTGTTACAAGAAATCAGCACTCGTTACAACTGCGAGCATTCCTGCCGTTCCAAAGATGGCAAAGTTCAAGCTTGAGCTTATCGGTGAGAACTGCGACAAGGACGAGGTTGACAACGTTGCTGACAACTTCGTTATTTCGAGAGTAACTCTTTCTGGAGATATTCCGCAGCCGCCCAGACAGAAGAACTACGGCTCGGTTACATACACATTCGGTATCGGCAAGCCGGGTGTTGGTGAGAATGCTATAGACTGGAAGTCTGCTGTCAAATCTGAGCGTTCTGCCGATGATGCCGCTCCCGATGCAACACTTTCTGCGCTTACTCTCGGAAGTCTGACCCTCTCCCCCGACTTTGACGCAAATGTAACCGCATACACAACAACTACAACCAACTCCACAAATACTATAACTGCTACTCCTACGGACAGCAGCGCTACTGTGGAAATCAAGAACGGTTCTGCCGTTGTTGCCAGCGGCTCCTCAGCTACATGGAACGAGGGCGACAATACAGTAACCATTACGGTAACAAACGGTTCTTCCGTAAAGACCTATACTGTGACCGTAACCAAGTCATAACCGCATAAAAAGTCCCCTCGCAGATGATAAAAGTTTCTGTGAGGGGATTTTTGTTAAAATAAGGAGAAAGATTTTAATGAATATTGAAAATAATCCGATTGAAGAGCGTGAGCTGTTATTTGAAATATACAAGTTTACAGCTTCAAACGGTAAAATATATTACATTAAGCCGGCGAGCCTTAAGGAAATAATGTCGCCTGACAGCGAGTTTTCCAAGGCTTTGGACATCGTAGGCATTCCGGCTGTAGCTTCCGGCGGAAATCCCCGTCTTTACTGTGTGTCGGCGCTTAAAGACGAAAAACGCAGGAAGATATTATCTGATATAATCAGCAGGTACGTTACATTAAACGGCGAGCCTGTTACGCTTGATTCCCTTGATAAAGACGGTTTGACCGTTGACGATATTGTGCTTATCATAAAAAGGTTCGCAGGAATATCGGGGTAGGAACGTCACAGCCGAATAAGAAAAAGGACGGCGGCGGCTGTGACGATGATAAAGGCGGAAGCTGGGTGGCTCTTTTTGCAGGACTTATGAAAGACCGCAGTATGAGCTATACCGAGATACTTTCCCATTCTTTGCCGTTCCTTGAAGCAATGAGCGGTGAAATTAACCGAATACGCATTATTGAAGCAGGCGGAAATCCGGATCTTGATGATGAGGAGAAAAACAAAAACGACACGGAAAATAATTATTCCGTGTCGGATAATTGCGGTGAATCGGATGCTGTTTTTTATGGGACTTTGAATGAGCTGTTGAGGTGATTATTCGGTATAATCTCTAAAACCTGCAAGTATTGCTGTATCGTCATCTTCATCTTGACAGCATAATATGCCATAACCTATCCGTTCCAAATCACTATTATACCATACTACTTCATAATATCTGCAATTGGGGCGCAAGCTGTCAAAATCACGGCATTTGGTATATAGGAATTTATATCCCCATCTCTGTTTTTTCAGTTGGGCGAATGTCATTCCGTCTTGAGGCTTTTCAGGTAATGTTTCGTTTTTGACCACTGTTTTGGTTTCTGATGCAGAATATTGAGATTTATTATAATTCTCGGTTGTGCGTTGGCTTTTAGATGAAAATTCTTGAAAATTGTGAGTTTTATCGTAGCTTTCGTTTACTGACTTAGTTTTGTTGCTTATTATTCCACAGCCTATAATCATACAAACGACACACAACAGGACTGATACTTTTTTAGAAGCTCCTAAATCCTTTGCTGCAAATACTATTAAAATGTTTACAAAGAAACCACCAATAAAAAACAACAAGAAAATCAGCAAAAAACTGACATTATGATTCAATTTCGCTGTATAAACTGCAGCTAACACAAGCGATGTGCAAATTGTACAAAAAATCGTTAGCTTGATTTCACTAGCGCATTTGTTAGTGGTCGATGATTGAGGTTTTACAACTTCTTGCTGTTTTTCGTTTTCCCGAATGTTGGGATGATCCTTTTTATTTTTGGGGGAGTTCACATTTATAGTTACATTATTATTTATAATAGTGGAACTGGTTTGGGACTTTTCATCTTCATAATTCGGGTTTGCGGCTCCGCAATGAGGACAATACAACTTATCCTTTGGGATAGGTTGACGGCAATACTGACAAGGCATAGCAACGCTTCTTCCTATTTTAAAGGTTATACTTTTAATATACTCCATTTGCTATAGCGTAGGATTCCGAAGCTGTTGTGAGGTCAACATCAACACAATCTTCGTTTTGATAAAAATAATCAAGCGTTTTGTGCATATGACTTACGCTTACGCCGGAAGGAATATCATATCCCATTAACCGCCAAGCGGCAATTGAATTACTGCACCAAACATCTTTTTCTGTATCATTTACACTATTCCAATCTTTTCCCGTGGAATTAGTGTTTAATTTCCATTCGTAGGCAGTTGTAGTAGTCTGTTGTGTAGTAGTTTTGCTCGATGCTGTTGTTTGGTAGTGTTTTTCAACTGCTAATATATCGTTTTGATAGCTTTTGTGGGTTTGAACAGATTCCACTATTTTACCAACAGCTAAAACAGCTAACACTATTACTATTATAAATGGTATTAAGAACTTTTTGTTTTTTTCTGTAGGCATTTTCTCGTTCAAGTTACAATTGCAGCTTTTGCAATAAAATTCCTTATACGAATTTTTATATCCGCATTCCGGGCATATTTTAAACTCACTTTGCTTTTTTACATTGACTACTTTTTCTTTTGGGGAATTTGTGCCGCAAATAGGACATTCATTACTATCATCTGGAATATATTTACCGCAGCTTTTACACACCATAATTAATTATCTCCATTTCTTGAATTATATTTATCAAGCAAAAAGGCAGCAAGGTCTTTTACTTCCGAATATACCTCGTCGGGTACGTCTATTGTGCCGAACAATTCCATTTTCATATCAGCTTCAAATTTAGCTTGACGGATAACATCTTCATTATCATCGTTAAAATAACCAAGTGACACATGGAAATACTCTGCAATTTTACGAATAGTTGCAATACTTGGAACAACTCCGTTTTTCCATGAATTAGCAGCTGTTTTGCTTAACCCAATATTAAGGCACATTAATTTTATGGAGGTTTTATTATTATTTTTTCATTTTAATATTTATGTTTATTTGAAACAGCAAATCAATAATTCTTCCTATGCCATACATTAATGTCGCAGATATAGCAGCTGCGCATAAATAGATTATTGAAGCTATGCCCATTGTATTCCATGTTGCGAATGTTGCTATTATGCCTGCTATCGCAAATATGACGGCAAAAAACTTAAAAATACCCGAACCAGAGGCGTTGGCGCTTATAGAATTATTGCATTTTTCACAATAAGGAAGTGCTGTTGAAGTTTCTTCACCACAATACGGACATTTTCTTTTCTCTTGCATAATCATATCCCCTTTTATAGATTTATTTGAATTTATGATACTACAAAAAGATGTGAAAGACAACAACAAATCAGCATTTTTGTTGTATTTAACAACCAAAATACTACATTTTTGTTACATTTTACATATTGACTTTTCGTGTACACCATAATATAATAAATGTGTACACAAGAAATGAGGTGGTAAAATGTCGCCCCGTACAGGCAGACCAAAAGCTGAAAATCCTAAAGATATTCAACTCAAAATCAGAGCAGATAAACAAACTATTGACGATTTGGATTACTGCTGTGAAAAAACATCGCTTAACAGAAGTGATGTTATTAGACTTGGAATTCAAAAGGTAAAGCAAGAGGTTGATGAAAAAAAGTGAGAGCAACCTCCACCCTGAACAAGTACGGTTACTCTCAACTAAACCAAATCACAGAGGATTTGTTAAATCCATTATAACACTTCCTCTGTGAAAAGTCAATATTTTTATGGAGGTTTTTATTATGACAATGCCAAATTTGCGTGATATTTTCTTTGACAATGATTTTTCAGATAATATCGTACCCGAAGCTAAAGAAGCTGAGGAGGTTTTTAAAAAGGCAGTAAATAGACTTGCTGCTGACTACAATATTCCATTTTCTGCTGTCAATGAGATAATGGACGCTAATCTCGGCGAACACGTTGAATCACAGTATTTAGGATTTGTTCAGGGATTCAACTGGGCTGTGTACCTGCTTACGGGAATAAAGAACTGTGAAGAGGTGTCAGTATGAATGATTTACAGATTTTCTCAAATCCCGAATTCGGTTCAATAAGGTGCATTGAAAAAGATGGTGAAGAATGGTTTGTCGGAAAAGATGTAGCTACCATTCTTGGCTACGCAAAACCTTTAGATGCTTTAAGTCGTCACGTTGACGATGAGGACTCCGTGATTCACGGAGTCCTCGATAACAGAGGTTGTGTTCAGCAGACCAAGCTTATAAACGAAAGCGGTTTATACTCACTTATCATATTAAGCGAACTTCCAAGCGCAAGAAAATTCAAAAAATGGATAACCTCGGAAGTTATACCCTCGATAAGAAAAACGGGCGGTTACGGTATTCCGCAGATGTCGCAGAGCGAGCTTATCCTTAAAATTGCACAGAATAATGTTGAGCTTGAACGAAGGATCGCTGCCGCAGAGAGCGAAACAAAGGCGGTTTCGGAAAAGCTTGACAACGCTCTCGATGTTTTCACTTCCCCTACTTATGATAACTGGAAGGACGAAATGAACCGTATTATCAACAGAATGATCGAGGAAAACAATCTGAACTACGGTCTTTTTAGGCGCAAGCTGTATGACGAGCTTGAACAGACTGCAAGCTGCGATCTCGGTTCAAGGCAGAAGCGGCTTCGCGGACGAATGGAAAAGGCAGGGGCTACATACGCAGAACGTCAGGCGATCACCAAAATTGACGTTATTTCCCGTGATGATAAGCTGAAAGCCATTTTTGACGGCATTGTTCGGAAATATATGGCGAAATACGTAATTAGTGCTGAATAAATATAATGGAGGAGTTTTTATGGAAAAATTGAATAATACGGCAAAGGAACTAAACGAAATTGCCAAGGATTTATCCGACCTTATAGATACAGACATGGTTGAAGCAAGTTTGAAAGTCGACCAAGTACGCTCTATTGTTACGATGGCTGACGCATTTGTAAATTTTCATGGAAACACTTACGAAAACATTCAGCTTACAAATTGCTTTAATGCCATGCTTTCTGTCATTGAGCTTTGGGACATAAAATGCGACGCGATAGTTGATAAGTTGAGTAAAATGAGTCACAGACTTGACGGTATTGCTTGATTTTATCCGGCATAAGAGAAGAATCATTGAACAGATAACAAATAAAAGCACTCCGAATGGGGTGCTTTTTCTATTCCCCTTGATTTTGAGGGGTTAAGAATGCCGACAGTTGGCAGAATTAATCAACTTGTTGGCAAACTCGGTTGATATATCAACTGATACATCAATTGATACATCAACTATGGTTGCTATCTTGTGAAAATCCTGTTGATTTCACGAGATAATCGCAAGTTATAGGCAAGTTAAATCAGCTCACTTATTCGGAAATACCGAACAATTCGGGAATTCCGGCAAGTTGACAGCAAGTTAAACCCGTCGAAATCGACCCCTTTAGCAAGTTAAACAAACGTTATGTTTCCGAAACTAATTTCGGGAACATAGCGTTATTTTTATGCTCAAAGCAGAAAGGAAAATATAGTTATGAAAGAATTCATTATGAAAACGATAAGTTCGGAGAAGTTCTTCCCTACGCTGCTAATTTTGTTTGATGTCGGGGCGGCGATAGTTTATGCAAAGCACAGGGACTGGCGAAAGGTCATTTACTGGCTTGCGGCGGCTGTTCTCAATGCGGCGGTGACATTTTAATAGTATTTCTACGGCTTTTGCCGTTATTTTTATACCTATTAAAAAGGAAGGGTGTTTTATATGGCAGATACTGTTACTTCTCAGACACAGCACCTTACTTCACTTGACTTTGACATTACAAAAGCATTGCAGCAGCTTGAAGAACTGCGTGAAAAATTTAATTCGATTACTGAGCAAATCGCAGGAAAGAACTGGAGCATTAATGCTGTGATACACGGAGATGAAGAACTTGACAACTTGAATAATCAGGCTGTTTCTGTTGCTAATCAGATAAAAAACATTGAAAATGAGATAAAGAACTTTGACGATTCTGTCGGAAAAGGCTTTAACAGCGTAAATGAGAATTTAAAAAACTTATCTGACGGCTTTAAAACAGCTCAGGATTCATCAAAAAATTATAAAGAAGGTCTTGATGATGTAAACGGCAGCACAGAAAGTCTTAACACAACCACAAGCACGCTTATTTCCACCATTGAAGGCAAACTTGTTTCTGCTCTCAATCAGGCTGCAAGGGCAGGATATGAAGCTGTTAAGTCGACGGAAGATTCTATGGTTGAGATAAGCAGAGTTCTTGACACTACTGCTTCGGAAACGGAAACGCTCCGAGGTTCGCTTTTTGAGCTTGGAAATGAATACGGACGTTCTTTTGAGGACGTTTCCGATGTGGCTTTACGCTTTGCACAGGCAGGCTACGATATGAATGATACGATAAGCAATACCAAGGCTTTGCTTCTCGGTATGAACACGGCTGAACTTGACGCAAGCAGCGGTACTACAGAGCTTATAGGTATTATGTCGCAATGGGGAATGCAGGCGGACGAGCTTGTTACCATTATTGACAAGCTTAACTATACGGCGGATAATAACGCTGTCACAACGCAAGACCTTGCCGATGCGCTCTTAAAGGCTTCATCTATGGCAAAGACGGCAGGAATGAACTTTAATGATACTGTTGGCGTGCTTACCGCCCTTAAGGCCGCAAGCGGCGCAGCAGGAAAAGAAGTCGGAAATGCTTTCAAGTCTATCATTGCTTACATACAGCGTCCGGAATCTCTCAAAACCTTTGAAAACATGGGAATCGACGTTTTTGCGGACGAAGTAACAGGCGAGCTTCTTCCCATGATGACAATTTTAGAGAACATGACAAACAAATGGAACAGTTCTCAGGAAGAAATGGTTGAAACGCTTGTTAATTCGGGCGATGCTGCTCAGTTAATGTCGGAAGAATTTGCAATCGCAACAGGCAGCCTTGACGAATACACTCAGTATCAGGAAGCGGTCGCTGCAGCTACCGACAAGGCAAATGATGCGGAGAGCCGTGCGCAGGCGCAGGCGGCGGCAGGTGTATTCAGAAGAAACTATTACATTTCATTAATGGAAAAATTCGGTAAGGCTGTTGAAATTTCAAAAGACCTTGTAAACGCCGAGGGTCACTCCATGGAAGAAAACAGCCGCTACATGGAAACGTTGACAGCAAAGACAGAACAGCTTATCGTTTCTCTTACGGAACTTGCATCTGCGGCGGCTGATTCGGGACTTTTAGACCTTGCCAAATCTGCAATTGATACTGCAACGGCATTTATAAAGTGGACAACGGAAAGTAAGAATCTTTTGCCTATATTAGCGTCAATAAGCGTATTGATAATAACTATCAAGTCACAGAAGCTTGCTTCCGAGATTCAGGCTATAGGCGGAGCTTTCGGAAACGCTGTCAACGCTATAAGAGGTGTTGAAACTGCCGCAAACGGCGCAACCGTTGCCGCAACAGGTCTGAGCGGCGCTCTTGGAGCAATAGGACTTGCAATAACAGGCGTTTCTCTTGTTATCGGTGTTGTGAACTCTATTACTGCTGCAATACACGAAGCAAGGCAAGAGGCTATTAATGCAGGGGTGGAATCAAAAGACCAAATAGATGAGATCAACAAACTTTATGAGCAGTTTGAAAATCTTAGAGGAATAACAGAACGTACAACAACGCAGGATGAAGAATACAAAAATGTGCAGAAACAAATCAGAGAACTTCTCCAAGGAAGAACAGACGATTTAAAAGGATTAACGCTTGGCACGGAAAAATATGCGGCAGCCCTTGAAAAACTTATTGTAAAAGATAGAGAAGCAC
Organism: Oscillospiraceae bacterium; assembly: GCA_022769565.1. Classification (GTDB taxonomy): domain Bacteria; phylum Bacillota; class Clostridia; order Oscillospirales; family Ruminococcaceae; genus UMGS363. Next base: position 36,412 of record JALEJQ010000045.1, read on the forward strand.
GTCAATCCGAACTGTACGATGCCGCAAATGCAGCTAAGAAAGAAATGAACGCCGGTTCATTAAACCTACAAAGATATAAATCTTTGTACCAATCAACAACTTCTCAGAATTCAAAGGCTGATTATGATATTGCACAATTATTATCAGCAAATGGATATGCAACTTCTGTGAATGATAACAGTTTTTCATTTAATTTTTCCAATGACACACTTAAAAACTACACCAATTTAAAAAATGCAATGGAACTCTTAAACGAGGAACACATCAAGCTTATGGAATCAGCAAAGACTGAAGAGGAAATGGCAGAAGCAAATGCATACTCAGCATCTAAAGCATACAAAAATGTTGAAGCAGCATACGAAAAATGCCGAGTGAAGGTTGAAGCTTACGTTCAAGCCTTAGTTGCTCAAAAAGAAAACGAGTATATTATACAAAATGGTATTCCTAAGACTTATGCCGAACAAGTAAAGATGAATGATATTATCTTTATGAGGACAGGTCTTACAGATGACTACCGAGAAAGCGTTAATGAACTTATACCTCTGTATTATACTGCTTCTGATGCCAAAAAAGACTTTGACACCGCTATGAGAAGTGATGAATGGTCTGACGTAAACAATAATTTAAAAAGAATAGCCGAAAACGGACAACTTACAGAAGGAGCATTTGAAAAGGCTTCTGCTTCAATGGGCGGAAAACTCAATCCTCTTATGAAGTCTTTAGGGCTTAGCGCAAAGGATGTTGTTAATTACTTTAATTCATTATACGGTGCCTCAAATGATGTGAGTGAATCCGCTGACGGTATGTCTGATTCAGTAGGTCTGACAGACGAAAAACTAAAAGAGCTTGCAAAAACCATTTCCGATTCTGAAAAAAATATCACCAACCTTAACAAGTATATGAAAACGCTTTCGGAAGGCAATGGGCTTACGGCTGAACAGGTAATGGAGCTTTGCGACACTTACGGGCTGCTTGCGGAACAGTTTACACTTACGGAAAACGGCTACACTATTGAAGTTTCAGCACTTGAAAAGCTTCGTGACAAGCAGATAGAAACTGCGGCAACAGCTCGTTTTGAACAGGCGGGATATACGGAAGAAGTCGTTGCCAATATTTTAAAGCGTATTCAGGCATATAGCGATGAAGTTAAAAGCATTTCAACGGTTGCAGAAGCGCAAAACGCCTTGGAACTTATGCAGGCTGAAATGTACAGACTTGCACAGGACGGCGCACATAATCAAGAGGCTATGGAAGAGCTGAGTGAGGTAATGCAGGAAACCTCCAAATATTTGGATACTCTTGAATATCTGGAAGCATTGCAGAATGACCTTTACGAAAATCTCGGAATGTCGTTCGATTCCGTTTCCGATAAAACCAAGGAAACCGGAAACACTGCAGAAGATGCAGACAAAGCATTAAAAGCTCTTATCGATACTATTGAACGTTTTGGCGATATGGGCATATATTCGACGGAAGAAGTAATCGAAAAGTTTGAAGAATTGCGCCGTACAGCAGGATATACCGAAGATCAGATAAAATCAATCGAAGATAAGCTGCATGAGCTTTATTCTTCACAGGTGGAGGAACACCTTAAAGCTGCCGAACAGGAATACAAGGATTATGTCGATAAGACAAAGGAGAAGTACGAAGAGGACAAAGAGGCTCTTAAAAAACTCCTTGATGATGAAATGGAGATGTTCAAGGAACAGCAGAGCGATGAGCTTGACGCTCGCAAGGAATACTGGGAAGACGAGATAGACAAGCTCAAGGACAGCCTTAATGCTCAGATAGACGCTTCAAAAAAGGCGTATGAGCAGAAAAAGAAACTCTCTGAAAAATCCTATGACAATCAGATAGACGCTCTTGAAAGCCTTAGAGATGCAGAAATCAGCAACATTGAAGCGGCGTACAATGCTCAGATCTCCGCACTTGAAAAAATCAAGGCTGCACGTCAGGCAGAACGTGACGAGGAAGATTATCAAGACGAACGGAATGAACTGCTTGAACAGATCTCTTACTGGGAACAGCGCACCGGCACCGAAGCGGTAGAAAATCTTGAAAATCTGAAAAAACAGCTTGCAGACCTTGACAAGGAGCATCAGCGTGACCTTGAAGACAAGGACATTGACGACCAGATCAGCAGCCTTGAAGATCAGAGAGACAGCGAAACTGCGGCGTTAAAGTCACAATATGACGCTCAAATTGCAGCTTTAAAGTCAGCAAAGGAAACCGAGCTTGAGATCTACGAAAGCACATACAACGCCGAGCAGGAGCTTTTAAAGGCAAAGCTTGAAAAAGATGTCAAGGCAATGGAAGATGCCCGAGACGCTGACCTTAAGGATTTTAAGAAAAAGCAGAAGCAGAAGCTCAAAGACCTTGAGGATGAGCAGGAGCAGAAGCTCAAAGACCTTGAAGATGAAAAGGAAAGGAAAATCAAGGCTGCGGAAGAAACATGGAAAGAAATCGAGAAAATATTTACCGATTCCAATATTGCTATGATTGCTTCTGCCGGAATGTTCGCTTCTGACCTTTACAAGCAGTTCAACACGCTTTTTACACAGAATTTTAAAATGGATCTGGAAGAAATAAGGCGGCTTATCGCCGAGCTTAATGCTCAGAAATCAACTATGGAAAGCGCAAGCGGCAAAACGCCTTCAAGTAATTCTTCGGGTTCATCAGGTTCAAGCGGTTCTTCCGGTTCAAGCGGTTCATCTTCCAAAAAGAAGAATAAGCCTGTACAGGCAAGCACAGGTGGAAAAACTACGGCTGACGGATTAGTTATGCTTCACAAGAACGAGCTTATTATCAATCCGCCTACCACCAAAAAACTTGAAGATCTGATAGAACAGCTCGCTATGCCGAAATCTGACATAATTATTGACCCTAAGATAATGAAACGAATCAACAAAATGGCGGAATTCTACCATTCACACGGAGGAAACAACTATAACACAAACAATAATTACAATAACAATTCCTATAATAACAGCCGTCCGATAGTTCAGAATTTCAATGCGCCTTTGCAGAACATTGAAAAAATCGAGGATTCCGCAGATTTGGAGGCGGCTACAAATGCACTTGAACGCAAAATTATGCGAGAATTAAGCACGAAATTATAATGAATAAGATATGTCACGCTCGCATTTCAAATGCGAGCGTGGGTATCGTTGTTATTCAAAATCAGAAAGGGAGTTTTATATGGATTTACCCGGCAGAATTTCATCAATTACAGCACCCGGCACCGTTATGTTTGACGAAAAGGCTGTCATATCGTGGGCTGCGGACGAAAATGCAGACAATTACCGTTTATACGTTAAGGGAGATACCGACAAGGAATACAAGGAAATTTACAGAGGTTCGGAAACAGAATTTTCCTTTAATGCGGCAGAATATCCTAATTTCGGAAAGGCACGTTTCCGAGTTTACGGAGAAAATTCCGAAGGTGTCTCCCATATGCCCCGTGACAGCGCTGAAATGACGGTTATTGACGTTGAAATACGGGAAAGCGAAAACGGGGACGTTACTCTCTTGCCGTTCAATCTTTCTATTAATATGAGTTCGTCAAAATTCGGTGAGATTCCCTCTATCCGTGAAACTTCGGAGCAGATAACGGGGCTTGACGGCGAAATTCCCATTGATACAAAGTATTCTTACCGTTTATTTGACATTGCTGCTTTTATGAAGTATGAATTTCACTCTGTTTCGGAGCGTGAAGAATACATACGCAAAATGTCGGCGCACATTAACCGTTCTGTCCGCAAGCTGCGCTATCTGCTTTACAGAGGTAAGATTTTTGGCGTTAAGGCAGCATCGGCTCCCGAATTCAGCCGCCGTCCTGCTTACTGCAACTTAGATATTGCGTACAAATGCTATGAAGTTTTCGGATACGGAGAAGAAAAGGTGCTTTACGGTGACGGTGTATGCGCCGTTTCGGGCGACACGCCTTGTTATCCCGTAATAATTCTTGAGGGCGAAAAAAACAACCCCGTTATAAAGGTAAACGGAGTTGAATATCAGATCGCAATTGACACCGCCGAGGGTGACATTGTTACTATTGACTGCGAGCGTGAAACGGTTTTGCTTGAATCCTCAGACGGTTCGCAGATGTATCTTGCAGGTGCGTTTTATCTGGATTTTCCTGTGTTTGAAGTGGGCGAAAATACTGTGGAGGGGTGCGATTGTGTAAGGTGGAGAGATAAATATTTCATTATGTAAAAGGAGCGACGGCAAATATGGATAAAGCAATGTACATAACCGACAAAAACGGAGCTATTATAACAAGGCTTCGTGAAAGAGACGGAATTTCGGAATGTTATATTGACAACAAGCAGGACGGCGAAAGCACCCTTTCTTTTACTATGCTGACAAACTCAGAAAAGTATGAATTTCTCTCAAACGCCGAAAATCTTGTTGTTGCGGACGGGAAGGTTTACACACAGTTATATGACGGTGACAGCTTCAATGAGAAAAAGGACGTTTCAAATAAAAACTCCGTACAGATAAATTTGGTGGAGCGGCAGTATCTTCTCGGAAAGGCTTATGTTACGGCTTATAATTCCACCACAACATACGACCATATTGACAACACAATGGTTGTTATACTCAGCGGAGGCGTTGACGACCTTACCGTGAACGGAGTACAGATAGTTAATCCTTACGAAAAAGGTTCGGCGGCTTATGCTTTATATGCTATATTGTACGGAAGCGGATGGAGTGTCGGAACAGTTGATGTATTAGGCAAATTTGACCTTGAAAGTGAAAAAACAAGCATACTCGACAATATAAAGGCTATCAAAGATTTGTGGGGCGGAATCCTCATTTTCGACAGCTTAAACAAGACCGTTAGTTTACGCTCGGAAGAGGCTTATCAGCCGTACAACGGTTACGGAATACGATTTCGGTTCAATGAAACGGGTCTTGAACGCAATATCAGAAAAAACATTGTCACAAGGCTTTATGTTTACGGCAAGGACGGGCTTAATATTGCAGCCTCAAACAACGGAAAAGAGTATCTGGAGGATTATTCCTACACCTCTACTCCCCTTTACGGACTTATTGAAAACAATGATATTTCAAATGTCGGCGACCTTATCGTATGGGGCAAGCGTGAGCTTGAAAAGCTGTCAACTCCGCAGGTAACGCTTAAAATTTCGCTTATTGACCGTCCTTTGCTTGAAGGCAGCGGAGTTTCATTCTCTGTATCGGACATTGTTGACGTAGTGGACGATGATCTTTCCGAAAGCAGATACCGTGCCAGAGTTACCGAAAAGAAATATGACTTTTTCCGTCCGTGGAACTGTTCATCCGTTACTTTGGGAGATGAAAAGGAAGTTTTTGCGGCAAAGATAAAATATGCTCTCAATAGTGCGGACAAGGTGAATAATCTTGTTGACCTTATGGGCAATATTTCTTCCGATGATGTCATTATGAATGACGAAAACGGCACACGGCAGACGATGACATCTTATGTACAGCTCACAAATCAGGCTCTTGAAGCAGGATTTAAGATAATCGGCGTGGACGGGTATGAGAGAACGGGCAAAACAACCATTTCCATAGACGGCATTGACGTTTACAACGGCGGAATCGTTATTCGTGACAGAGATAATAATATCAAGATATACATGGACGGAGAAACGGGCAACATTGTTTTCAGCGGCGACCTTTACGGTGCAAGCGGTACATTTGCAGGTGCTCTTGAAGCGGCCACAGGAACATTCAAAGGTGAGCTTAAGGCGGCAACGGGGTCATTTGAGGGTGAAATCACTGCAAAGTCCGGTTACATAGGCTCATGGCAGATACTTGACGGCGGAATAATCAATAAAAGCAATGCGCTGGCTCTTACGGCAAGCGGTGAGATCATAGCTGCAAACGGAAATTTCCAGGTCGATGAAAGCGGAAAAATGACCGCAAAGGGCGCTTCTGTAACAGGCGCATTTTCAGCTTCGACAGATAACAGCCAAGTTGTATTTTCCGAAAAAAATATGTTTATTTCTTTTTCAGACAAGGACGATGCCGGAAAAATAAAGACAAGCTGCAAAATATCGCCCACAGAATTTTATTTTCTCAGCTATGAAAACGGGAAATTGAAATCAGGAATTGAATACAAAAATGGTACACTTGAAATATCGGGAAAAATAACTGCGGTATCGGGAGAAATAGGCGGTTGGCTTATTGAAAGCGACAGAATCAAGGCTAAAAACGGTACGATGGTTATTTGTGCAGACGGTACGATCGAAGGCTGTGACGCCTTGGACGGCGAAGGAAATAAAGTTTCGGGTAAGCTGGTATCGACTACGAACGATGAAAAGACCGTTATCGTGGGCGGTCGTATCAATATGTACAAATGGAACAGCGAATTAAACGATGGCGAAGGCGGTTGGGAACGTGAAGGCTCTGTTTATACTAACTCAAATGTCGAGGGCGGTATATGTATTTCATCGGTAGGTGAACGCCCTGTTGCTTTTGCTGTTGACGGAAAGGTCATTGCAAGGATATTTCCTGCTGAGAAGAGTGTTGATGAAGGCGGAAACGAGGTTGAAACATCCGAACCATATTTTGATTTCAGATCGGGAACAAAGATTTTCAAGGGTAAGGTTTCAACAGGATATATAGAAGAAACCGACCCCGAATGGTTCAGTTCAATTGCTGTATCTGATACAGCGATAAACTTCACTTCCGGGAACCGAAAGGACAGCGACGGCGCTTATTTGAAATACCCATTTGCGCTTACAAGGGATTCTGACGGAAGAATAACCAAAATTACTGACAGCAGCGGAAATGTTACTGTTATTACAAGGAGTTGATGAATATGAATGCTGCAAGATATTTTGTCAACGGCTATGCAACTGGGTTTAATGACGGATTGAAAGCCGGCGGCGGTGAACCGACACCAAAACCCGAAACGGACGAAGAATTTGAAAAGTTTAAAAGTTTGACCGAACCTGAAGAAAATCAAACCGTTTTTTTGGTTTGTGCAGATACAGACCATAACCAAATTAAACTAAATGCAAGATGTGACACATCTATTAACGGAACGGCAAATTTAATTGTTCAATGGGGCGACGGTACAACCGAAACAATTAACATTTCAGACAACCCACAAAAAACCGTGGAATTTTCGCACGATTACAGTAAATCGGGAGATTATACAGTAATTATCACAAGCGACAATATATTATTTTGTAGCTGCTGGATATTGACCGGATATACAAGTGTATATTGGAAAATGGCTAAATACGGGGAAAAAATACACGTTGAAAGTTATAGCAGCGGCGGTTTTTCAAGTTTGCCATGTGCTAATAATTTACGATATATAAAAATTCCAGCTGATACAGATTTTAGCAACGGACAATTTTTCTATAGTTGTTGCGCCTTGCGTCGGATAATATACGACGGCGAAAATTTAACATCAATACCCGACAAAATGTTTGGCGGTTGCTATTGCTTGGAGTTTGACGACTGGGATTTTTCAGAGGTTACGAACATCGGAACGTATGCGTTTTACTATTGTAGTAAATTAACGTCGATTAATTTATCAGCTTGTACAAGTATAGGTGATTACGCTTTTGCAAATACAAGTCTTGAAAAGATAATATTAAATTTGTGTGAATCTATCGGAATACGTGCGTTTTATTTTTGCAATAAGCTGGAAACTGCAATTATTCCGATATGTCAAATAATACCGGAATATATGTTTTATGGGTGCGCAACGTTAAAAGAAATAAATTTGCCTATGTGTGCAGAAGTTGGAAATCAAGCATTTTCAAGCTGCTACAATTTGCGAACCGTAACGTTTGCAGATGGCTGCACATTTGGAACAAATGCGTTTATCGGTTGTTATGCACTATTTCCAAAACCTGACGGAACGTTTTATTAATCAAACCACAAAAAACAGGCTCGGAGCATATTTCAAAACTCCGAGCCTGTTTTTTATTGCAAAAGTTCAAGAATTATATCAAGGTCATAATTCGATGTTTCATAATATCTGAGCAGGATCCCGTTGACTATCTGCTTTATCCTGCGTTCCGAAAGATTGATCTCCGCAGAGATTTCACCGAATGTTTTTCGCTCCTTGTCGATATAAAGCCTTCTTATAATTTTGGCTTGTTCCTTAGGCAGGAAATTCAGAAATGAGTCTATTCCCGAAACCGTATAGGAAAAGACATTGTGCTTATATTTCAGCTTGGAAAGTTCCGTATCGTAATCAGAGTACATACGGTCGATACGCTCGGCTATGCCCGGAATTTTATCCGCAGAAACATTTGGATTTGAGCCGCCGCTGTTTTCTGCAGGGTGGGAAACGCTCATGCCGTATATGTCGCCGGTTATTTCTTCCTGCTTATGGCTGCTGTAAAATTCGATACTCTTTGTGAGCATATCAATTTCAAGTTTCATACGGTTGTAGCTGCTCAAAACTTTCTTGGCTTCCAACACTTTATCATGCCTGCTCTTTTCCATCGGCATTTTCTCCTTCCTTACTGTCAAAGTCGATTCCGTATTTATCACGCATAAGGTCGATACAGTTCTGAGTATTTGACTTTTTACCGAAAGCCTCAAATTTAAGCATTTCCTCCACGCTCTTTTTGAAGCGGTTAAGACGTTCTCTGCCGAATCCGAATTGTACGGACAATGCCATACAGCAGACGGACATTAGCTGTGCGATAATATCACGCTTACAGCTTTCAAAGACCTGTTCCACACGCTTATTCCATTCTTTGTCTATGTACTGCTGTACTTGATTATCGGTGCAGAAAGAGTGTTTTTTAAAGTTGGCTCTCATAATGCACCGCCTTTCTTTAACGCAAGTCTGACGTTTTCCTCGCTTCTTTTAAGCACGGAAGCAATCTTTCTTATGCTGTCGCCCTCGCTATACCATTTACATACAAGAAATACTGTGTCCTTGGTGAAAATGCGGTTGAGAGACTTTTTCTTGTCTTTTTCGCACTCGGGGCAAACTATCTGCCCGAAACTGCGCTCAAAGGGTTTTCCGCAGACGTTGCAGGAGATAGTTTCGGTATATTTGTACTTCATTTGATTTCCGCCTCCCGTTGTTTTAGTTGTCGCTTTTGAGTTTTCTGCCGCACAATGGGCAATAGTTGATTTCAAAATCTAAATGGAACATAGTTTCTCCGCCCTTTTGGTATATGATTTCCATTTGATTAAACGGCATTTGCACATCAACTGTGCCGTTTTCACCGCCGTCGAAGTGAATAACAGAACACTTAAAGTCATCATCGGTCTTGCAATATTCGCAGCCTTATTTACGCTCTGGGGGTTGGGTAATCTCATCTCGTCTGTTGCAGTTTGCGCAATATCCTGCGCACTTTTCGCGACCGTCACAATTTGGCATTTTTATCACCGTCCTTTCCGTCCATTTTTGCTCCACATTCGGGGCAATATTTAAATCTCAGAACAACGCTCCGCTTTATCTCAAAATCCGTGTCGTACGACCGTGTGCAGATAGGGCATGTAATAGCTGTATCTTCTTCGACCCAATGCCCGTGACGAACAGGCTCAACATCGGCTTCTACAACATCAAAACACGTCTTTAACCATTCGATAACGTTTCTCAGTTCATACGAGCCGTAACCAATATGCCACTTATTATCTGATGTATCATAGTATTCTATTGAATAATAGGGTTTATCAGCATTACCATTAACAACAATTTTGGGGTCTATTGCTTTAATCTTATCCATTATAATTCTCCTTTCTTTTGCCCCAACTGCAAAAATCATTTATGTCCGTTGTAAATTCACACTCACAAAAATCCGAATCTGGATTTGGGTCAGGCTCTTCTGAACGCAGTATGCAAAGATTATATTCCTCATCATAATGCTTACAATCCTTACACCTTACGACTTCCACAACGTCGGCGGCAGGAATAGCCTCGATGATATTTATAGCTGCATCAATAGCCTTGTCCCAACCCTTTGACCAATCGTCTGTTGCATCACAACCGCCGATATTATGCAGCTTATCATAAATTGCTTCACGCTCTATGTATTCTTTTTCAGCCATTGTTATCATCCTCTATTCATAACAAAAAATCTCATCAAAATCTCCGAACACTCTCAGGTATGTTGCACCATCATCAGAATCAAGGCACAAATACCATGTATTTGCTTGCCCTTCGATAATGTCCACTATTTCCATAGTTCGTTTAGTGTAACTGTCAACTACATGCAGACCAATTTTAGGATTTTGATAGTTAACTTTTATACTCATTGTCAGACCTCCTTTACTCTAAATACATACACAGGGCAGCATCTTTTCGGGCAGCCTTTGCTTATTGTAAGCCACCAATTATTATAAGATCCTGCGCAAGGATCATCGGGATCTGTTCCAAAGCAGAAACGAACATATCCGCTTAACATTTCAATTTTGCCTGTTCCTAACTCACGCTTTGCAATTTCAATAGCTTCATGCTCGGTGTAACGTTCTTTGCTTACTGCAAGCGGATAATCGCCTGTGAATGCGTCAAAATCGAATTTACTCATTGTCACCCCTCCTATCTCTATTTGCAGACCGAAACATCATAAGCAACATTTCAAGTGCAGGGCGTTTCCGATCTGTGCGTTTTCCTGCTTTTATGGATTTTAATGTACTGTCATAGGAAACTAAAACGCCGACACGATATGGGATCTCATCTTTTACTTTTTCGTAAACTTCAAGCGGCATAATGTAGTAATTATAATCGCCTATGAAGTTATGCCCGTGCTTAGAATGAAAATCCTCGACAGATGATTTTATTTCATAGCAGTAAAAATCGCCCTTTTCAATTCCCGAAATGGTATTGTTTACAGGCTTAAATCGCATATAATCAACCCTTACGCTATGCTCCGTTCCGTAATCAAACGTTATTTCCTTTGCCCAATAAATGCGTGGGTCGTTATGCGGATTGATATAGCATTCAAGCAGGCTCGACAAAGCTGACGTTGTTGCTTTTCTATCCATTTTAACCATCCTTAAACAAAATTTTTCGGCGGCATCGGATATTCCTCTCCGATTTTTCGCCATAAGTGCAGGCAGTAAGGATGAAAATTCACATATTCCGATTTCGGAGGGTGATACTGAACAACACACTCTTCATCGTTCCAGAACATATCTTTTACTCTGCACATTTCTTCCCAAGTAGGCGTTCTGTTGGGATAGGACACGGAAACGTGTTCCCAACCGCCACCAAAAGAGAAAACAACCGTTGCAGGCTTGGATTTTGTGCCGTGAAGATACAAATGCCCCATTCCGCCGCCAACGCCTGTGTCGGTAATTTGCAGACCCACCTGCTGCTTTATCTCGTCTAATGACTTCAAATAACCACTCCCCTTTTTACCATTTGATATAGTTAAGAATTTTTATATCGTCAACGTTTTGCGTCCCTTTGGCAAAGAATTTACTGCCGTCTATATCTGCACTATTGCCGTTTGGACATCTCATAACGCCCTCATTTGTAACCCCAAACAATCTGCATATCAACGGGCGTACTGGATATATGAGACATTTCTTATTAACCTCATCACGAAACGGACACGTTGCCATATCGCCTTTTATTGGTTTTACACCGTTTTCTGCTATGTACTTGCGTATCGTTTCAACTTCCTCTTTGGTTGAAGGAATGATACCGCAACACTTACCGCAGTTTGTACAGTTCTTATGCTCGGGTATGTTAAGCATATTCAAATTCATTCCGTATCGCTCCAATCTAAAGCCTGACCACAATGATAACAGTAATCTGCTATGCCCGTTCCGCTGAAATGCTTTCTACACGCAGGACAGATAAAATTCATTGAATATCGTATGTTCTGCTCGTCTGCCGGTATAGGCTTTTCCGGTATCTGCTTTTCAAGTGCATTTACCGTACATTCAAGAACAGCATCGTGCAAAGGCTGCTCAATATTCAATCCGCACTCTGTAATGTACTTTATTGCTTCCTGCGGTGTCATTTATCTTTACCTCCCAACCTGATAAATTCATTCAGATACCATACGGCGTTTTCGACATCCTCTTTTGATTTCTCTGTTTCAACTCCCCAAAGGCATTTGAATGCGTTGAGCAAACAAAAATGCTTTGTCGCTTCAATGCCGAAAATATCGACCATAACATCGATGTGCAACGGGCGGTTTGTTTCCTCTTTCGGCGGTTTCACGGGCGGCATGGGTATTTTTTCTGTAAATAGCAATTTTTTGCCGCCGCTTTTTATGCATTGTTTACACGGAAATAACGGGTCATTTTCGTGCAAACAGAATTCACATTCGAATCCGGTATCTGAGGAACTTCTAAAAGCCATCATTTATACCACCTTTCCTAACCATTTTCGTAACCTCACGAAAATGATACTTTAATTTGCTTGTAATTTGCTTGTAACTTGCTATCCTGCGCCTATCTCGTGAAAAACGCATGATTTTCACGAGATAAATGGTAAGAAAAGTTGTCTTTACAAAGCCTTGCCGCCGTGCTTATAGGGGCGTGTCTTGTTGTATTCATGCTTCAAACACAGGAGATTTTCAACGTCAATGCTGTTTGCACCGCACCAGTCAAGTATGCGTAGAATGCAGTCAATCATTTCTGTTGCGATTCCTTCGAGTTTCTGCCCGTTGTAGCGGCTCATATCCTTTTCTATGCTGCCATCTGTGTCCGCCGTTTCATCAATAAAATACACTAATGGCATTTTTTTGCGATATGCTTCAAGAGCTTCGGACAATTCGGAATGGCAAAGAGCTATTATTTCGCCGAATGACGGCTCTTTTTCCCAGAATCCGTGGTCTACTGCGTTTTGGTGGACTTCCTTTGCAAAGTCGTTAAGGCTTTCGATACTGTTTGCAGGCTGTTCCTGCGTTTCCTCTTTGCGTTCCCATAAGAGCGGACGGTGAGCAATATCGAGAAACAATGATTCCCTGGGGTCTTCGCTGTAACCGTAGACTTTTACAATATCAAAATTTTCGTTCGGGCAAGTTAAATCGTCTGTAATATCCGAAATATCAATAAAACGTCCTTTGCGTGCCAGTGTTAAGGTATTCTCCGATGTCGGGAGAACCATGTATTTCTTTCCTGTTGCTATTTCAACAACATATCCGATTCTTAAATCTGATTTTGTCATATTTATTACTTCCTTTCAAAATTTTTATCCTTTATAATCTTCAAACCTGTCAACACTGTGAAAAATCCACCTATTATTGCACCACCGCTGCAGCCTGCGGATTTCTTTAGGTGCTGTTTCTTTTTGGTAAATCATCACAGCTTTCAAGTTATGTATTACTATTCAAAGAAGCCTTCGAATGTTATCTGATCGGGGTCGATTTTATTGAGTGCTTGCCTTTTGGCTTTATACTCGTTGTACTTCTGACGATAACGATAGCTTTCTCCAAAAACATTCCATGCAGCTTTGACGAGATTAGGCTCATATGGTCTGATTTTTTCCAGATCCTCAATAGCTTTTGACGATATTGAGCAGCCGCAGCAGCCGGTTCTTGTCAGTCCGTAGACTTCGTAGGCATCTGAATAGCGTATGCCGTAATATTCCTTATACCAAGCCTTGTCGGAATCCGATACATAATACAACGGGCGCAGTCTGAATTTGCCGTCAGCTGTTTCCGTAAAGCACATTGAAGTGCTGTCCTTTCGAGGAACTGAACGCATTCCGCCTTCGTCACGCCTTTCGCCTGTTATTACCATTTCATAATTCTTTTGGACGTTATGCGCTGTTGCCTTTTTGCAGACTTCACAGCAGCGGTTGCTGACCTTAAACGGAATAGGATTTTCTTTTATAAAATCAAGCATATAGTCCGATGAATTTATGACAAGCTGAATATCGGGTCGGGGTTCACCTTTGGAGTTACAGCAACACAGAAAATTGATGGTTGATTCGCAGCCGGGGTATCTTTCCTTAAGCTCTGCCCTTTTAGCAATTTTATCTTCGGCTTCGGCATATTCGTCTGCGATCGTGAGCGGAATGTTCTTTTTCTGCACACCCTCAAGACCTGCGGACATTATCTTGCTGACAAAAGGCAAGCCATATTCTCTTGTAGCAAGTACGATATTCTTTTTGGGTCTGTATTCGGTGATAGTCACGCCGTAATGCTTTTCCATATCCTTAACGTGCTGTTTTATGGCTTTCATTTCAAGACCTGTGTTGAAAAAGGCGTAATGCACGGGCGGCAAATCAAAGGTTCCCCTTACCTGTTCAATGAGGTGAAGCAAAATATCGCTGTCACTTCCGCCCGAATATGAACATATTGCATTAGGGTGTTCAATAAGCCGCTTTGCGATAATGCTCTTTATAGCCTCAAATTTTGCAGGTGCGTCAAAGTCCGCATACGGCGGTCTTTCCGTGTAAACACGGCTTCTAAACGGTTCGTTCATTTTATACTGCCGTCCTTTCGGAAAAATCGTGCATAGTTGTGATCTTATCGCCGCACCATTCGGGAAGGTTAGCTCTTACAAGTGCCTCGGCAAATGGCGGCGGAACAGCATTACCACACCTTGCGACCTGTTCCTTACGGCTGTATTCTTTGCCTTCGTAGTCCTTATCAATGATATAATCGGGCGGAAATCCCTGTGCGGCGTAAAGCTCCTTAGGTTCAAGCATTCTCATACCTATATCGTAGAAGAAATACTTTTCGCCGTTTATTTCAAGAAGGAGAATTTCATCTTCTGCCATTGTGTAACCGCAATATTTATTCAACAATTCACGAATTTCAGCCCAGTTGCCGAGGTTTGCGCCGCCGGTATACTTTACAATTTCCGTGCGTATCTCCGCAAAATGCGCTCCCGAGGATGTTATTGTAGGAAGCGGAAGTTCCTCGGAACGGCAATCCTCATTTCTGCGTAATATGCAAAGGTGGCTTTCCACAAGGGCATTACGCTCTTTTGTTGTTACCGTATGCAAGGGAGCGTTGGCACTGCTGTAATTATCTCCGCTGTAATATTTGACAATATGCGCCGCTGTAAGTGCGTATCTCGGAGAGGCATCTACTGTCATAACAGGCATATCGAGTGTTTGTCCTCTGACCTCTGAGGCGTTTGTTTCGCTGTGATACTGTATAAGGTTTGCGGCTGTCAAGGCGTTATGGTCTATTGCCGTGACCGTAGGCATTGGATTTGAAACTTCCGTTCCGGTAACACCGCCATAAAACTTGCTTATGTGAGGTGATACCGCATACTGCTTACAGCTTGATACAACCGTACTGAGCGGAGTATCAATTGAATGTACTCTCGGCTCTTGCCCCTGCCGTTCACCATAACCTATGGGAATAATAAATGGTCTTTCGGCTTTTATTGTAAACTTATCAAGTCCCTTTGCAATGCGCCGCATTGTATTCGGTTTCAACGGGTGCTTGCGTCCGAAAATGGACTTGCACGGTATAGTCCAATCAATACATTCAGCGGCTGTTCTGTACGGCTTCAAGCCTTTTCCGCTGCCGTGTGTCGGTTCGGGGAATACGATAGGTTTGCCGTCACACCTTGCGACAAGGAAGAAGCGTTCACGGATAGTTGGTGCGCCGTAATCGCAGGCTTTAAGTTTGCGGTACTCAACGTTATAGCCTAAGTCAATAAGCTGAGATAACCATTTTCGGAAGGTTTGCCCCGATTTGCTTTTCACAGGTTTGCCTTTGCGGACGGGTCCCCAGGTTACGAATTCGGGGACGTTTTCGAGGATAATGACCCTCGGACGTACCTTTGCCGCCCATCGGAGGACTATCCATGCAAGACCCCTTATATTTTTGCTCACGGGTTTTCCGCCTTTTGCTCTGGAAAAATGTTTGCAATCGGGAGAAAACCATGCTAATCCTACGGGACGTCCATGACAAACTTCAACGGGATCCACGTCCCACACGGAAGCCTGATAGTGTTCCGTGTACGGGTGATTTGCCATGTGCATTTTTATAGCCTCGGGGTCGTGATTAATGGCTATTGTTACGGGTCTGCCCGTTGCAAGTTCCATTCCCGTCGACGCTCCGCCGCCTCCTGCAAAGTTATCCACGATTATTTCATCAAGGAGGCTTATTTGTGCTGCCTTTTTGCCGCCCATTGTTCGTAATTCTCCTTTCGAGTTATGGTGATTTCTGTTCTTGGATTTTCCTTATCATATAGGACTGCGCTGCCGTCGGTGCTTGCGACAATATCACGGCAATCGTCTTCAAGGCACTTGTATTCAACAAGCAGGTCTTGAATTGACTGCAAGTGCCCTGCAAGATCGCTCTGGCGGCGTGTTGCGGTGTAGAAAACGCACTTTAAGTTAATGGGATAATCAATAGTGCCTATTTCCCTATGCAATGCTGCAAGATATTTTCTTATTTCACGCTCATATTTTTCGTACTGCTCACTTGGCAGCAGTTTGGAGATCTGCCCTCTTTTGCAGGTTGGACAACGCTTGCCGTATGTAACTATCCTGCTGTGATTTTTCTTAGTCACAGGCGGAAGAGGAACGGTAAATTCGGCAATCAAGCCTTTCTGCTCGTTGGTGCCGACCATTATTTCGGCTTTTGTTCCTGCGGAGGTCTTTAACGTATCGCTCGCAAGAGGAAGTTTCCGCTGCTGTTTACGTTTTTTGAGGTATTCGGCGTACTGTTCTTCGGTCCAGTTCATTCAGCTTTCTCCTTTCTGCCAACAGCCTTATTGACAAGCTCGTCGATCTTATCTGTTATCACCGAAGGAAACGGCACAGCATCGTAAAGATAAGCCGTTATTTCTGCCTTTATATCTTCGCCAAGCTTTTTAAGGGATTTAAGTCTGTTCTGTTCGCACTCGCAGATGTAAGTGATATTCGCTTTATGAGCAAGCTGTGTTTCCTCGTCGGCAATGTCAAGGCGTTCCTGCAGGCTTTCGATTTTTGAATTTTGGCGGTTGATGATGTCAAGGATATTTTTTGACATTTCGCCTATACATTGTTTTACAGACTTATTACTGTTAGGGCAACCAGTACAACCGTCAATGCTTGTGCAATGCTTAAATATCTTTATAATCTCGTCATCGGACATAAATGTTTTTGCTTTCATATCAGATATTGAAAAAACAATGCCACGACAATATTTTTCGCCGTCCGTGTCGTAAACATCAAAGCATTCGTGAGGAACGTCCGTGTCGTATGTCCAAGAATACCCGTCCTTACACCAGTTGATTTTTACCTTTGCGCCTGCAATAGTCGCTTCGCCGCCGTCAAAACAGTCGATTTCATCATCTTCCGCACCTCTTATCTCGCATAAATCGTCGGAAGCACCGAAAACAACTACAAGACCGTTTTCCTCGGCAATAGCCGCCGCCATTAAAGATAACTCTTTTCTGTATTGGCAATTTTGCATATACAGTTTCACAAATTCATTAGGTGTCATTGTCAGCCTTCCTTAATCAAATTCGCAATCTGTAATATCTCGTAAAAAATCCGATAAGCTAACATCAAGTCCATATCTGCATATCAAGAACAATGTGTTAATGCCTATGTTTTTGCATTTGCCGTTAAAAAGCGCATATATCGTTGTCGGCGGCACACCTGCATTGTTTGCTATCGCATTTATAGGCTTTCCTGTCGCTTTTATTTTATCGGCAATTGCTGTTGTTGGTGTCATTGTCAGCCCTCCATAAGTTCAAAGTTTTCTGTTGCAGGAGCAAGCGTACTCTGAGCGATATTCTTAGCGGCAGGCTTTGCGGCGGTTTCAAACAATTCGGGGTTGTCGTGAATGTTGCCGATAACATAACAACAGCAAGCAATATCAGCAATCCCGTGCGTTTCTACATTGCCAAATACAACACAAAATTCCCCGTCTACAAATTCAACAACTCCGTTTTCCTCATTATCATCGTCACGCAAAATATCCCCCTCAAAAATCTTCCTGTCGTTCTTATCGACAAGACCCGTGTACTGTCCGACGGTTTCGGGGAGAACATCAATATTTTTAAACTCTAATACCCTTCCAATTTTTCCAATAAAGATATTCTCTTTAAGAATACAAGGATGATTACCGCCTAAATTGCAATAATATCCCTTAACCCATTCGCCGTTGTCTGTCCGCTTTCCACGATACAAACCCATATTTTCACGCATTATCTTCACACTCATTTTCTTGCTTCCTTTCTCTTTCGGTATTCTCATAAGCCTTTTGGATTATTTCATCTGAAACGCCCATTTCCTGCAATTCCCGTATCTGCTTAATATCTTCGGGGGAATTCTTGCCGAGTGTTATTGAAACCATAATCACATCTCCTATTAATCTATATACCTTGAATTGAATGAAAACGGGAACAAGCCATACATTGCAGCTTTTGCAGCAGCTTCCATAGCTCTTTTCTGTTGGGCTTTTGTTATCCGTTTTTTGGACTTGATTTCGCCGTTCTTGGCTTTAATCGCCGTCGGGTTATGTTTGTGTTCACCCATTTTCAGCCCTCCTCATACCACATCTTAACACTATCAAGGAAGGCAGTTACCATTGCGCCCCAAATGTCATCTTCATCTGCTTTTGGCAGCACGTTAAACTCAAATGTTTTTTCAAAATTACCAATATCAACGTGACCGATCATCTTTTTTGTATAAGGCGAGTTTCCATTAAGTTTAATTTCTTCCTGTGGGGTCATTTTCTTCACTCCAATCTATCTTTTGCCCACACCTTGAACAAAACTGCCGATATTCACGATACAAACTCATATCAAATTCAGCGTTACAAACGGGACAAAAATACTCGCAACCGCCCCATTCATTATTCCACCTTATTTTAGGCTTCTTCCCTTTCTGCTTTTTCTTTAATATTCGTTTCTTCATTCCTTACCGTTCCTTTCTGCAAGTGCCTTTTCAGCTTCTTCACGGGAAAGAAATACGGTTTTGCCTATTTCTTCAAGGTCATAATCAACTTCGTCTGTCCATATTCTTTTTGTCGATACTTCTTCAACCGATGCTTCTTCGATTACGGTTTTATTATCAACGTTACAAACGATATATACAACATCGCCAACCCTAACAGGCGGTACGATTACGCCGTTTTTAAGCATAGTGTCCGCAATAGCTTCACAAACGCAATGTGGTTTTAACAATTTATATTTACAAAACCCACAAGCCTGTAAACGGCACATTTTTGTCATTGTATCGCAAATGTCAATCAATCTTTCGTACTCTGTCATTTTCACACTCCTCCACATAACACCACGACTGCGGCGGTCTTGTTATAGGTTTCAAACCGTCAACCGCACATTCTTCATACCGATAACTTTCGTTGTTAGCATAATAGTAATATTCACAATCACCACAAAGTCCGTCATCATAATGCCTACATATTGCTCTTAACTCGCTAAGCTCTTTCGGCTTGTCGTAAATCACAAGGTCGGATATGTGCCAACCGTACATAGGCGATCGACAAGAATATGCAACAGCTTCATCCTCGTTCATACATGCCGCTCCATTGAACAAAGGGTCGTGTCCGAAGGTTTTATCGGTCACAATTGTATCGCATACAAATTCGCCTACAATTTTTTGCTTACAGCCGTACAAACCTTTATATCCGCTCTCATATCCCATAGTCTTGATAAATACGGGCTTACCGTGATAAATTTCGCCGTAATTCAAGTCACCGTCTTTCATCACTTCAATCAGTCTATCTCTGCCTTTGGACTGATATATGTAGCACTTAAACGGTAATTTGAGTTTTGGTCTTGTTATCCTGACCTCAATGGTCTTTTCGCCTTTAAGTATCAGCTCGCACCATTTAGGCTTAATACTGATTAAAACAGCTTTGCTCATTGCTTTCGTCCTCCGCCTTATATTTCAGATATTCGGCAACGGTGAAAAGAAACTCCGAATTTGTGGGATTTCCTTTTTCGGAATCGTAACAGTTACCGAAAATCTCGTCTATAACCTTGGGATTGGTATAATCGAATGCACGGATTATTGATGTGCGTATCGACCGCTCAATAAGGCTTGTGTTTGTATCAAACTGCTTTGCCAACACGGGATAAATATCCTTTGTGACAGCTGAATATTTGCTTTTATCCGAAATGATAAGCAGAATAGCGGATTTTATCATATCGAACCCTTTTAAATTGCACGGTATGCCTATCTTTCTAAGGATTTCCGACACCTCTTTATCGGTAACAGCTTTTACAGCTGCACTCTCGTTAATATTTGCCATAAAAAACATCCTTTCGTTTTAAAATATTTAAATCCCCAGTAGTTTCCTTGTTTGCTCAAAATCATTTTTCAGCTTCTGCCTTCTACGGTCAGTGCCCTTTATCTCAATTGGGTGGCATTTTTCAAGAAGGCGGCTGAAAATACGTTCGCTTGTTGTATCAACAGGGTTTTTAAGCTCTTGCGCCGTTATGTTGCTTGTAATGATCATCGGAAGCCCCGAATTGCATCGGGTGTCGATAACGTTATAGACTATCTCCTGCATATATTCGGTCTTGCGTTCGGCGGATAAATCGTCAATAATAAGCAGGATATAGTCGTTAAAGCTGTCGTAATATTCCTGTCTGCCTGTGGTCATACCCTGAACGGTGTTGGCTATTCTCGGAAAACTGGTCATAAGCACCGGTATTCCTTTATCTATAAGGAAATTTGCAATGCAGGCTGCGGCAAAAGTTTTACCCGTTCCGACACCGCCATACAGCAACAAGCCTGTGCCAACTTTTTTAAACCTATCAAAATTATCGGCATATTTACGGGCGACTTGGGAAAGCATCTGATTTTTGCAATCATCGTTTCCGAATGTCCAGTTCTGCATATTAGTTTCCGGGAATCCTGCAAGTCTGAGTTTTTTTACACGCTCCGCAAACTCACTCTCGGTTTTAAGCTGCTTTTCATTTTCAGCCTTTTCGGCACCGCATTTGCATATGCAGGGCATTATCCGATCTTGACCGAATATAGTGACACGGCATTGCTTTGGAGTATTGCACTCCGCACAATATACAAGACCATCGGCTCCGATGTAATCACCGCTTACGGGTTTAGGAACCAAATCGGCTATGCTATCTATTGCAGATAATATATCTTCCATATTTGGCTCCTTTATAAAATCCCGTCAAGGTCATCTTCTGCGTAGGGGTCAACCGCTATTCCGCAGCCGTGCGGTACATAATACTTGCCGTTTTTATACTCGTACTCTTTGCCGTTGATAGTTACAAGCTGTGAAGTGCCGTTGTTAATCTTATTGCCATTGCTATAACCGTTCTTTTCCCACGTTCTGACGGCGGCTTTCCAGTCCTTCATCTTGGTTTTCCCGACAAGCCAACCGTTGGAAGTGTAATAATCAATAAACCTTTCGGGGTCAACGTTGTTTTTACGTTCAATGCAATAAGCCTTGACTTCTTCAAGCGTGGGCGGCTGAAAACGCTTTGCCGTTTTCGGATTTTTATCTAAACTATCCTTACCTAACTCTAAACTATCCTTACCTAACCTAACCTGTGTCTCCGAAATGGATACATTTTGTACACGTTCTGTGTACTCCTTGTTTTCCTTTGCTTCAAGCATTGACTTTTCTTCTTGATATATAGTGGGTTTATAACGGTCTTTCTGTATGTAGTTATGTATTTTCCAATGCTTAATAACCACAATTCCGCTTTCAAAAGGTATAATAAAGCCTTTTACTATTAAAAGCCTTAAATCATCATCACAGCAGCCTATCATCCTTTGAATTTTCTTTGGATTATTTATAAAGCCGTCATCATCCGCCCTCATTGACAAATGAAAATATAATGCTTGCGTTGACAAAGGCATATCAAGAAATGTATCGCTGTCAATTATCGTCTTTGCAAACATTCTACGTTCTGCCATTGTTCAGCCTCCGATCAATACGGCAGTTCTTCTCCGATTATTTCCTCATAATCGCTGAAATCGTCCAGACCCGAAAATTCGGAATTATTACCTACTGGCTGTACGCTTTCGCCTTTGGCGGCAGGTGCGCTGCTGCTTGGCTTGCTTTCGCCGAACTGCACATCATCGGCAAGAATACAGCATTCATAGTGTTTAACGCCGTTTTTGTCGGTGTAGTTATTGTTCTGAATTGAACCTATAACCATAACAGCGGAACCCTTGGAGAAGTATTTGCAGAGGAATTCTGCACTCTTGTTCCATACCTGAACGCTTATGAAATCGGTCTTGGTTTCGGCTTCATTGCCGTATTTTCTGCGAGGAACTGCAACGTTTACTTTTGTACAAAGTTTACCGCTCTGTGTCTGCCTTAATTCGGGGTCTGCCGTTAATCTGCCCCATAAAAAGACCTTATTTAATACCATATGTTTTTACCTCCAACAAATCAATTTTTGAGCCTTACGGGCAATACAAGAAATGTATATGCTTCGCCGTCTGCAGGCTTTATAACCATCGGGGAAAGTCCACCGCTGAGAAGAAGCCTTACTCTGTCGGATTCTGCGGCTTTGAGAGCGTCCAGAAGATAGCGGCAGTTAAAGCCTATCCGCACCTCATTGCCCGAAAAATCCACGTTTCCGATAGTATCCTGCATTTCTCCAAGCGAACTTTTAAGGCTCATTTCGATAATGCCGCTTGAAAATTCACAGCATAAGGGTGCTTTTGCCTTGTCATTTACAAGAAGTGAAAAGCGGTCTAAAGCCTCGATAACGGGTTTAACGTCTATAATAGCTTCGGTTGAGTTTGCGGCAGGAATGGACTTGCTGTAATTGTGGAACTCGCCTTCAAGAAGTCTGCTGAACAGCTTTGTTTCTCCGAAATCAAACACGGCATGTTTTCTGCAAGGAATTATCTTCATATCTGAATCGGATTTTGCAAGCCTTAAAACCGAGCGCAAGGCATCCGCTTTTACGACGAACTGACCTTTGTAATCGCTGGTAATTGTTTCTTTGCGAACAGCAAGCCTATAACCGTCAATAGCTGCGATTTCAAGCACATTGTTTTTAACCGTGAAGCATTCACCTGTTAAAATAGGCTTGTTATCCGATACAGCAACGGCGAATATGGTCTGGCGTATCATTTCGGCAAGGGTATCGGATTTAACCGTTATGCTGTCCTTTTCCTCAAATTCTGGGATTGCCGGATATTCATCCGCTGAAAGAACGCCGATCTTGCAGGAAGAACGTCCGCTTTTTATCGTCATAATGCCCACAACGGAATCAACGGAAATGTTTACATTGTCCCCTGTCTGCTTGGAAACAATTTCAAGCAGTTTGGAGCATTCCGCAAGCACTTCGTAGATGCTTCCGTCCGCAAATCCCGTTTCAACGTCAATCTGAGTTGTTATGCCTGTTTCAAGGTCATAGCCCGTGAGTTCAAGCAATGAGTTATATAACGACAGCTTAACGCAAGTCGTACACTTAACGCCCGACTTTTTGCAAGCCGGATTTACTCTTTCAAGAGCGGATTTAAGAGCTTTTCTGTCTGCTGTAAATTCCATTGTTTATTCCTCTTTTCCAAATAAATTTTGTCCCATACTTATGATGCTCAAAATCAGATGAAATGGTAAATCCGATTCCCTTGAAAGCTGATTTATAAGGCAACGAATAGAAGCTGTAATTTCTGCGGCACTGCCGTTGATAAAAGCTAATTTATCTTTTTTTACATAAACGATATAATCATCGTTATTGTCAGAAAACGATTTTTTCAAGGCTTCGTTCTCCTCTTTCAGCCTTTCGTTTTCCTTGACGAGGTTGCTTATGTCTGCGATTGTGAGGTTTGAAAAATCTTTTGCTTTCATAGTTTAACTCCTTTGATTATGGTTTTATTAGTTGCCGTCGCCGTAGCCGTCGCCGTAGCCGTTGCCGTTGCCGTAGCCGTCGCCGTAGCCGTAGCCGTAGCCGTAGCCGTTGCCGTAGCCGTAGCCGTTGCCGTAGCCGTTGCCGTTGTCAGCACTCATAATCTTTTACCCCCAAAATGATTTCTTTTGCTGTTTCCGTACAAGGAATGATCTCTATTGCTTCTGTGAGAATGATTTCGGGGACGGTTGTTGCAAATCTGCACTCGTTCGGTTTTGACACGCCGTTTACAGCCATTTCCGAAAGTGTGAAAGCTCCTGCCCATTTCCAAAGGCGGCGGGCATTTACAAGAGTTACCTCTTTGCCGCTCTGTGACTTGACATAGCCTGCGTGAACGCCTGCTGAATATGTACGGATAATGCAGTAGCGCATACCGTCAACGGGTTCTGCAACAGCCTTAACGCTGTCAGCAGGTACATAATCTACTCCATTAATTGCGATCTTATCCATAATAATTTTCTCCTTTGATTTAATCAAAAAATGTGATCTGCGAATCGTCGGTTGCCTGTTTGCAGTTCTCAACAGACTGATTGAAGTATTCCTCTTTAAGCTCAATGCCTATGGCTTTCCTGTCCATTTTAAGCGCCTGATATGCCTCGCTGCCTATTCCCATAAACGGCGTAAATACCGTTTCGCCGGGGTTGCTGTAAAGCTCAACAATGCGCTCTATAACGTCAAGCTGTAACGGACATATATGCTTTTCGTCCATATCGGACCGGGCAATTTTTGCGTTAAGAACGTTGGTCTGCTGTATATCCCACCATACTGGAGTAGGCTCATAATCCCATACAGGACTTGCGACCTTCTGCCACTTATTCACGGGAAAATCATCCTTAGTATGTGTTACGGGAATTTCATCATCTCCCCACTTGCGGAATATAAGCATATAATCGGGCATTCCCACTCGGGAATACGTACTATCTTTGCGAAGCTGTTTCCAGAGAAGCCCATGCGCTTTTGTGCGCTGCATTTCAATTACAGGGTCTTTCCATACGGTGATTCTGGAATGATATTTAAATCCGAATTTTTCAAAATGCTTTATCAAGTCGCCGCTGAAATCGTAAAGACCTGTATAATCCGCCTGGAATTTGAAAACAGGTATATCGGAACAATGGACGGCGCATATCCTGCCGTTACGGAGTATTCTGTAAAGCTCGGGAATAAGGAAATCGAACTGTTCAAAAAATTCTTCGCTGTCTGCGCAATTTCCCATATCTGCAAGATTATCACTATAAACATAGAGATTTGAAAACGGCGGCGAAAACACCTGCAAGTCAACGCTGCTGTCGGGGATCTGCTTTATAAGCTCGCAGCTGTCACCATTATAAAGTGCCATTTTATCTGTAATATAGCTGTTCATTTCAAGCTCCTTTCACCCATGCCGGGAGTTCGATTTTTGGGGTATCAAAATTAAGCACGGTATCTCGCTGTTTAAGTTCTGCGTTCTGATATTCCCTTATCTGATTTTTAATGCCCATTTTCATTTCCTGCTGCAGCTTTTCCTTTTCACGGACGGCGCTTAATATGCGCTGTTCGGTGCTGCCGATAACGATATACACATTTACTTCGTTTTTCTGCCCGAAGCGGTAAAAGCGGCGGACGGTCTGATAATAGCTTTCGTAGGAAAAATCTGTGCCGCAGAATATAGTGTTATGGCAATTCTGAAAATTAAGTCCCATTCCGAAAATCCTGGGCTTGCTTATAAGTACACGGATTTTGCCGCTTATGAAGTCCATTGCAGCCTGTTCCTTGTATTCCGGCTTGTGACTTCCTCTGACTTCCACCGCCTCAGGAATAAATTTTTTTAAGAAATCAGCCTCATAGTCCGTATAGCACCATATCACAAATTGCTTTTTGGGATATTCAGCTGCAATTTCGGCACATTTTTTAGCTCTTGCCTCTGCTGTAAACCGCTTTTCCTTGTGGAAAGCTGTTGCAGATGTGTCTATATGTCGAAAGAATCCTTCATCGATGTTATCTGACGTTTCGTCAATGGGGATAATGACCTCTTTTTCATTAAGCGGCGGTAAATTATAGCCTTCATCGGAAAATCCTATCTCAGAGGGCTTAGAGATATACACCGACCAACTTGACACCCACTCCCAAAAGGATTTGACTGCGTGACCTTTGAGCCTATAATCGGAAGTGTTTGCAGAATCATGTACAAACCATACAGATAATGCGCTTGACCGTTTCATAACTCCTAAAAACTCAGACTGATTAAGCAGCTCCATAGGACTGTTAGGAGAAGGGGTCGCAGTCGCAGCAAGTTTATACGGCGTATCTCTGAATGTGTCAATTATCATTTGCTTTGTTGATCCCATATAATTTTTTAATATGCTGCTTTCGTCAAGGATAACTCCGACAAATCCTGCCGCATCGAACTTATCAAGCATTTCGTAGTTGGTGATATTGATACCCGGCTTAACGTTTGCTTGAGAGCGGCAAGGCGTTACATTTATCCCAAATCTTGCAGCCTCCCGGACGGTCTGAGCAGATACGGCAAGAGGGGCAAGGATAA
>JALEJQ010000090.1 GCA_022769565.1 Oscillospiraceae bacterium
GAATGCCCGATTATATGCTTATATTCCGCAAATGGGGCGATGATGAAATTCCCGTAACACATACTAAGGATGATTTTCCCGTGAATAAGTGGCAGAAGGTCGCAAGTCCTGTATGGGATTATGAGCCTACTCCAGTATGGTGGGATATACAGCAGACCAACGTACTTAACGCAAAAATTGCCCGGTCCGATATGGACGAAAAGCATATATGTCCGTTACAGCTTGACGTTATAGAGCGCATTGTTGAGCTTTACAGCAACCCAGGCGAAACGGTATTTACGCCGTTTATGGGAATAGGCAGCGAGGCATATCAGGCGCTTAAAATGGACAGGAAAGCCATAGGCATTGAGCTTAAAGAGGAGTATTTTAAGCAGTCGGTCGAAAACTGCAAGCAGGTCACGGACGATTCTCAGCTGACTTTATTTTAAAAAGGAGAATTATTATGACAACCGCTGAAGAGCTGCGCAAGGAGCGTGACCGCATGCTTATGCGTGTGTATAATCTCGATAACAAGTATGGGTACAAACTTAATGTCAACAACCCGGTGCTTAAAAAGTGGTATCTTGCGTATATGCGCAGGAACGGCATACATATTCCGCCGCCCGACAAAGAGCGGTTGGAATGGGAGAAAAAAGCGCACAAGTATATCAAGTGCAAGTACAAGGAGATCTATCATGATGATCTGAGAGAGCCTGTTATAGGCTGGACGGAACAGAGAGTTGAGGAACTTGTGAAGATGTTGGGAGGGAATGACTATAAACCGTAAGAGCTGCAAAGGGTGTGTGCATTATCGTACAATAGGGACAGATTCTAAGTACGGAAAAACATGCCATTATTTTTTAGATACAGATCAGAGAGGCTGTCCACCGGAAAAATGCACAAAAAAAGAGACTGACCCATTAATGGTATCAGTCCCGAAAATAAAAAAAGAATTTATATGACAACTCCATTATATCATAAAAATCGGAGTTGTCAAGTTTGGAGGATTTTATATGACAAACAAAGCGCTTGAAAAACTCGACGGCGAAAACAAGAGTTTTAAAGGAGGCAAAAAAGAGCAGGCTATGAAGTCTGCTGTGCTTGCTACTCTCAAAAATTTCTGCTGTCAGAACGAAGAATTTGCACAGGCGGTAGTACAAAGCAGCAAAACATTTTCCGATTGTCTCAAGGCTGTGGCCGCCGGCACGGGAACGTCCATATCAGACCTTGAGGCGTATAAAAAAGCGGTACAGTTTTATTTTCCCGGCGCAGATATTAAATGCACAATGACTATTGACCTCATCGGAGCGGCTGCATCAGATACTCCGCCCATAACAATGTCATCGGCTCCCGTTAAAAAGTCGGTGCTCAATATGTCGCTTGATGACTTGTTCTGAGGTGGCTGCCATGATATACAGAGATTTGATGCACGAAGCACCCGAGGTCAACGATGAAGAACGCCTCGAAATGAATCGGGAATACATGAAGCCATACATATTTTACCGCAAATCCAAAACATATACCGAATGCTTTTGTACAAGCTGCCTTAAGAGCTACACCTTGCGGCGATCAATGGCAATAGAATCCCCTCAAGACGAGGAGCAGGTCATGTTTGCAAATAATATTAACAGAGGAGACCCTATAAGGTGCTTTTTGTGCGGCAGAATTGCAATCGCCAAAACCACAGGTGCCAACAGAGGACGTCTTGCAGAATGGCATTACCTTTGCCGCTGGTATTCTGCCGATAGCGGGAATACCGTTTATGCTGTCTGCGGAGAGCTTGGGAGCGGATTTGGCCGGGTGGGAATGAGCATTGAAGAAATGTCAGAACATTACGGCGGCGCTTTATGGTTGCCTCTTCATGTGGTGCGTTACCGTAAAGGTGAGATTACCAACGTATATTACAACTGTGACGGCACCTGGAGCTACTCAGAAAAACTCACGGAGCCTAAATGCTGTATATCCGGCGGTCTATATCCGCAGTACGCCTATTTTGAAGATATAAACGCAAAAGAGGCCCTCAAAGATACGTTTATGCGGCATTATCTGCCGAGCGAATACCGAGAACAGCCGGAAGCAAATAGTTATCACGGCAGAGACGGCAAATGTTTTTTGATGTATGCAGCGAAATACCCTACAATCGAAATGATCATGAAAATAGGCGGTAACAATATAGTCCGTGACATTGTTTATGGATGTCATTACAAACGTGCAATTGATCTTGACGGCAGGAACGCCGCCGAGGTATTCCGCACGGACGGCAATACAGCCGCTATTATACGGCATAATATAAAAAAACTTGATGTGGCGACCCTGCAGGCGTTCCGACATCTGCGGAATATGTTTCCGAAAGCAAAAATTGACGATGCCCTAAAGATCTGCAGCTTCACGAATAACAATAATTACATAAAAATCATAGCATTGCTCCGAAAGACAGGACTTACCCCTGCCAAATATTATAACTACCTTGATAAGCAAGGCGGCTTTGGCGGCTGTTGGCATTGTCCGAATACGGCGGCAGACGGTTTGTATTATGATTACATCAAGGAGTGTGAGCAATTAAAGTATGACCTCAAAGACAGTCAGATAAACCGCCCGAAAGACCTCAGAGCGGCACACGAAAGAACCTCATCTGCAGTTAATGCAATAATTGCCGAGCAGGAGGCAAAGAAACTTGCTAATAAACAGCGGAAGTATAAAGAAATATACCAAAAGTACGTCCGTGATTATGAGTATTCCGACGGCGAGTTTTGCATAATTGTCCCCAAGAGTGCCGCTGAGATAATAAAAGAGGGCAAAGACCAGCACCACTGTGTTGCAGGATATGCAGAGCGGCATATAACGGGCAAGCTGGCTATACTGTTTATGCGCCGCTGTGATAAGCCGGAAACAGCACTCTACACCATTGAAATGGACAAGCACAGTGTTGTCCAGATAAGAGGTGCGCATAACATCACCAAAATGACGGAATCGGAAAAGCTGTTCTGGGTCAAATGGCAGGAATGGTGCAAGCTGCCTATGTCGGAAAAACACCCGAAAGTAAAGAAAAAATCAGCATAACAGGAGGAAATAAAAATGTCGGAAAATCAGATAATCACAGCAGATATTAACAGCCCCGAATATACGGAGGCTCTTACTCTCCACCAGCAGATAATAATCAACGGTACCATTGCGGCCAACGCTCTGTATGAAATGTGCCGCTGTCTTAAGCAGATGAGGGACGATAAACTTTATACAGCACTCGGATATGATGATTTCGGAACCTATTGCGAGGAAAAGGCAAATATTAAGGCTCGTCAGGCGTATAGCTACATAAAAACCTATGAGGATCTCGGAAAAGACTTTTTGCAGTCGAATGCAAATCTCGGAATAACCAAGCTGGAGCTTTTGACACACGTTAATCCTCTTGACCGTGCTGAGTTTATGGAGAATACGGACGTCGGGGAGATGTCCGTTTCCGAGCTTAAAGCAGAAATCGACCGCTTGCAGCGTGAGAATGGCGAAAAAGGTGAGCAAATATCATTTTTGCAGTCGACCGTTGAAGAAAAGGAAGGCAAGCTCTCATCGGCAGAGGGACGCATAAAGAATCTTGAGCAGGAGCTTGATAAACTTGACACAGAATACTCGGATGCTTGCGACACAAACAACATCGCTACAAACGAAATCAACAACTTAAAAAAGGAACTGGAAGAACTCAGAAACCGACCTGCCGAGGTCGCTGTTGCTGAGCCGGATCCGGAAGATATAAACAAGCGTGTTTCGGAAGCTCTTGCCCAAAACGATAAAAAGCATAAAAAAGAGGTAAAGGCTCTTGAGGCAAAGATAAAAGAATATGAGAGCAGTGCCGCAAACATAAAGGACGGCTATGAGAAGAAGCTGCAGGCTCTCAGCGAAAAACTTGACAGCGAGAAAACCGCCGCCGACGATCGCATCAAGGTGCTGGAAGAGCAGATCAAAACCGCTGGGGAAGCCGAGGCGGCGCTTATCAAGTTTAAAATTTACTTCAAAGAAGTGCAGGAAGCACTTAAAAAGTTTGTTGGTGTGCTTGGCAGGATCGACGATGAAGAAAAGCGTAATAAATTCCGCAGCGTTGCTGAAAAGTATATCGGTATGATGCTGGAGGAGTTGATTGGGGAGGACAAGAGCAATGACAGATGAAGATATAATTAAGGCATTGGAGTGCTGCAGTGACATTGGACGCTGCTGTGAATGTCCGATGTGGGAGATGCTCAGCGCAAATTGTATAGTTGAGCTTAATCGCTTGGCGCTTGGGCTTATCAAAAGGCAGCAGGCGGAGCTTGGTTCCTGCCATGAGAACATTTACGACAACCCCGAATTGCTTGAAACTGCCGCAAAGCCTGCCGCAAAGAATATCGCTCAGAGTACGCTTGCTCCTGCAACAGAAAACTTTGAGCTTATGGAGGGCTGACAATGACAGATAACGAGATCGTAAAGGCTTTGGAGTGCTGTAATTTACAGCGAAACGGAAATTGTACAGAATGTCCGTTGAGATATAGTGGCGATTGGTGGGTGTGTAGTGCGATAATACTAAAAAGTGCCCTTGACCTAATCAACCGCCAAAATGCAGAGATTGCAAGATTACAAACCGACGTTGCGCCTGTTCGTCGCGGAGAATGGGCAAGCGAGGAAACGGCTGTTACTTGTACAGCTTGTGGACGGTCATACGATATAGATTTTGAGATCAAACAGAATGTCATTAGTAACTTTGACTATTGTCCTAACTGCGGCGCAAAAATGGACGGTGATCCCTATGGCTGAAACGTTATGCTGGAGCTGTTCAAAAGCCTATCCGGGACATGGCTGCTGTTGGGCTGACAGGTTCGAGCCTGTGCCTGATTGGTGCGCAGGCACAAGGAAAAGATACGACGCTAACGGCAAGGAAACAGTAAGCTATCATGTTTACGACTGCCCGCTGTACGACAAGGAGCAGCGGAAAAAATAAAGCGTAATACAGTGCCATGCTACTTGAAATTTTGAATTATGGAGGAATGACAAATGAAACCCGATAAAATATACAGCATATTCCGCAAGGCTGACAGAATCAATCTTTATAATGTCATAAATGATGATGGCAAAATAAAAAAGCAGTACATATCCGACGGAATTTGCATTTATGCGCTTGATAATCTGCCGATATTTTCGGATGCAACGCTCGGCGGCTTGCTTGGCCTTGACAGCAACGGTCCCTGCAAGGTTGAGGAGTACAATGCTTCGCAGTTTGTACTTAATGCAATGTCTGATATTTACAATCGTTCGGATATACCACTCAAAATTGAGGACTATGAGTTTTTTAATCACATAGTTATGGACAATTGCGATGATAAAAGTGAGCAGGTTTTGCACTTTGTGGATTCTGCATATATAAAGCCGTTTGACAAGGATGATAGCATCATGTTTGCGTCAAGAGACATAGAGGGACAGCGGTGTATAGTAGTCCAAAATGGCTTGTTTGTTGTGGCTGCTATTATGCCCATGCGCTTTTTGGCAGCAAAAAAATGTGCCGATATAACGGCCAAAGTGTATAAGGAACTGCAGCGGCAGGGAAACAAAGAGTAATCCAGCGCCACAAGGATAACGCACCTTATTGCCATTTGGTGCGGCGCTGATTACATATAACACTACACAGGCTACGGGTGAGCAGGTCAGGCTTGCCCGTTTGCCGCATATGGATGTATATACTATATATATAGTAAAAAAATCAAGGGTCAAGACCCTTTTAAGCAGTCTTGTTTAAAGGGTTAAGTTTTCGACAGATATGAGTTATTTTAAAAAAATTGTCGAGTGCCTTAACGGCATGACTTTTATCACAAAATATGCAGGCTCATCCGCTCAGGGCGGAAAGCGTGCGCCAAAATCTAAGCCGACACCAAAGCAGAAAGAGCAATATAACATCCGCAAGGCGGTGGAGCGGCTTTATTATACTTTGCTTTGCAACTTTCGCCCGGGCGACTACAACCTTGTATTTACCTATCCTGCAAAAACGGTAATGACAATTGCGGAGGGCAAGGAGATCTTCGGGCGGTTCCTGCGGCTGTATCGAGATTATTGTAAAAAG
This sequence comes from Oscillospiraceae bacterium, assembly GCA_022769565.1. GTDB lineage: Bacteria > Bacillota > Clostridia > Oscillospirales > Ruminococcaceae > UMGS363. The sequence goes on from JALEJQ010000090.1 coordinate 6,056, forward strand.
CAAGGGTACGCCTGCGACTATGTGTACAACACCGAGATAGGGCAAGGCGGAAACGTGCATCATCACTGCATACTGCACAGCCGCAAGGATCGTGAAATTATCGAGGATCTTTGGGATAAGGCAGGCGGCGGCGAGATACAGTATCGCAAAAACAGCAAGCTATGGGCAAACTATGACTGGTACGGGCTTGCCCAATATCTTGTGGATAAGACAAAGGGCGGCAAGCTGCCGGACACGCACATTCCGGGAGAACGGCGCTATATCACAAGCAAGGGGTTAAAAAAGCCAAAGATCAGACTTGAGCGCATCGATGCGGAACGCTGGAACAAGCCCAAAGCGCCAAAGGGCTATGAGCTTATCCCGGATAGCATAAGGAGCGGCACCGATGAGCTGACGGGCGGTAATTTTATCAAGTATGCAATGAGGAGGCTGATTTGATGCAATACAACAACACGCCAACCGAGGACATAGAGCAAACGCAGCTTTTTGCCTGGGCGCATTTTGCAAGAGGCAAATATCCCGAGCTTGCACTCATGTATCACATACCCAACGGCGGCAAGCGCAGCAAGGCAGAGGCGGTAAGGTTTAAGGCGCAGGGCGTCAAGGCAGGTGTGCCTGACATTTGCCTGCCTGTTCCAAGGGGCAAGTATCACGGTTTGTACATAGAGCTTAAACGGGTCAAGGGCGGCCGTGTGTCGACGGCTCAGGAGGAGTATATCTCTGCTTTGCGCAAACAAGGGTACAGAGTGGAGGTCTGCTTTGGTATGGAGCATGCGAGAGATGTTATTGTGGAATATATGGAGGGAAAGAAAAATGATTGAACAGATCGCAGCCGCTTTTATGAGTGGAGTAACGTTTATACTTGTAGTCATTGCATTTATATGCGTGATAGATTATAGAAAAGAATACCAAAAGCCTAAGCAGCCTAAAAATATCAGGGCATATGCAGGGCGGTATCTGACTGGTGAATGCCCGAAGTGTGAGCGTGAATTAACCAATTGCGACGGGATGAAGGTGAACGGCATATCCTATTGCCCTTGCTGCGGTACAAAGATAAAATTTTCAAGCAATACGCCTCAGCTGTACGGCATAAAAAGCATATCTATCGACGAATACGGCAAGGAGGGCAAGAAGTGAAAAAAGACAGAATAAGGGATTATGCAACAGCAGCGTTCCGTGATTATGCCAGACGCCTGAACAGCGGCGTTGATGTTTCGGGAACGGCGGCTGAAGATGATGAAGCCGTGCGCAAGACCTTGCAGTATTTCAAGTTAGAAGGCAAGCCGTACATAGTTGGAGCTATTGAAGCTGTATATTTTTGCGGCGCATCCGAGCCTCTGCGCATATGCAATATATCAAGGCGTGTCAGCCGATACGCCCTTGAACAGTTTGCTGATGAAAGTACAGTATACCGTTGGCTTAAAGAGGCACGTCGCAAGTTCGCCGAATACAGAGGGCTTACGCTGTGAAATATGCGAGTAGTGGGTTCAATTTTTCTGATAGAATAATACACGATGAAAAGTCCAAGAAAATTCACACCGGAAGAAATAGCCGAATTTGTAAGGAGCAACAGGCTTGATTTATTTTATAATTCAAGATACTGGCGGAGGCTTGCCCGTTTTGTGATCAAAGAGCAAAACAATGAGTGCCAACGCTGCAAACTGCAAGGACGGTATGCGCCTGCAAGGATAGTACATCATGTTAAGCATTTGAAAGATCGTCCCGACCTTGCATACAGTCGCTATTACCTTGACGAACAAGGAAATAAGCATAGACAGCTGTTAGCGTTATGCTTTGCCTGCCACGAGGCAGCACACGGCAGAGTGTTCAAGGGCAATGTTGGCAAGCGAAAAGGCTATACCAACGAGGAAAAATTTTAAACAGGGTACCCCGGGTCAAAAAAATCGACTTTTGAGAAGGGGTCGTACACCGCCAGGGATAAGCAAGACATTTCCACGGAGGGACGTGCGTGGGCGCAGGCGTGCGTGTGTGCGTGCGTATATGTGGATTTTAGGAGAAGTTGGGACGGGCGGAAAGGCAGACGGGAGGCGGTTTTGTGGCAAAGCCTGCGATAAAGCACATAAGGGAGGAACTCATAAAGCAGCTGGAGGCAAGGGGCGGAAAAACTCCGTTTTTTGTGTCACTTGTTGACGACTACTGTATGTGGGAATCGGCTGAAAGGCAGCTCTGGAAGGCTATCAAGAAGCTGCCTGCCGATGAGCCGGAAACGGACAAGCTCATGCGCACCGCCCTTAATGCAAGCAATAGAAAATTGCAGATCCTCAAACAGCTGGATATAAAAACTACTAACGTGGCGGCGGATGATGACGACGAAATGTAAATCTATACTGAGCAGGTCGTTCTTGGAGGCGGCAGAACATGGGGAAAATATACTGCGGATATGGTTAGCAGACTATGGACGGAAATAATATACATCCCTGCATACAGGAATATATCGAGCTTGTAAGAAGCAGTAAATATCCCGTATGTAAGGAGCAGCTACAGCTTATGGAGCTTGTGGAAAATGCGCTTGCTGAGCCGGGTGTTTATGTTGACGGCGAACAGCTTGAAAAATATCTGAGCTATCAGAAATATTTTCCCTTTGACCTTTTCCCTTGGGAGAAGTTTCTGTTTGCGCTGCATTGCTGCACTTATACCGCTGACGGGTTTCCGAGGTTTTCCGTACTGCTGATATATGTCGGACGTGGCTCAGGAAAGAACGGGTATCTTGGTTTTGAAAATTTCTGCGAGCTTACGCCTGCAAGCGGATTGAAAAGCTATCATATTTACGATTACGCTAACTCAGAGAATCAGGCCAAGAGATCCTGGGAGGATGTTCACGATGTTCTTGAAGAAAATAAGACGAAATTGTCACGCTTTTTCTACTGGAATGATGAAGGCATAAAGAATCTTAAGACGGGCTCGGAATATCATTACATGGCAAACAACGCCAAGACGGGAGACAGCTACAGACCGGGAAAGGTAAATCACGATGAAGTTCACGCAGCGGAAGATACAAGCGCTATCACAACGGCTATTACGGGTCTTGGAAAGAAGCCGCAGCCAAGGCGCACGATATGCACCACAAACGGCGATGTCAGAGGCGGCTATCTTGACGAACTGCTTGAAAGAAGCAGGAAAATACTTGACGGAGAAATACCGGACAGCGGTTTTTTGCCTTTCATATGTCACCTTGAAAGTGATGATGAAATTGAAAAACCCGAAATGTGGTATAAAGCAAATCCCTCTTTGCAATATCTTCCTACGCTTATGTGGGAAATACAGCAGGAGCTTATCGAGTACAAGATAAATCCCGTTGCAAATTCGGCGTTCCCCACTAAGAGAATGAATCGACCGCCTCACGCTTCGGAATGCGGCGTTGCTCCCTGGGAGCTTATACAAGGCACAAATCAGCCTATCGATGAAGAGAAGCTGAAAGGGCGCCCCTGCATTGCGGCGGCGGACTACATGAAAACAAACGACTTTCTTGGAGCAGGTCTGCTGTATTACGTTGACGGCAAATACATATGGGTGTCGCACACATGGGTATGCAGCAGATCGGCAGACCTCAAAAGGATAAAGGTGCCGCTGAGAGCGTGGGAGAAGGCAGGCTTGCTTACCTTCGTTGATGCGGAAGAAATACCGCCGGAACTGCCTGCCGTATGGCTTGTGAACGAAGCTGTCAAGCGTGGCTCAAAGATACTTAAGTTTGCAATAGATTCATACCGCTGGACTTGGATGCGCAGGGCGTTTGAAGCAGTAAACATTACGGACGACAAGAAGAGCGGAAAGGTTTATCTTGTTCGGCCTTCAAACGAAATGCTTATATCGCCTGTGATAACATCGGGATTTACAAACGGCTTGTTTGTATGGGGTGACAATCCGCTTATGAGATGGGCGGCGAACAACACCAAATTAGTTACTTTGCCAAGCGGCAATATAACATACGGCAAGATAGAGCCAAAGAGCAGAAAAACAGACCCGTTCAAGGCGTTCGTCAATGCTATGTGCCTATCTTCCGAGCTTGAAAAGCAGGAAAAAACTATGGCAAATCTTAAAAATCTGACTTTGAATATCAATGTTTATTGATTTTGCAGTTGAATGCAATTTGAGAGGCTGTGGAACGGACAATAATTCCGAATTCCGCATTCCGAATTCCGAATTTTAAAAACAGGGGGTGATATGGTGGCAAGTTTCAAGGATTTTCTCGGAAATCTTTTTAAAATTCCGACAAAAAGCAGCACTTCCGAGGCTATTGTAAGCAGTGGAGAAACTGAGCTGTTTCTCACCAATGCCGTAAATGCGGCAGCTATTATTTCCGTAATAGAAATGATCTCTTCCTTATGCGCTGTTGCGGAGCTTAAGACCTACAAAAATGGCAAGGAGTACAAGGGGTTTGAATGGCACAATCTGAACGTCCGCCCGAATGTGAATCAATCTGCAACGGAATTCTGGAAAGAATTTTTCAGCAACCTTCTCTGGAACGGAGAGGTGCTTGTAGTGCCTTATCAGAATCAGAAAATAATTGCGGACGGCTTCACGCTTACGGAATATGCGCTTCGGGATAATATTTTTTCGGGCGTATACAAGGGCAGCTTCACCTTCAACCGATATTTCACGGCATCGGAAGTATTTTATATAAAATATTCCGAGCGCCCCGTCCGCAGAGTGCTTGAAGATATACTTTGTGTATATTCAAAGCTGTTCAACGAGGCATCAAATAAGTACATAAGGTCGGGCGGCAGCAAGGGCGTTATGGAGGTCGAGGCAGCGCCAAGCGGTGATATAGATTTTGAGGAAAAATATTCGAAGTCTATCGATGAACGAATGAAAAAGTTTAACGAGGCTAAAAACGCCACGCTTACTCTTTTCCAAGGGATGAAATACAATCCCAGCGCAACGCCTGCAAATGCCAAAAGCAGCAATGAAATTTCCGATATAAAAAGCCTTTTTGACGGTGCGGTAACAAGGGCGGCGCAGATGTTCAAGTTTCCGCCTCAGCTCGTACTTGGCGAGGTATCGGGGATAGATGATGCTGTGAACCTTGCGCTAACTGCCTGCATAGATCCTTTGCTTAATTCCGTTTCGGAAGAGTTTTCCGGAAAGGAATTTACTCCGGAAGAATATATTGCAGGAAATTTCATAGCGGCTGACACTACGAACATCAAGCACATTGACATATTCAGCCTTGCGGCGAATATTGAGAAGCTCATTACATCGGCTTATATGAGCGTTGATGAAGTCAGGGAAAAATCCGGTATCATTCCTACGGGTGAACCGTGGGCGCAGATACATTTCTCAACAAAGAATCAGGAGCCTATAACCAACTTTGCGACACCGGGAGGGGGTGAACAGAATGAGTAAGTTTTTTGAGCTTAAAATGAAAGCCGATGCGCCGGGTGTGCTTGATATGTACATTTATTCCGATGTTGAGGCAGACAGCTTTGACTTTTGGACGGGCGAAACGGTCGAGAGTAAGACAAGCTCCGAATACTTCCGAAAGGAGCTTGAAGCGGCAGGCGATGTAAGTCAAATAAACATTTATATCAACAGCATGGGCGGCTCTGTAATGGAGGGGCTGGGAATCTACAATCAGCTGCGGCGCTGCAAGGCGCACAAGACGGTATATATTGACGGCTTTGCTTGTTCGATAGCATCCGTGATCGCCATGGCAGGTGATGAGGTGGTAATGCCTTCAAGCAGTATGATGATGATACACGCCCCTTTCACTTATGCTTGCGGAAATGCGGCTGAGCTTCGGAAAATAGCCGATGAGCTTGATAAAATATCGCTTAGCACAATGCAGGCGTATTTACAGAAAGCAGCAGGTAAAATTACGGCGGAACAGCTTGCGGATATGTATGCGGCGGAAAAATACTGGAGCGCCGCAGAGTGCATCGAAATGGGACTTGCGGACAGGCTTGCAGACAAAGACATTGACATTGAGGCAGCTATTGCGGCGTTATCGGAAGGCAGCGGCGGAAAGGACGGTGCAGGTGATGCACGGCAGCAGCTTATCAGGCAGGCACGGGAAGCGGTGGCTGCAAATGCGGCGGCAAGGTGCAAAATACCCGAAGCGCCTGAGCAGGTCGACGGCAGACCCGAAGAGCCTGAGGGCGTTTCGGGGGCAGAACAGAAGCAGGCGGCATTCTTTGAGAGTGCCGAAAGCAAAATAAAATTATTTTTTGGTAAGGAGATGTAAAACATGAGTATTTTAAATCTTGACAAGGTACAGCAGAAAAAGGCGGAGTGTGCAAACGCTATTATGGCGGCTATGAAGGCGCAGGATGATGCGGCGCTTGACAAGGCACTGGGTGATTTCGCAGGCTTCCTCGGTGATACTCTTGCGGCGGAGGCTGAACAGAAAAACAGCGGCGCTATTGATACGGTAGTGCTTGCAACAAGAGGCATCAGACAGCTTACGCAGAAGGAAACAAACTTTTACAAGAGCTTTATCGACGCTGCAAAGGCTTCCGATGTAAAGCAGGCTATTTCCAATCTTAAGGAAGGAATACCCGTAACGGTAATTGACGCAGTTCTTGAAGATGTCCGCAAGGCACATCCGCTCCTTGACCGCATCAATCTTCGCAACGGTACGCTTTTCACAAAGTATCTGTACAACAAGAGCGGCAAGCCCACTATCGTATGGGGAGACATCAATGCGGCTATCACAAATGAGCTTAATGCAGACATCGGCACACTTGATGTACAGCTTAAAAAGCTCTCTGCATTTATGTATGTTCCTCAGGATATGCTTGACCTGGGACCTGCCTGGGTGGATCGCTTCGTTCGTGAGCTGCTTGCGGAATATATTTCACTGGGGCTTGAAGATGCTATTGTTGACGGTGACGGCGATAATAAGTTTATCGGCATTACAAGAGATGTATCTTCCGAGGCTGCCGTAGTTGGCGGAAAATATCCAAGAAAGGCAGCCGTAAAGCTGAACAAGCTGAACGCTCTGAGCATCGGCAAGGTGCTTAAGGTAGTTGCTACCGACATTAACGGCGGCGCAAGGCCCGTAGTAAATCCTATCATGGTAGTAAATCCTTTTGACTACTTTGATAAGATAATGCCCTCAACCACCGTGAGAAATCCCGACGGCACTTACCGCAATGATGTATTGCCTTATCCTATGGAGATAATCCAGTCTGCGGCAATGCCCGCAAACCTTTGCGCTATAGGCTTGCCCGAAAGGTATCTTGCGCTTATCGGCACGGGCAAGGACGGCAGGATAGCATATTCCGACGAGTACAAGTTCCTGGAGGATGAACGCACCTACAAGATAAAGCTGACGGGTAACGGAAAGCCCCTTGACAATAACGCTTTTGTACTTTGCGACATCACAGACCTTGAACCCGAGATCCTTGAAGTGATCATTAAGAATACGGCAGAGGAACCCGTGAACACAAAGGAAGTAGTGGGGGAATAACCGCCGCTGCTTATACGGCTGATGAAACCACCTACACGCAGGCGGAGCTTGAAGCAATGACCAAGGCACAGCTCCTTGAAATTTGCTCGCTCCGTGGTGTGGAGGGTGTAAGCAGCGGCACTTTGAAGGCTGATATAATCGCCGCTATACTTGCGGAGCAGTCGGGAGGTAGTGGCTGATGCTGACGCTTGACGACATCAAGAACTATCTGCACATCACATGGACGGACGATGAAACCGACGACAGGGTAAAGGCGGCGGCACGCCGTGGGCAGGCGGCTGTTGGCGGCCTTATCGGAACACCGGGGGCAGTTTTCTTCACGCAAAATGCGGACGATAACGCAACATATCAGAGCGGAGAGGCGGAACAGCTTTTTCTTGACGCTGTGAGATATATTTACAACAACGCTTATGAGGATTTTCGCAGGAATTTTTCCGATGTGATTTTATCGCTCAGAGCCGCAAACACAGTAGCCGTAAAGGAGGCTGCCGAAGATGCTGAAGAATCAAGTGACGTTTAACGACGGCATTGCCCATATATACACGGTACAAAATGCGGCGGCGCCCGGTGATATGCCCGTCAATAAGCTGGTAAATCTCCGCAGGGTGCGGTTTGCTTACCGTACTGTGGGGGCTGTGCGCTTTTTTATTGCAAAGGCTGCAAATGTGGAGATAGACCGCACTATCATTATCCCGAAAGGCGTTCACGTTTCGCCCCAGGACGTTGTGATAATATCAACGGAAAAGGGAGAAGAAACACAGCAGTACGACATTATGCAGGTGCAGGTCAAGACGGACACGGCACCGTATACTGTACTGCTTAGCCTTAAAAGGAGGACGGAAAGCTATGACATTGCTTGAATTCAGAGATATTCTTTGCAGTATCAAGGACGTTCCAGTTTTTCACGGCAAGGCGCACAAGGCAGCTGAATACATCATATGGCAGGAAGTGGGCGGCGGTCTTGGCTTCGAGGCTGACGGAGCTTCTGCAGAGGGCGGTATGCGGATAGCTGTTGATTTTTACACAAAGGCGGAATACAGCGATATTCCGGAAAAGATAGCGGCGCTGCTGTCGGGGTATGATGAGATATGCTTTGACGGCCCCGTTATTGATTATGATGAAGAAAGCGGCTGGACGCATTACTCATTTGATGCGGAGGTGTGCGGCGGTGGCTGATTTTTCGATGAGCGGAATTGACGAGCTGGCGGCGCAGCTTAAAAAGCTGGGACAGCTTGACAATGATGCACTTGTGGGAGATATGCTTGAAGCAGGCTCCGATGTTGTGATAGATGAATGGAAAAAGGGCATAAAGTCCGCCGTTAAAACGAAGCGCTCCACAGGTGAGCTTGAAGCAAGCGTTACAACGGTCAAGGGCATTCAGAAAATAAACGGAGTTTCTGCAAAGACCATATATCCGGGAGGCAAGGACAGCAAGGGCGTGCGGAATGCGGAGAAGGCATTTATACTACACTATGGCAAGAGCGGACAGCCTGCAACGCTGTTCGTTGATGAAGTTGAAAACAAGGCGGAAGAAAAAGCCGCCGAAGCTATGGAAGAAATTTTTAACGATTTTTTAGAGAAAGAGGGACTATAATATGGCAATGATCGGCTTAAAATATCCCGTTGCGGCTCCTATCGAGACATACGAATACGGAAAAATTCCCGAGGTGACTTCCGGAACTGCTTTTATTATCGGAAAGATGATAGCCGCTGACAAGGAAGTTAAATTTTCCAACAATCCGCTTTATGCAGATGATGAAAAGGCAGAAGATGCGCTCATTTTTGAGGAAGGCACGCTGAAAATAAGCGTTGACCATATGGAGCTTGAAGCGCAGGCTAAGATGTTCGGACACACTTATACGGCGGCGTCGGAGGATGCCCCGGAAAAGGTGGAAAAGGGCGGAAAGGACACTGCGCCTTATATGGCGGTCGGCTATTACAAGACGCTTTTCAAAAATAATGTGAGAAGCTACGAGGCAACTATCATTTACAAGGTAAAATTTGCGCCTCCAAAGGAATCTGCAAAGACTAAAGAAAAGTCCATTTCCTGGGGTACATATGAAAGCGACGGCACCATTGAAACGCTCAGCGGTGTTGCAAATGATACCTACGAAACGACTGCAAGATTCGCCACGGAAGAGGCTGCAAAGAAATTTATAAATGATTTCTTCAAGCTGGCAGAGACGGCATAAGGAGGCAGCTTCATGAGCAGATCAAGTGCGATTGAAATCAACGGGCATAAGATAGAGCTTTTCCTTTCCACATGGGGAATGAGCCGTATCTGTGAAATGATAGGCGGCGAACTTTCGGAGCTTAGCGTCTGGCTCGGTGAATGCAGCTCCGTGGAAAGAGTGGAGCGATTCAGCAAGATACTTGCTATTCTTGCAAATGGTGCAATTATGCAGAAAAATACCGATATTGAATATGGCTTTGAACAGGGCGAAAAACGCCCGCTGTTCAAGGAAGATTTCTTTATTTATGCGGCTAATGCCGCCGATATTGCAAAATATCAGGAAGAAATATTTACAGCCATTTCAATGGGGCTGAATTATACCGTTCCCGAGGGCGTCGAGGTCGAGGCGAAAGACCCCGACCTGGCGGAGCTTGAAAGAGAAAAAAACCAGTAGAGGCGTGCGGCGATGCAACAACAACGCTTGCACGCCTTTTTCAAAGAGGATACTGCCTTGGAATGGATTACAGAACAATAAATCTGACAGCGCCTGGGCAGATAATACAGATGTGGCTTTTTAAGATAAGCGGCGGATAAAAGGACGGTGAGAAAATGGCTAAAAGAGAAATAGGCACGAGGCTGACACTTGACGGTGAGGCAGAATTTAAAAGCGCTGTGGGTAATATCAATCAGGAGCTTAAAGTGCTTGCCTCTGAAATGGGTGTTGCTACTTCTTCCTTTGATAAAAATAATGCTTCCGTTGCAGATCTTAAAAATCAAAATGCGATATACCAGAAGCAGCTTGAAGCTCAGAGGGCAAAGCAGGCGGAATACAACAAAATGCTTGAAGAGGCAAGGGCGGCTCAGAGCAAAGCGGCGGCGGCTGTTGCGGAGGCGGCAGAAAAATTCGGAGACCAAAGCAAGGAAGTAAAAAAAGCCGAGGAACAGCTTGCGGCTGCAAATAAGAAGCTGGACGATTACCAGATAGGCGCAAACTACGCCGCAAAGGCGGTAAATCAACTTGAAGCGGCGCAGAAAGCCAACAATGAACAGATCGACAAGATGAACAAAGCCGATTTCGGCAAGTTCAGGGACGGCCTTGTAAATGCTTCTAAGGCTGCGGCTGCGGCGGTGACGGCGGTAGCTACGGCGGTCGGTGCGGCAACAACTGCGATAGTTGCTTTCGCAAAATCATCTGTTGAATCCGGAATGAGTTTCGATTCCTCTATGTCGCAGGTTGCGGCTACAATGGGAACGACTGTTGATCAAATAGGCGAATTAAGAGATTTTGCTCAGGAAATGGGAAGTACGACAGCTTTTTCAGCATCTCAGGCGGCGGACGCTCTCAATTATATGGCTCTTGCCGGATATGATGCAAATTCATCAATGGAAATGCTCCCTAATGTACTTAATCTTGCGGCTGCCGGAGGCATGGAACTTGCAAAAGCATCCGATATGATAACGGACAGCCAAAGTGCGCTTGGCTTATCTTTTGAAGAAACAAATGTAATGGTTGACCAGATGGCAGCTGCTGCTTCAAAAACAAACACGAGCGTTGCACAGCTCGGAGATGCTATATTGACAGTAGGCGGTACCGCTAAATCACTAAGCGGCGGAACAGCGGAACTATCGGCAGTGCTTGGCGTAATGGCTGACAATGGCATAAAGGGCAGCGAAGCAGGAACACATTTGAGAAATATCATGCTTGCTATGGTACCCACAACATCTTCTGCTGTAATGGCATATCAAAGGTTGGGTGTTGAAACTTATGATACAGCCGGAAATTTAAGAAATCTTGAAGATGTATTTATGGATCTATCCGCCGCAATGGATGAAATGACAGATGAAGACAAGACGCTATACACGAGTATGATTTTCAATAAAACCGATCTATCAGCTGTAAACGCTTTACTTTCCACAACTGCGGAAAGGTGGGATGAAGTAAACACGGCTCTTGAAAATGCAGGCGGTGCAGCCGAGGCAATGGCTAATACCCAGCTGGACAACCTTGAAGGTGATATTACCATATTCAAGTCTGCTTTGGAGGGCGCACAGATAGCTATTTCCGATGTGCTTACACCTTCGTTGAGAGAGTTTGTTCAATTTGGCACCAATGGCATATCACAGCTGACGGCGGCATTCAAAAGCGGCGGTTTAAACGGTGCTATGTCCTCTTTCGGAAATATTATTTCTGATGCATTGGCAATGATAGGCAATGTACTTCCTAAGGCTGTATCTGCAGGAGCGGCGCTATTAAATGCACTGGCTCAGGGTATGACAAGCAATTTGCCTACTGTATTTGAAGGCCTGACAGAAGCCATAACCGAAACCCTGCCTATACTTACGGAGACGGCGACCACTATAATTGTATCGCTTGCAGACGGTATCATATCGAATCTGCCTGTGATCACGGATTCGGCTATGCAGATGATAATTACACTTGCGGAGGGAATCGGTGCGGCGCTGCCTGAGCTTGTGCCTACTGTTGTAGAGGTATTAGTAAATATTGTTGATGTGCTTATAGGCAACATTAATTTGCTTGTTGATGCGGCTTTACAGCTTGTGACGGGGCTTGCGGAGGGGCTTTTGGCGGCTTTGCCTGTTCTTATAGGCAAGATACCCGAGATAATAACAAGCCTTGTGTCGGCACTTCTTGAGGCTGTACCGCAGATCGTAGTGACGGGAGTACAGCTGCTTACGGCAATTATAAATGATCTGCCTACAATTATTGCGGCTATTGTGGACGCTTTGCCGCAGATAATCACGGGCATTATAAACGCTTTGCTTGATTCCATACCGCAGCTTATAAATGCAGGAATTCAGCTTTTTGTTGCGCTTATTGAAGGAATACCTACGGCTATTGTATCTATTGTTGAGGCGGTGCCTGAGATAGTAATGGCAATTATTGATACGCTTATGGAAACGGACTGGATTGATGTCGGCGTGCAGATAATAAAGGCTATTGCAAGCGGACTTGTGGAAGGCGTGAAAAATGTCGGAAATCTTATTGCAGAGGCGTGCAGCGGTATTGTAGATGGCATTACAAATTTCTTCGGATTTGGTGATTCTTCACAGAAAAAAGATCTGGAAACGGGATATACGAAAGACTTTACCATGCAGCTGCGCAAGACATTTAAGCCCATGAACAAGACTGCAGGAGATCTTGGAATAACAATAAGGGATGATTTGGGAAACGAGGACTATAGCGGAAGTTATGGCAGCAGCTACGGCGGCTATAGCGCCGTAAATTACGGCGGAGCAGGTCAGGGCGGCAACATCGTATTTAATCAGTACAACACATCGCCCAAGGCGCTTTCTGCGGCGGAGCTTAACAGGCAGACAAGGCAGGGCTTACAGCTTGCTTACTGCATGAGGTGATAGAATGGACTACAAGCTGATAGTATCGGATGAAGACGGGAACAGCGTTGATTTTTACAGTGATCCGAATATTTTTTTACAGGGCACGGTTGGCACGGGTGCGGATTTTGGCATTGTCACGGACAACATATATGGCTATGACGGCTCAAAATACCGCAGTTCGAGCCTTAATTCAAAAAGTATTGCCATTACTGCAAGGATAAGGGCAGGGGGCGGTCAGACGGCGGAACAGGCAAAGCTGAGGCTTATGCGGCTGTTTGGTCACAAGGGCAAGGTAAGAGTGCGGCACGTTTCGCCGTCACTGGACTGCTACATAAACGGATATATTGAAAAGGCCGACGCACCCGAGAATGTACATCCGCTTATTATGCAGGTCGTGATAAATTGCCCTCAGCCGTACTGGATAGATTCGGCGGAAAGCGAAAAGACTATTTCGGGAACAGAAAATCTTTGGGAGTTTGCCGTTGAGCTGACGGATGAGGGAATGGAATTTGGGCAAATAATGAGCTCTCTTGTTGCTGTAATTGAAAACAAGGGGCAGTTTGACAGCGGCGGTATATTCCGCATAGTTGCCAACACGGTATGCAGCAATCCACGGCTTGAAAATATATATACGGGGGAATTTATACAAGTCAAGGCTGATATGGTATCGGGTGATGTGATAGAGATATGCACCAAGCCGGGGCAGAAATCCATATACTTTACCCACGGCGGCGAACGTAAAAACTATTTTAATTACCGCACGGACGGCTCCAGTTTTTTCCCTATTTATAAGGGGCAGAACAGCATAAGATATTCCGTTGGCAGCGGCGGCGACCATGCTATTGACGTTACGGTGGACTTTGAGACGAGATACGGAGGCATTTAATGGAGCTGTATATATATGATAAGCTGCTTAACGGCTTAGGCATTGTGGATGAGTTTAAAAGCCTTATCTGGACGGTGCGTTTTTACTCGGTCGGAGTGTTTGAGCTGCAGGCGCCTATGACGCAAAACAACCTTGAACTGCTGCAAAAAAACAGGTACATATACCGCCCGGATGTGGGAGAGGCAGGATTTATACGCTCTATAACGGAGCAGAGGCAGGACGGGGAGGAGCTTATTGTTGTTTCCGGGTCAATGCTGGAGGGGTTGCTTGACAAGCGTATCATAGAAGGGAGCAAGCTATCGGAAAACAGCAATGTAAAAAGCGTTGTTTCCACCATATGCAACGGCGCATCCGACCTTAGCAGGTTTGATTGTCTGTACAATGAGCTGGACGGCACCGAATACCCCATTAATGCGGACGCTGACTGCTGCAACATGGGCGAGTACATACGGAGCTTACTTGCGGCGGACGGGTGCAGGATAAGGATAGTCCCGTATATGTCGGATAAAAAGCTGATATGCCGATATGACAGGGGCGTTGACCGCAGCACTGAGCAGGACGTTAACCCACATATTATTTTTTCGTCCGAATTTGATAATATCAACAATCAGGTTTACAACTATTCTGATGAAGGCTGCTGCAACTATGTAAAAGTAATTGCGGATATGGAGGGAAAGTCGTGGGACGAAACGAAGGGGCTGGAATATCCGCTGTATATTGAAAAATATCCGGAGGGGGCAGGCGGTCTTGACCTTAATATGTACATATGCTACTCGGAGCCTGTAATTGTCCAAGAGCAAAGATATGATGCAGAAGGCAATCGGTACGAGGTAAATGTACTGGACTACAGCGAGACCTTTTTCAAACAAAACGAGATAGTCAAGCAATATTACAGTGAGGCGGCGGAAAATTTCGAAGGTGAGGTTTACGGCGGCTATCGCACGGAGTGGGCGCTTGGTGATCGTGTGACGATAAAGGACGAGGCAAGAGGTATATCGTATATCAAGCAGATAGAGGAAGTAACGGAGAGCTTCGAGGGGAACGAGGTAAGCACAGCTATTACTCTTGGAGCGGCGCTTAAAACTATCATTGATGCCATAAAGGAGGCAAAACGGAAATGAGATCGAGTTTTTTTAATTCTCTTAATGGGGATAGGAAATACAATGCAACGCACTGGGCTGAGTATTTTTCGCAGTTTATCGGCAACGGAGTATATGCGGAGCCGTCGACCTCTATGCAGGTACAGGCAACCAAAGGTATGACTGTTAAGGTGGGGGCAGGTGCTTGCTTCATCAACGGATATGCAGGCTACGGTGACGGGTCGGACGTACTTACCCTTGACCTCGGAACCAGCGTAAAGAGGATAGACAGGATAGTGATAAGGCTTGATTACAGCTTGCGCAGCATTTATCCTGCTATCATAAAGGGTACGGCGGCAAGTTCGCCTGTTGCGCCTGCTATAGTAAGGGACGGCACATACTACGATGTTTGCATTGCGGAGATCACCGTGGGCATAAATGCGGCGGAGATCACGCAGTCGGACATCAAGGACGTAAGGGGCGACAACACCGTTTGCGGCTGGGTCGCAGGTACAATAGATCAGATAGATACTACAGAGCTTTTTGCGCAGTATGAGGCTCAGTGGGAGCTGCTGAGGGCGGCTTGTGATCAAGATGCGGACGCTGTAATATCAGCATGGGCAAAACTAAATGCTGTAAAAAAAGTCAACGGTATTGAGCCTGTTGGCGGAAATATACTGCTTGCCCTTAACAATATACCGGACGGCGGAGGATATTACAAGTCACCTTATTACATACAGGCAGGAACAGTAAATATAACAGGTAGATCGGCGACTGTTACATTTGATAAGGCATATAGCGAAGTGCCTGTTGTATTTACATCTTATACTACAAGTACTACATCAGACGCTAATCCGATAGTGACCGATAGGACGGAAACAGGATTTACTGTAAAAAAGGGCACAACAGCAGGATATGCAGGATTTGACTGGGTAGCATTTGGAAAGCTGGGCGAAACTACCGAGGAAGAATACGATATGGGCAGTGAGATTACCGAGCACCTGCAGGCGGCCGAGATCCATGTCACGGCCTTCGAAAAAAACAAATGGAACGGATATACATCAAGGATAGACGAAAATAAGGCAGAGATTTTAAGCAGCAAGGAAGATATTGCGGATTTGCAGGCGGAGGACATTATTATAAAGTCACGCCTTGACAATATTACAAAGCTGCCTGAAGGTTCGACCTCCGGAGATGCGGAACTGGCGGATATTCGTATAGGGTACGACGGAACAACATACCCCAATGCCGGAGATGCTGTTAGGCGACAGATAGCCGATGTACGGCAGGACTGCTTGAATGGTGGGTATACGGCTACAGGCGCCGCCTATTATACTCTCAACAATGCCGTTGACTATCCGCTGTTGGGGCTGAATCTGTACGGAAAATCAACGCAGAATGGCGTACCGACACCCGAAGCTCCCGTGGATATTGTCAGCGTGGGAGATGGTGGAAGTGTCGAGGTTAAGGCTTGCGGAAAAAATTTATTTCCATGGAATGATTATACGACAGCACCAATTTCGAGAAACAATTTAAGTGCAGACAAGGTTGTTATAAATAGCAACATCATTACAATAAATATTCCTCAGGGTGTTAACTCTGCATCGGGAGTATTTATTAATAGAAATCACATAAACAAAATTCTGTTTGGTCAAAACGGAAAAGTTATTACTTTATCGTGTAAGGTGAAATCAAATTATGATGTAGAAATAAAATTTGGACTTGATAGTCACAGGGAAACATTCGATTCTACTACGAAAGGAAACAGAATAAGCGTTACATTTAAATATGATATTTCAAAAAGCAATAGTATAAGCTGGTATGTATACAATGCAGCTAATGATACGGAAATACAGATTTCCAACGTCCAAATTGAAATTGGTGATACCGCCACAGACTATGAACCCTACAAAGGCACTACAGCAAACATCACAACAGCGTTGCCGTTATGCGGTATTCCCGTTGACAGCGGCGGAAATTACACAGATAGCAACGGTCAGCAGTGGGTTGCCGATGAATTGGTGTACAATGCGGACGGGACAGGAAAGTTTATCAAACGCACGGCAAAAATTGACAGCTATAACGGTGAAACTGTTTCGGGTGTGTACTGTTCATCAACAGGCGGCCTTGACACTGGTGCAGCTATCATATATCAGCTTGATACACCGCAGGAAAGCGAACTGACAGCCGCAGAAATAGCGGTGTTGAGGCAGTTGCAGACATTTGACGGTGTTAGCAACATTTCCAACGACAGCGGCGCTGATATGTCCGTGAAATTATGCACAAACAAGGCATTATCCGAATTTGTATACCCCATAACAACGGGATTGCAGAAGCAGATTGACGAATTAAAAGCCGCCGTAATTAGTCTTGGCGGCAATGTATAAAAAGGAGGAATTTTTATGTTTAATCTTGGGACTTTCATTAAGGGCGGATTGGTTGCGGCTGTGGGTAAAATGGCTGATTATCAGATCATTCTCAACGCCGCAGGGTGGTTCGAGAAGGGCGTTTTGACGGAAACTGATTTAGCGGAGATACAGACCGCAATTGACGAGAAGAACGCACGGCTTGAAGCGGAACGCATTGCGGCGGAAGAAAATATCACGGAAGATGTTGCAGAGGTGGAAAATGAAGATACAACAGATGCTTATTACTCCGAATAAGTACAGCAGGCCGCAGATACCGCTTGAAAAGGTGGAAGTAATTGCGGTGCATTATGTGGGGAATCCCGGAAGTACGGCTATTGCCAACAGAAACTATTTTGAAAATCAGAAAAACGGCGGCAGATACGTTTCCTCACATCTGATAGTCGGGCTTTCGGGGGAAATAATACAATGTATACCTTTCTCGGAATGGTCGTACTGCACAAATCAAGCCAACGGGTACAGCATTTCTATTGAATGCTGCCACCCGGACAGCAGCGGCAAATTTACGGCGGCTACGGAAAAAAGCCTTGCGGAACTTTGTGCTTATCTGTGCGGCAAGTTCAGACTTGACCCTCTTAATGATATTATCCGACACTACGATGTGACGGGTAAGCAGTGTCCGCTTTACTGGTCGCCTACAAAGTATGTTACAAAGGCTACTGCGGACGCTCGTTTTACGGCGTTTAAGCAGAGGGTGGCGTACATCATCGGCGACGGAGATACGGAGCAGGCGGCAAGTAAGGGCTTGTATGAGGTGCCGTTTAAGGTAAAGATACTGGATAGCGCTCTTAATATACGCAGCGGTGCAGGCGTGAGCAATAAGGCTATAGGCGTGATAAGAGGCGGCGGTATTTATACCATTGTTGCGGTTGAGCAGGTAGGCTCGGCGCTCTGGGGCAAGCTCAAGAGCGGCGCAGGGTGGATAAATATCGGCGATAAATACTGTGAGAGGATGTGAGGGTATGCATGACAAGATGATAGCTGTATGCAGCGTTACGGGCATTATCGGGGCGGCTGTTGCGGAGGCTCTGGGCGGCTGGGATGATGCTATAATCGTACTTTTGGTATTTATGGCAATAGATTTTATCACAGGATTGCTTTGCGCTCTTGTTTTTGGCAAGTCGGACAAGTCACCTAATGGCGCGTTGTCATCGGCGGCGTGTTGGCGTGGACTTGTTAAAAAGGTCGGGACGCTGCTGCTTGTGGTTGCGGCGCATTATGCGGATGTTCTGCTCGATACAGATTACATACGCAATGCGGTCATTATTGCATTTTGCGCCTCGGAGCTTATATCAATCTGCGAAAATGCGGCGCTTATGGATATTTTACCGCCGGGGGTACAAAATGTACTGGAAAAAGTAATTGATTTGCTTAAAAATAAGAGTGATAAAAAGTAATTTATCCCACCTCGGAGCGTTGGCTCTGGGGTGGTTTTATTTTTTTGCACAAATTATTGGATGGCTTTTGTGCAACTATACAAATATTACATATAAGTAATATTTTTTATTAAAACCCCTTGACATTATTACACATATGTAATATAATATAATTGTAAGGAAAACACACAGGGCACAGCCCAAAAGAAAGGATAATGGATATGAAAACAATCACTACTATCGAAGAGCTTATGGAAATACTCAACAGCTCAAAAAACTACGGTTTAAGAGGAGCATCTGAGCATGATATTGAAATAGCTAATCGTGGATATCTTGATTGCTCGCTCGATACTTGGGATGAGAGAGATTGCCCTTACGATGAGGATGCAGACAAGCTCAGCGGCACATCTGCTATATATGTTAGCAGCGATCTTGATGCTGAAGAACTTGCTAAAAGATATCAGACAGCTTACAACTACTCTAAATATCATCATTTTACAGAGGTCGTATATCTTGTATCCGATAGTTCCTATGATTGGGGCGATGATGATAATGAGATCGTATTAGGTCATAATGGTTACGGAGCAGATGTTGAAGCTATAGTTGAGCTTTAAAAATCAAAAACGGCGGTGGTCAGAGCGCCGCCCAAAAGAAAGGAGAAAATAGCATGCAAAACAACCTTAAAGCCCTGAGAATCAGGGCAGGAATGACCCAGAAAGAAGTCGCTGAAAAGTCTGGAGTACCCCAGAACAGGGTGTCAGAGTACGAGCGCATGGACGACCTGTCGAGGATATATCTCGGGAACATCTACAGCATAGCCCAAGCTATCGGGACAACCCTTGACGCTGTTGTATATCCTCTGGCTGAGCTCCCGAAGGACGAGATCGTTCCAACAATAATCATGGAGCAGCTCGCAGCAGACAAGGAAGCCGCCGAAGATGGCGATATTGATGCCATCATAAACAATAGGTTTATTTGATATGAGCCAAAGTTTAATGAACTGCGAAATCTGCGGTAAAGAGATAATACGCACCAACCCTAACCAAAAATATTGCCCGGAATGCAAAAAAATACATGTTGCAGAGGCGAGAAAGCGGTACAAAAAAGCAAAATCACAAGAAATAAATCTAAAGGAGTGCGAGATTTGCGGATATGAGTTTATCCGCAAAAGTCCAAAGCAGCGATATTGCCCTGACTGTGCTTGGCAAAGGCGCAAAGAGAGCGCCCATGAATATTATTTAAAAACACATCCTCCCAAACCTCCCAAACCTCCCAAACCACCTAAGCCGCCAAAACCACCTAAGCCGCCAAAACCTCCGAAGCCGCCGAAGCCGCCGAAAAAAACTGCAGAAGAGATACTTGCCAACAAAAGGGAATATTGCAAAAATTATAGTAAGGCTAAATTTATAAAGTACAAGGAATACAAAGGGCAGTATAACGATAACTCGGTTTATGATGCTTTTAAAGAGGATTTTACAAAAGCGTTTAAATCTGCTGCGGAAAAATATAATATATCTATGAGTGGGCTGGCAGCTGAACTTGGTATATCAAAAAAAACAACTCACTCGTGGAAGTATGGCATTGTACCGCAATTAAAGCCACTTATGTATCTATACAGGGCGTACGGGGCGGAGATGCTGCCTAACATACCTGAGATTGGGACGATTGAGCGCAGAGAGCCGATAGAGCCGAGGATAGATAACTGGATATGTAGGCTTTGTGCCGATGCAGGATATAGCATGTGCGCTGTTGCAGAGATGATGCATATATTGCCAAATATGTTTGATGCAAGGTATAAAAATGGGATTGTTAGCCCAAAATCGGCAGTAGATTTGATGTTATTATTTGGATACAAGTATGTGGATAAGTTTTATCCACAAGATTAAACCTCCCACCCTGAGGACTATCGGGGTGGGAGCATAGCCATTATCTTGTATGGGGGTATCAGTTCGGACCGCCAATGGCTATTGCTCCGATAAATAATGTCAAAGCTGTTCTTGATTATGCCCTGACGGAGATACCTGCGGATAAAATTTATCTTGGTATACCGAATTACGCTTACGACTGGCCGCTGCCCTTTATTCAGGGTGAAACGGGCGCACAGGTCATAGGCAACATAACAGCCGCAGACCGTGCCGCACAGTACGGCGTACCCATTCAGTTTGATGAGAACGCTCAAAGTCCATTTTATACTTATACCGCAGAAGACGGCAGGGAACATATAGTATGGTTTGAGGATGTACGCAGTATAAAAGCCAAACTTGACCTTGTTGATGAAAGCGTAATAGCCGGTCCGGGGTTCTGGAATTTTATGAGAGCCTTTCCCCAGGGGTATTTAATGATAAATAATATGTTCAATATTGAAAAGGTGTATCCTTAATAAACAGCTGAATAACTTTTTTCGTCTGTCTCGTTAAGTCGGCAAACGGATTTTTTGCAGCTGTACACTTGACCAAATCCAATTTTAATGCTATATTTAAAAGAGTAATAAACGGAGGAACTAAATATGTCAGAAAATGAAAAAATAAATGAAGATGTATCTGAAAATGAGATTGAATCAAATGAAACCGCAGCTGTTTCTGACAGTCCGATACATGAACCAAAACAGAATTATGTTATTTATACCATAATTTCAATACTGCTTTTTGCGGCACTGTATTCCTGCTGGAAGTTTGTTGTGCCTAAAATATTCAGAGACTATACAATATCGGTAAACGGAGACAACCTTACAGCAGAACAGCTTGAGACCGTAAAAAAATGTACCGAAATAGATTGTGAAAGTATTTCGGAAGCGGTTTTTCAGCGTACAAAGGGCAATGCTTCGTTTGTTATTTACTATGAAAATATAGATAGCGAAGAGGATTTTGCCGATAACTGCATAAAGTTCGAGTACGGAGACCCTGAGGAAGATGTCAGAAGCGAAATATACCCTTACGGAAACAGCGTACCCGAATATGTTTACGGAGAACGATATGTAAATATCGGAAATCCGGATGTAAGCTGTTTTGTTTTTGAGTATAACGGCGGCATTTATGCAGAATATCGTTCTTCGGATGTAAATGCTGAAATAACCTCTCTTTTTTCTGGAAAAGAAAAGATTTATTCCAAGTGAATAGCGTACATTTTTAATGTTCGGAGTGTTGATCCCGTGCCCTTTGGTACGGGATTTTTGTATTTTACGGAATGTTTTTTGCATCTTGCGCAGGAAAGCTTGAAGTAATTGAAAAAGAATGTTAATATTGCGTTATAAAAGTGTTCTTTCTTTAATTCTAATCCCAAATCGTTCTATAGACAACTTCTCAGATATAATAATCTAATTCTGCGTCAGGCTCCCTTTTAATGTTATTGCAAAGAAGGGCGGCAAGCCTTCCTGCGGTCGTCTTCCAAGGTAAACAAGTTTACCTAATTTGGATTATTCTATCTGCCGTCTTTATCTATAGAACGATTTGGAATTAGTATAAAATCCTTATAGAAAATGAAAGGCTTGTACATCTATGAAGAAAAGCGGCAAAAATGATTTAATCAGCGTTTACTTAGTCATACTACATTTGGAAAAGTAAAATTTTATTTTTCTTGACAAGAGAGAGTGGATGTGATATAATAATTATGGAAACGGTCGTTAGCTTCTTTTGCTGTTGACCGTAAATAAAGATGATTGAATAAAGTGAACATAAAAATATTTTGAAAAACTTATAAAAACTATTGATATATTCGATATAATTTGTTATAATGAATCAAACGATTTAAAACAAGTGATTTCGAAAGGAATATGTTATGCCTCCGAAACCTAAATTTACTAAAGAAGAAGTAATTAATGCCGCACTTGAAATTATTTCCGAAAAAGGAATAGAAGGGCTTACATCAAGAGAACTCGGAACAGCTCTTGGCAGCTCGGCAAGGCCTGTGTTTACTGTGTTTAAAAATATGGATGAGCTTTACTCAGAAGCACGAAAAGCAGCAATGAAGCGGTTTGACGAGTATGCCAAAAAAGCGGAAGGCTTTACTCCGGTTTTTAAACAGGTTGGTTTGCAGATGATATTATTTGCGGAAGAACAGCCGAAACTTTTTCGTCTGCTTTTTATGAGCGAAAACGCCAAAGCTGCAGGGTTTGATGATATATTTTTGACACTTGGAAATACGGCTGAAATGTGTATAGACGCTATATGCTGTGATTACGGTCTTGACAGAGAAAATGCAATGCTGATCTTTAAACATTCATGGATATACACCTACGGAATAGGAGTTCTTATTGCTTCAAAGGTATGCAGCTTTACTGAAGAAGAGGTTTCCGATATGCTCAGCCGTGAATTTGTGGGTGTTCTTACTCTTATTAAATCCGGAAAAATTAAAAGCTGTACGACGATACCTGAAAAGAAGTAGAAAAAGAGGCGTTGTTATGAAAAAATGGTACGCAGAAGAATATGAATTTGAGATAGAAGTAACAGGTTTCCTCCGCAGCGACCATACGGAGCATTATTGCCGCAACGGAGAGGAAGTAGGTGACAAATATACCTGCACTTACGGCTGTCCCGTTAACGCAGACGGACAGGGGATATGTTCAAAAGTGATGACTGTTATGTTTCCTGTAATGGAGGCGGTCAGAAGCGGCGGTGATCTGGAGAACATCGGCGGCAGCGGAAAATACTGTAAGGATATAGTTTGTCCCGACGGCTGCGTTATGTTTCGTCTGACAGCCAAAAAGCTCGGAAACGAAAACTTTTTTAAAGGAAAGTTTTACGAATAATTTTTTATTAACAGTAATAGGAGACGTATATGGAAGTACATATCAACGAATTGACTCCGAAATTGTTTTTGGAGCTGTACAGCTCGGTAGGTTGGGAACCGCCGACAATAGGTCAGGTCGAAACAGCCTTACAGCACACAATTGCAAATTTTACCGTTTATGACGGTGATAAGCCTGTTGGAATGGTAAGGCTTCTGGGAGACTGCGGAATGTCTTTTTACATCAAGGATTTTGCGGTCATTCCGTCATACCGGTCAAAAGGCGCAGGTTCGCTTCTTATACACGCTTTGGAAAAGTATATTAAGATATTATTCCGCCCGGTCGTGCGGTAAGTCTGGAGCTTATAAGCACGAAGGAGGCTGTTCCGTTAAAGGATTTCTTCGGAACTTCCGCTAAATATATTGAACTGAAACTATTTCATGTGTCGGAGCCGTTCCGCTGCAAGGGCATAGGAAAAGAACTTTTTAAACTTGCCTGTGGCGAGGCGAAAATGATAGGAGCTGAAAAAATTTATATTTCAGCTCATTCATCAAAGGAAAGCCAGGCTGCATACCGTAGCTTAGGCTGTGTCGATGCTGTGGAAATAAACAAGGAAATTGCAGAGAATGAACCGTTTGATATTCAAATGGAATATTGTCTGTAAAAAACATAAAGGAGAGCGATCATGGAGGAAAAGTGGGTGATTTGTCCGATTTGCAGCAGCAAAACAAGGGTAAAGCTGCGAAGCGACACCGTATTTAAAAATTTTCCCTTGTTCTGTCCGAAATGCAAGCAGGAAAGTCTTATCAATGCGGAAAATATGAAGACAAACGTTGTCAAAGAAGCGGCAGATAAATAAGGGAACCTCTAAAAAAATCACAAAAAAATATTGGGGAAAGGTCCGTTGACAGGGAAGGCGGATTATTCCACATTTATTCAGAGCCGGACGCTTAGACGCAGAGCCACACTTATTTTTACAGGTGCGCTCTGCGTTTTTATCTCAACATTATTTATTTACGGGAGGAAAAACAATGGAGCTTTTAAAAGAAAATGAAAAAAGTGCAAACCTTGCGGCAGCAAAGGTAATGCGAATAACGGTTATTGTTTTTGCATTGGTACTGGTGCTTGATATTGCAGGAATTTTTACCGTTAAACTCAACACTATGATAACCGCATTTGTGATAGGAACCATTCTGCTTCTGGTCCCGACGCTTTTGGTCAATATTTTGAAGCAGAACGGCGAATGGGTCAAGTTTGCCATAGTTATCTGTGCCGTTATTTTTACGATAATTCTTACGATAACTTTGTCTTATCACGCTGTATTGCTCTATGTTTACCCGATTGCAATTGCAAGCCTTTATTTTTCGGGGAAACTTAATAATTTTGCAGCTGTTCTTACGGTGCTGGGAGTATCCGTCGGACAGGTGCTTGCCTATAATTTTAGTTTTGTTACAGATGATAACTTTAAAACATTAAAAAATGCAATTTTTTTCGGCATACTTCCTCGTGCAATGATCCTTTTTGCAGTATCTGCTATTTTTACAATGCTTTGCAAAAGAACGGCTTCGATGCTGGGTAGTCTTATGGGTGCAGAACAGCAGAGAATAATGCGTGAAAAATCTCTTGAAATGTCTCACAAGCTGCTTGAGACTGTTAACGAGCTTGAGCAGATCTCGGCAGCTTCTGCAGAAGCTAATCGCAGCATTGCCGATGAATCGGCAAAGGTTATGCGTGACAGCGAAGCAAATTCCGAACATATAAAATCTGTTGAGGATAATATGAATTTGATCTCGGAGAGTCTTAAAAATCTTTCCGAAATGAGTGCTAAAATTGCAGAGCTTACCAAACACGCAGACGAAATAACGGCGGATAACGATAAGAAAATGTCGGCTGCTGCTGAAAGCATGAACGAGATATGCAAGGGTACGGACGAAAGCAAGGAGATCATTTCCCGTCTTTCGGCTCAGTCTAAAAAAATCGTTGAGATCGCAGAGGTCATTACCAATATTTCAATGCAGACCAACATTCTTGCTCTGAATGCCTCTGTAGAAGCTGCAAGAGCAGGGGAACACGGCAAGGGCTTCGCTGTTGTTGCTTCTGAGATAAAGAAGCTGTCCGAACAGACCAAGGAAGCAGCTGCGGATATAGGCGGCATAATCAAGCAAGTTACCGAAAATATCTCAGGCACGGTTGCAGCTATGGACAAGAACGCTTCACTTACCCGTGAAGGTATGGAAAGTATGGAGCAGATGAAGAAGTCAGCCGAGCAGATAAGCGTTTCCAACGGTGAGATCTCGCATCAGATATCCGGTATGAACAGTGTTATTGAAAATGTTGCGGAAAGCGGCGGAAGTGTTTCACGGAAGCTTGTCAGCGTAAGCGGAAACATAATGAATAACTGCGGAGCCGTTCAACACGTTGCGGCGGCTATTCAGGAAAACAGCGCAGGCACAGAGACCCTTGGATTTATGGTCGAGAATATCAAATCCATGGCGGAAGAGCTTGAAACGCTGACACAGTAATTTATAAGGAGAATAATATCCTTAAAGCTGAGGACCTTCCCGGATTAAATAAAAAATCCTTCAGTATGTATTTCGGCGGCAGTGAGATATGGTTTGAACATCTTGACGGTATTTACAGCTATACGGATTTAGCCATTGAAAAGCTGGAAAAGGATCATTTGACGTTTAAGAGACCGTCAGTTCCCTCTCTGATTGCTATAAATCTTGATGAAACAGAGATAAACGACAAACTTATTGCTGCAATTGCCGATAAGCTTCTGAACGGCAGCAAGAGGTTCACAAGAGTTGTTTTTGTGGGAACTGACAGTTACTCAAAACGTAAAATTAAAACGGCGCTTGCAGCTTCGGGTTTTGCGCTCAGCTTTATAAACGATTTTGAAAAAGCCAAAGAGTGGCTTGTTTCGGAAAGTTTTATGTGATAAAGCATAAACTCGGAGGAAATATAATGGAACATTGCAAACTGCAGCTAGGCTGTCTGATAGTCCTTCTGTATATCGCTTTTATTTATATACGGGAATACAAAAAATACGGCAGAAATCTTAAGGAAACTCTTTTTGACGAGCTTCTTGCTCTGGGTATTGTAAGCGTGCTTCTTGACGGTGCAACAGCTTATACGGTAAATAAACTTGATATTGTTCCACCTGTTCTTAATAAGGTGCTGCATATACTTTTTCTTATAAGTATTGATGTTGTAATTTTCGTACTTTTTTTGTATATGCTGTATATTACAAGTTCGTATCCTAAAAGTAAAACAGGAAAGATATTGATACTTTTGCCATTTTTGGTGAATTTTTTGATCGTGATATGCAATATCGGATCATTGGAATATAAAATAGGTGTATATACTAATTATTCAATGGGAGTATCTGTTTATACCTGTTTTATAATGGCAACTGTTTATATTATTTTGGCTATTGGGGTATTCTTTAGACGATGGAAGAATATTGAAGTCCATAAAAGAGCAAGTATTTTTACATATCTCCTTGTCTTGGCGGTTGTTTCCGGAATTCAGATGGTATTTCCTGAAACTCTTATTTCGAGTATTGCGGTAACGGTTTTTATTCTCGGAATTTATATGAATTCGGAAGACCCGGCGCTTATAGAGCTTTCACGAATGCACACCGAAACCGTTATGAGCTTTGCAAACCTTATTGAAAACCGTGACGACAACACCGGCGGACATATCAAGCGAACAAGCAGGTACGTTCAGCTTATTGCGGAGGAACTGTGTGACAGAGGCTATTACAGCGATTTGCTTACAAAGGACTATATTACAAATCTGATTAAGGCTGCTCCTATGCACGATATAGGAAAAATATCCGTTCCCGATGCGATACTGCAAAAGCCCGGCAAACTTACAAACGAGGAATTTGCCATAATGAAGCTTCATGCCGAAAACGGCGGAAATATCATCCGTGAAGCGTTCCGCAACCTTGGAAACGAGGATTACCGCAAAATGGCATTTGAAGTTGCACGTTATCATCATGAAAAGTGGAACGGTAAGGGTTATCCCGACGGACTGAAGCGCCAGGATATACCGCTGTGCGCAAGAATTATGTCCGTTGCCGACGTTTTTGACGCTGTTTCGGAAAAAAGATGCTATCGTGAAGCAATGCCCATTGACAAATGCTTTGAGATAATCGAACTGGGCAGCGGTCAGGAATTTGATCCGCTTATTGCAGAGATATTTCTTGACATAAGAGATAAGGTCGAAGCTGCACACAGGGAATTTTCAGAAGAAAATAAGAATTATGGAGGATAATAAAATGAAAAAGATGATCTTAGCAGTATGTGCAGCACTTTTACTTTGCGGCTGCACAAAAGTAACCGAACCGAATTACAATGTTATAAGCTCTGAGGCAGAGGAGAAAACTTTGGCTGTCGAAACTGATACAAGCAAAATTGAAACAACCGAAGAAACCGAAGCAGAAACATCAGCTGTTGATACCGTTACAAGCGATACTGCGGATGTTACGGAAGAAGAAACAGACGCTGTTGAAAATTATGACAACATAATAGGAGAGGACGACCTTCACGATCTGTTTGAAGAAAATATTAACTGCTTTGTACATATCTTCGGTATAAGCAATCTCGGATATACGGGAAACCCTGTTCAGGGCGACAATATTTACAGCGTATCAAACGATATGTTTACAGATTACGCTGATTTTGAAAGTTATGTGCGCAGCGTTTACTGTACCGCAGAAGCTGATAGGCTTCTTTACGACTATCCTTATGAGGATTCACCTATGTATATGAATGTAGACGGGGAACTTTGTATTGATATTAATCTTGCAGGCGCAAAAGGTTACTATGTCGACTGGACGGACTGCGTGATAACAATTAATTCTGCCGATGAAAACAGATGTGAATTTACAGCAACGGGATATATTGAAGAACCTGCGGAGGTTCCGGTAAAAGAGGATTATCCGGTTTCCGGCGCTGCTGTTCTTGAAAACGGGAAATGGGTGCTTGAAAAAATGATGTATTAAGGGGAAAATAATATGAATAATCTTACCAATCTCCAGAAAATCATAAAAGTTTTCAAAGAATTGTCATTAGTTGCATCTATTCTTGCATTTGTATCTGCACTGTTTATGCTTGTTTCTGTTGGCGTGTGGTATGGTGCAGGTAATTCGGTAGTCAGATATATTGCAGAGCTTACAAAACGCACGGGATTCAATGAGACACTTTCAATCCTTTGGTGTGATTTTGTTCTGTGCCTTACGGACGGTATTCTTTTTGCCTTTGCGTACCGTTATCTTTCACATGAGTTAATTGACGGCACTCCTTTTACCGAAAGAGGGGCTAAGGAAATACGTTTCCTCGGTATAAAAACCATTGTTATGCCTCTTGTTGCGGTAATTATCTGTGGTGTTATCTGCGGCTGCTTGGGATCGGCCGCTCCCGAAAACATTTCCAACGGAACATCAGCCTTATTCGGAATTGCACTTATAATTATTTCATTGGTATTTGCTTACGGAGCCGAGCTTGAGAGAAAGGAAGATATAAATGAAGACGATAAATCTTCTGAATGAAGTAAATGCTGTTGGAAAGCTGTATGTTTATGAAAAGGTCGGCAGGCTTAACGGAAATGTTCTCAGCGTTGTAAATGTTGAAAACCGCACTCTTGATTTTCATGTACACGAAAATTCGGACGAACTTTTTTATGTTATCGAGGGTGCCTTCAAGCTTGAAACCGACGAGGGACTTATTCCTGTAAATGCAGGGGAGTTTATTATTGTTCCGAAAGGCACAAGGCATCGGCCTGTTGTTGAAAAGCTGACTAAATTCCTTATGATAGAACTGGACGGTACGCTTAATAAGGAGAACAGCGGAGATCTATATGAGGATTAATTACTATCTAAAATGAGGATACTGAAATGAATGGACAGAAAGAAAATAAGTTAACTGTTTTCAGCTTTTTTGATGAGCCGCAGCAGTTATACTGGACAAAACGAATAAAAGAATGTGATTGGGGAGCGGCGTTACTTCTTGCTGAATTGCTTGAAAACGGACGCTTTCACGAAACTCTCGGAGAAGGAAAGCTGTTTATTATGGCAGATGGAGACAGGCTTGTTTCCTTTGCAACGCTGACACAGAAAGACTGTATAGACGATGACAGCCTTTTTCCGTGGATAGGGTTTGTTTTCACTTCTCCCGAATACAGAGGACACAGATACAGCGAAAGGCTGATAGACTTTATTTGCGAAGAAGCAAAAAAGTATGACTTTGGCAAGGTTTATCTCGCAACAGGACATATAGGTTTTTATGGAAAATACGGTTTTTCATATGTTGAAAGCCGTATTGACGTTTATAACGAAGAAAGCAGGATATATTGCAAAAGTTTAGGGTGCACAGAAAATGCCCAAAATGTGATTAAAAATTTTCTTGACTCAGACGGCAAACTTGTCACTTATCCTGCAAAGCGTAAAATGAAGCTTTATGCGCTTGTTTATTTATCGGGAAAATTTGAAAAAGACAGGGTTTATACCGAAAAGGAAGTTAACAGTCTGCTTAATGAATGGCATACCTTTTCAGACCCGGCTACGCTTCGGAGAGAACTTTATAATCATCGTTTTCTGAACAGGGATCTCTCCGGAGAAAAATACCGTCTTGAGGATGTTCAGCCGTCCGTTGAGGATCTGGAGAAAAAATATGGTTAAAGAAATACTTAAAAATCAATATGATCTGAACGTTATTTCCGTTGAAAAATCAAAAGCAGGTGCAGGTTCGGACGTATATTTTTCAGAATGTGCAGAAGGAAAATTTGTTTTAAAAATTCCCTCTTCAAGCGAAATGAATGATCCGGCAGCAGAACCGGAGTTGTGCGAATTTTTACTTGAAAATAATATAAGCGTATGCAGATTTATAAAAAACAACAGTGGTAAATATCTTTCCAAAGATAAAAACGGTCGGATTTTTCATGTACAGAAGTTTGTTAACGGTAAAATGTATGATTGGAATACCGCTCCCGATTGGCTGCTGGATGAATCGGCAGAAATGCTTGGAAGGATACATAATGCGCTGAAGGGTTACCGCAGGTTATCCGTAGGCATAGGTGCAGATTTTTTTCGCTTTATGACTGCGGAAAATGCTTTAAAGTCTTATGAAAAGATTTCCTCAATATAGTTTTGATATTGACAGGCTTACTTGTACAAACACTCACGGTGATTATTTTATAAGCCAGCTTATCTGCGGAGAAAATCATATAAATGCCGTTATAGACTGGACTACCGCCTGTGTTCATCCTGCCGTGTGGGAAATAATGCGTTCTTATATTTACGCTGCTGAGGAATGTGCAAACGGGGAGATAAATGTTAAACGGCTTGTAAAATATTTCAGATCTTATCTTTCTTATGC
The DNA here is from genome assembly GCA_022769565.1 of Oscillospiraceae bacterium. Lineage (GTDB taxonomy): Bacteria > Bacillota > Clostridia > Oscillospirales > Ruminococcaceae > UMGS363. Next base: position 36,890 of record JALEJQ010000090.1, read on the forward strand.
AAAACTTAATATGTATGATATTGAAACAGCGGCAAAACTGTTTTATTATCAGATCGCAGTGTGTGATTATTACGGTCAGTATTATGCTTCTTCCGAAGATAACCGTAAGATTTATTTAAGACAGGCAATGTTTTCCACAAAGCTTCTGAAATGGTTTGAAAAAAATATTGATACATTAACAAATACACTTGTGTGCGATTTAAGTAATAAATAGAATAAAACTCTACGATTAGTAGGTTGTTTCGGAGCAGTTCAAATGTTACAATAAAGATGTAAAAATCATACAAAGGAGCTGTTCTGAAATGCAATTTACACCTATTGATCTGAAAAGCTGGCCAAGAGGGCAGATGTTTTGGTATTTTTCCAAAATGGCACCTACAGGCTACTCTCTGATGGTAAATATGAATGTTACAAAGCTGAAAAGCTGTACAGAAAGCAGCGGTATCAAATTTTTCCCTGCGTACCTGTGGCTCGTCACCAAAAACCTGAATAAGCAGGTCGAATTTAAAGTCGCAGAACAAGACGGCGTACTTGGATTTTTTGATACGCTTACTCCGCTTTATGCAGCTTTTCACGAGGATGATAAAACAATTTCGTTTATGTGGACGGAGTACAATGATAATTTTTCGGAATTTTACCGTCAATATCTTGACAATCAGCGTAATTTCTGAGAAAATCACGGTGTATTATGTCAGCCGCTTACACCTCCGCCGCCTAATTCGTACACAGTATCCTGTTTGCCGTGGGTCAGCTTTAATAGTTTTTCGGTACACAGCTATGAAAATAAACCCTACTATTTTCCCTCAGTTGAAGCAGGAAAATTCTTTGAAGAAGGTCAGGAGCTGATGATGCCACTGTCTATAACCTGCCATCATGCGGCTTCCGACGGGTATCATATCAGCCTTTTTCTTGAAGGGCTGCAAGATGATATGGATAATTTTTAAAAGTTCATTTAGGCAAAAAATATCGAGTATAAATTTCCTTTACGCAGTATAATTGAAGCATAAGAAGATGATAAGAGTGGACGAACGGATCTCGTCAGTTCAGCGTATGCAGGATTACATAGAAGCCCATTCGGAGGAAGAAATAACAATGGCGGAGCTTTCACAAGCGGCATTGTTTTCGCCTTGGTATTCCTACCGTATTTAAAAGCGCTTACCGGAATTACGCCGTCTGATTATATCCGCAGGTTAAGGCTGTCAAAATCGGCAATGCGGCTGAAATCCCCGAGAATATGCAAAAGATCCCGTTCCCATAACTCTTTTCGTTCCTTATTGAGTAAAAATCAGAGAACTGCGAAAGGAAGATTTGACTATGGAAAATGTAAGAAACGTTTTTATTCAACAGATACGCAAACCTGCACGAAAGGTAATCATCAAGCGTGGAGTGAAAGCGGAGGAGTATTTCTCCTACTGTGAAGAAGTGGGCTGCAATGTATGGGGAACTCTTATGAGCATTGATTCTCTCTGCGGCGAGCCCGTATGCCTGTGGCTGACGGAAAAATACCGCAAACCCGGCACTTCGGTTTACGTTCAGGGCGTTGAAGTACCCGAAAATTACAACGGTGCTGTTCCTGAGTGTTTTGACGTAATAAGCCTGCCTGAATGTGATTATCTTATGTTTCAGGGCGAACCCTTTAAGGAAGAGGACTACTGCGAAGCTATAAATGCCGTTCAGCAGTCGGAAGAAAAGTACGACCCGTCTGTTATAGGCTTTGAGTGGGACAGCGAAAATCCGCAGATACAGCTTGAACCGAGAGGGTAAAGAGGATATATCGAGCTTAAAGCGGTAAAAAAACGGTAATGAACTGTTGCATTTGAACTTTAAATCTGATATAATAAAACAAAAATACAAACGGAAGAGACAGGTTATGATAATTTGCAGCTGCACAGCTCCATGCAAGGAATGACGGATTGCATGGAGTAATGGATTTTCCCGATACGCCGTCAGACCTTGCATTTTTGATATTAAAAATTCAAAAAGGAGCAAGGTTATATGAAAAATACATTTTATGAACTTAAAGGATTCTTTATTCTCTGGCTTACTCAGTCCCTTTCAGCCCTCGGAAGCGCAATGACCAACTTTGCGTTGGTAATATGGATTTACGGAGAAAGCGGTTCGGCGCTTACAACAGCAATGCTGACAGTTTGTTCTTACACGCCCTATGTGGTCATGAGCATTTTTGCCGGAGCAATAAGCGATAAATTCAGCAAAAAGGCAGTTATGCTTGTATGCGACAGCTTTGCGGCGGTATGTACTCTTGCGGTGCTTTTCCTGTTTAAAACGGGAGAACTTCGGGTGTGGCATCTGTATATCATCAACGCTCTTAACGGTCTTATGAATACTGTTCAGCAGCCTGCCTCGGACGTAGCTGTGACGCTGCTCACTCCCGAAAAATATTATCAGAAAACAAGCGGAATGAGGTCGTTTTCAAATTCTCTCACAACTATCCTTACACCCGTTCTGGCAGCGGCGGCAATGGCTTTTGCCGGAATCGAGTCGGTAATTGCCTTTGACCTTATAACATTTGCCGCTGCGTTTCTGTCGCTGCTGTTTCTGATAAAGATACCCGAAGCGGAAAAGAACACCGAAAAATCAGACGGTATCCTTGAAGCTGCAAAAAGTGGGATTTCTTACCTTAAAACAAATAAGGGCATTTTGTGGCTGATACTTTTTCTTGCAGCAATAAATTTTATAGCATCAATTTATCAAGCAGCTCTTCCGGCAATGGTACTTTCTCTTCCTCAGGGAGGACAAACTGCGCTTGGAATAGTTAATTCCTGCGTTGGTATTGCATCCCTTGCAGGAAGCGTTATTGCAACAACCGCCCCTGCGCCTAAAAGTAGAGTAAAGGTAATATGCAATTGCCTGCTTTTTTCGATGAGTACGGAAAATTTCCTGCTGGCTTTCGGCAAAAGTCCGTTAGTTTGGTGTATAGGCGCAGTTCTCGGTTGGTTGTTTATTCCTCTTATGGGTGCAAATCTGGATGTTATTTTACGAACAAGAATACCTGCCGATATGCAGGGAAGGGTCTATTCGGCGAGAAATACGCTTCAGTTTTTCACAATTCCCCTTGGATATTTTCTCGGCGGACTTCTTGTGGATAAGGTATTTGAGCCGTTTATGGCAAACACTCCGCAGAACGGAGCAATGGCGTTTTTGTTCGGTACGGGCAAGGGCTCCGGCGCTGCATTCCTATTCTTTGTTATTGGAATAGCAGGAATGGCGGTGTGCCTTATTTTTCGCAAAGTAAAGTATATTCGTGAGCTTGAATAATTTATAATATTTTTTATGTCTTTATACAGCCGGAAATTGTTTTTTCGGCTGTATTTTTTCATTGCAAAAGCCGTTGACTTATGCTGTTTTGATTGGTATAATGAAATAAAGCTGCCAATCTGATTTTAGCATTTTCATTGGAGGATTGCATGAATATAAACAATAAATCTATTGAAGAACTGGAGAATGATTATTGGGTTGATCTGGATTTTGATTCGTATGTTGTTAAAAAAAGCCAAATGGCAAGGAAAAAACCTATTTCCAAGTTATCATATGAAGAAATAAGATTGCTGATAGGTCAAAAAATAGGGTTACGTTATTTGATTCCTATTGCACTTTCTATTATAGAGCCAAATCCTCTTATTGAGATAACTTTTTTTGAAGGTGATTTATTATCACAATTATTCAGTTTATCTCTTGATGATTGGAAGGATAACAAAGAGGATTTAAAGCAATTTCAAGAAATTATTATTAAGAATTTTTCATTGATAGAATCTTGTAATGAAATTCCTAAAGAAATGATTGAAAAATATTTGAATTATTGAATTTCACTTTATTTAGGTTTCAACAAAGTAAAATAAATGTGCCACAAATCTCGGAGGCAAGTTAAAGAGGATAAAAAATGACCCCAAAAGGACTATATATTCACGTTCCGTTCTGCGTGAGAAAGTGTCCCTACTGCGACTTTTATTCGGTCACAGATATGTCGCTGACGGAACGCTACACCGAAGCGGTGAAAAGAAACATACTCAGTAAAAACATCTGCGCAGATACGGTTTATTTCGGCGGAGGAACGCCGTCGCTGCTTTCGGCAAAACAGATATATGCAATTCTGTCTTCCGCAGAGATCACGGACAATGCGGAAGTAACAATGGAGTGCAATCCGAATACTGTGACTGCCGAATACCTTGATAATATTCTGAAAGCAGGGGTAAACCGCCTTTCATTTGGCATACAATCTCTTGACGACGGTGAATTAAAGCTGTTGGGACGTATCCATAATGCCGAAACTGCGGTGAACGCAGTAAATTTGGCTTACGAAGCAGGCTTCCGCAATATTTCCGCCGACCTAATGCTTGCAACGGCAGGACAGACCGCCGCTTCATTGAAAAACAGCATAGAACGGCTTGCGGCTCTGCCTATAACCCATGTTTCGGCGTATTTGCTGAAAATTGAGCCGGAAACGCCTTACGGCAGGAGCGATTCTATAGCGTCAATGCTGCCTGACGAGGACAAAACCGCCGATATGTACCTTATGACCGTTGAAATGCTTGAAAAATACGGCTTCAAGCAGTATGAAATTTCCAACTTTGCGCAGCCGGGCTTTGAATCGAAGCATAATCTGAAATACTGGCGCTGTGAGGAATATTACGGCATAGGACCTTCTGCCCATTCCTATATAAACGGAGTGAGAAAAGCCTGCCCCAAGTCCGTTTCCGATTTTATTGCCTCGGAAATTCAGCAGGAATATGTTACCGAGGAGTGCGGCGGTGACGAGGAAGAACGCACTATGCTTTCTCTGAGGCTTACAAACGAAGGATTAAACCTTGGTCTGCTTGCGGAAGAACACTGTAATGAAATCGTAAAACGTTCCAAGCCGCTTATTGCCGCAGGATATATAGTGCAAAGGGGAGAGCGCCTTACGCTTACTCCGAAAGGCTGCCTTGTGTCAAATGAGATAATATGTCAGCTTACATTATAATAATAAAACGCTTTTGCTTGAGTTCAAACATTTCAAGCAAAAGCGTTTTTTACATATTTATAAGCTGCTGATTTTCGGAAACGTTGTCGATAATTCCGGTTATAACTATGTTATAATTCTCCGGGTCGGCAAGATTATATGTTTTGGTGGAATCCAGAACCATAACGTGAGGCCGCAGGGGAGAATCGGGAAGGTTTTTCATAACGCTTGCCCTTTCTCCGTTGGAAAGCTGAACTACCGAACCTGTTGGGAACGGAGCGACCTTCCTCAGAAAAGCCCTTAAAACCTTCTCATCAAAATGAGTTCCCATTCCTGCCATAATGTATTCTATGGCTTCGTTAGGCGGATTGGGGGTGCGGTAAGGACGGTTTGACGTCAGCGCATCATAAACATCGGCAACTGCAAGTATCCTTGCATAAGGGTGTATCTGCGTTCCCGACAGGCGCATGGGGTAACCTGTGCCGTCTATTTTTTCGTGGTGCTGAATAATGCCGTTGTAAATATTTTCATTTACAAGGTGACGTTCTTTAAGGTGTTGAGCGGCGTAGACAGGGTGCATTTTTACAATATCAAATTCTTCGTTTGTAAGACGTCCCGGCTTGGTAATTATCTCAATAGGCACCGAGACCTTGCCAATATCGTGAAGAAGTCCGGCCGTGCCAAGCTCGTTGAGCATCTGGTTAGTGAATCCAAGCTCTATACCTATAGCAAGCGCCATTATGGCAACACTAAGGCTGTGGTGATATGTATAATCATCGTACATTTTTATGTCGGCGATATTTACAAGTATATCCTTCTTGGAAGAAAGGCTGTTTATCAGCTTTTGGGTGGTGTCGCTTATCTCGTCCACATCTTCCTTTTGAACGCCCTTGTCGGATTTCATAAAATTATCGGCAAGATGATGGATACCGCTGATAGCTTCGGAGCGTATTTCCTGATTTATTGATGAGATCATACGAAGCTCACTGCGCACGGTATCAACATAAACGCCGTCAATTCCTGCAGATCTGAGCTGGGTAATGGCAACGTCGGTAAGTTTTCGTCCTGCTTCAAAATGCTGTGCCTGCTTGGTGGTAATGTCGTAGAAATTAACATTTCTTGCAAGACACATTCCGGGAAGAATATCTTCTGATTTTACGAATACTATAAACGTCGCCTCCTTAAAACGGAAATAGTCCCTCACACAGCTATGCAAGAGACTACCTGTTCGGATTTATATGTAATAAACAGAACTTCACCGCCATAAAATTTAAATAAAAGATTACTTTTTAAGCTGTGAAATGCAGTCTGCACAGATATACTTGCCCTTGAATTCGATGATATTTTCATCGTTTCCGCAGAATGCGCAGGACTGCTTATACTTTTTAAGGATTATCTTTTCATCCTCAACATAAATTTCAAGAGCATCTTTTTCTCCTATATCAAGTCCTCGGCGAAGTTCAATAGGGAGAACGATTCTTCCGAGTTCGTCAATTTTTCTTGTGATTCCGGTAGCTTTCATAATTTGAACATCCTTTCTGTAGCAATAACTCTAAGTCTTTCTGCATAAAATTATGCAGAACAGTTGTTATTAATATAATTATAGCGTATATTGTATATATATGTCAAAAAAATTTTTATGAATAATTTACAATATAATATGAATTATAGTATACAATTTATGCTAAAAATCAGAAAAAAGTTAACTAAATTTCTATAAAGTTTTGTTAAATTTAGGGCGTTTATAGCAAAACATCTGCTTTAAATTACTAAAATTGCTAAAAAAGCCATATTATTCCTATTGTAAATTTGAATAAAAGTTGACATTTGGAATGGAGAAATGCTTATGATGAACAAAATTTTTGCCGCAATGATAATTCTGTCTGTAATTTGCAGTATATTTACCGGAAGAGCCGCAGAAGTGTCCGATGCTGCAATTAATTCCTGTGTTGAAGCTGTAGAGCTTTTTTTATATCTTATAGGCGGAATGTGTATGTGGGGAGGACTTATGAAAATTGCCGAAAAATCTAAACTTACAGATAAGATAGCTGTAGCGTTCCGTCCTTTGGCAAGACTTCTTTTCAAAGATATTGACCTGAACGGCAAAGCCTTTCATGCAATATGTCTTAACGTTACAGCAAATATGCTGGGTCTCGGAAACGCCGCAACGCCGCTGGGAATAGAAGCAATGAAGGCACTTGAAAAAGAGGACAACGCCTGCGGTACAGCAAGCAGAAATATGGTGGTTTTTACCGTTCTAAATACCGCCTCGATCACTCTTATACCGACAACGGCTGCTTCGCTGAGGTCCAAGCACGGTTCCGAAGCGCCGATGGACATTCTCCCTTGTGTGCTGATAACCTCTGCGGCTGCGCTTGCGATCGGGCTTGTCACGGCAGTTATTCTTGACGGATTCGGGAAAACGGGAGTGAAAAAGAAATGACCGATTACATAATTCCTCTGTTCATAGGGCTGATAATTATTTACGGCTGCATAAAAAAGGTTGATATTTTTGACGAGTTTCTTTCGGGAGCAAGGGAGAACCTGAAAACGGGAGTTGATATACTGCCGTCGCTTATTGCGATGATAACTGCGATAGGTATGTTCAAGGCTTCGGGGGCGATGGAGCTGCTTGCAAAGGCAATGTCTCCCGTTACGGAATTTCTGGGATTTCCTTCGGAGTGTCTGCCGCTGGCAATAATGCGTCCCGTGTCAGGAAGCGGTGCCTTAGCAGTTTTCGAAACTATCCTCAGCGAGGTTCACCCCGACAGCTTTGCCGGACGAGTTGCAAGCGTTATCCTCGGCTCGACCGAAACAACATTTTACACCATAGCCGTTTATTACGGAGCCGCCAATATCAAAAATACCCGTCACACCCTTGCTTCCGCCTTGTCTGCCGATTTTACGGGATTTATCATAAGCGTTCTTACAGTACGGCTTATTTTCGGCTGTTAAAACATCTTCAATAATATGTTTCGCAAAATCTTCAATAATATGTTTCGCAAAAAAACTTGACATTACTTTAATGATATAATATAATAAAATATATGCAACAGAAACTATTTGGAGGACGTATGAGACTTATAGAAGAAACAAGCGAGCTTATGCTTGACTGGGATAAAATACATAATATTTCAAAGGAAAATCATGTTATTCCCGTAGCTGTACAGAACATTCTTACTAAAGAAGTTATCCTTGTAGCTTATGTGAACGAAGAAGCTCTGAAAGAGTCTGTAAGGCTGAAAAAAGCTGTTTTCTGGAGCACATCAAGAAACAAGCTGTGGTTTAAGGGTGCAGAATCGGGAAATACCTTTACTCTTAACCATATTTTTGTTAATTGTGAGCAGAATTCCTTGGTTTATCAGGTCACTCCCGATAAAGGAAATATCTGTCATACAAGCTATAACGGAGTTGCCAACAACTGCTATTACAGAGAACTTGATATGGAAACAATGAAGCTTATAAATCTTAATGAAGTTAATAGGGGAGAATGAAATCATGACAGTTTACGAAGAAATTTTTGAAGTTATAAAGGCAAGAAAAGCGGCTTTCGACAACGGTACCGCACCCGAAAAGTCTTATACCTGCTACCTTTTTGAAAAGGGCGTTGATAAAATCTGCAAGAAGGTCGGAGAAGAAGCTGCCGAAACTATTATTGCTGCAATAAATGGTGATAACGACGAGCTTATGAACGAGATTAACGACCTTATTTACCATGTAATGGTCCTTGCCGTAAATCAGGGACTTGAATGGTCGGACGTTGAGAAGGTTCTTGATGAAAGAAATGAAAAAATAGGAAATCTTAAAACATTCCACCAGACCGATAAAAATACTTAAACAGCAATTGTGTTTTAGTGTAACTATTTTTAACTCCTGTGAATAATATATATTGAAGATTTAAGGATTTAGTTCCTTTGCTTTAATATTTTTACAGGAGGTTTTTTATGAGCGAATTAAAGAGCGGCTTCAAAGAAGCTGTTTGCATTGAAGTTCAGCGCGTGTTTGACAGCTGTTCCGACCGTGACTGTATATACGAGCTTCCGGTAACGCTTGATGAGGGCTCGCCAAGCATTACGCATGATATGGACGTTGTCAGAATACGCTGCACAGAGGTTGATGTGACCTGCATCGCCGTCAATCCTGTTCCTTTCAAATCGGGATATTACGCAGTTGATATTACTTATCGGTTCAAAATAAGCGCCGAAGCATTCTCACAGAATTTCTGCAAGCCTCAGAACAGCACTATCCTCTGCGGAACCGCTTATTGGAACAAAAGAGTGATCTTATACGGCAGCGAGGGAAACGCCAAGGTATTCACCAGCGAGCAGGAACTCACATCGTCATCATATGAAAAGTCGCCACATAAGTGCTCTTGCTGCTGCGGAAACGTTGCAAGTATGCCCAAAGCAACTGTTCAGGCGGTAGACCCCATAGCTCTTGACGCAAAATTTGTATGCGTACCGTCACATCACGGAAATCATGAAGGATCCTGCGCAGATGACGTTTTACCGGACTACGCAAGCCCTAAGCCACCGGCATATGAAAGACGGCTTGCAGTTTCGCTCGGACTTTTCTCAATAGTTCAGCTTTCAAGACCCGTATCGCTTATTGTTCCTGCATATGATTACTGCATTCCCTGCAAAGACTGCTCGGTAGGAGAAGTAAGCGAGTCGCCCTGCGACGTATTTGACAGAATGGAATTTCCCTCGGAACAGTTTTTTCCCAAGCCTGAATGCGATACATCAAAGTTAGGAAGCTGCAAATCATGCGTTTCCGATGCAGTAAATATAACCAACAGCGCTCAAAGCTGATTTCTCAATACTTATAATAAAAAACGCAGTTTCTGCACCTTAATGAGAGTACAGAAACTGCGTTTTGTTATTTAAAGTACATATAAAGCTGGCATTTTATCATTCCGTTGTATAATTTACGTCTTTTATCGGCAGTTTTTCCAAAAAATTTTTCAAAATTTTCATGGGGTGAAATAACAAAACAAGGAGAACTGCTGTTTGCAGCAAATTTCCTGCCCATTATGCTGTAAAGCTGTTCCGCTTCTTTAAGCTCAAGCATTCTTTCTCCGTAAGGGGGATTGCATATTGTTATTGTGTCGGGCTGATTATCGTAGTCTCTTACATCTGCCTGCTTTATTGTCACTCTTTTCTGTATCCCTGCCTTGCGGCAGTTTTCCTGACTGAGAGCAACCGATTCCGGGTCAATATCATAACCGTAAGCATAAAAATCGGCGTCTTTCCTTATTGAGTCAAGTGCCTGTGTACGTTCTTCCTCCCATATTTTGCTGTCGATAACATTCCATTTTTCCGAATAAAAGTGACGTTTCAGACCGGGAGCAATATTGAGTGCTTTATACGCCGCTTCAATAATAAGTGTGCCGCTGCCGCAGAACGGGTCGCAAACGGTATTTCCGCTTCTCACATGAGCAAGGTCGATAATACCTGCCGCTAACGTTTCCTTTATAGGCGCAGCGTTTGAATTTCGGCGGTAGCCTCGTTTATGAAGTCCTGCACCAGAGCTGTCGATATAAATTATCACATTGTCATGCTGAATGCTGAACTGTATCTGATAAGTGTTTCCCGTTTCCTGAAACCAGCTTACGTTATATTTTGCTTTCAGCCTCTCAACAACGGCTTTCTTTATTATGGACTGGCAATCGGGAACACTGTGCAGGGAAGAGTTGAGCGAATAACCTTTTACGGGAAAAATATCATCCTTGCCTATAAAGTTTTCAAAAGGCAGCGCTTTTACTCCCTGAAACAACTCCTCAAATGTTACGGCTTTGAACTCGCCCATTTGCACAAGCACTCTTTCTGCGGAAGCAAGGCATATATTTGCTCTTGCAAGAGTGGAAAAATCCCCGGTAAAAGTAACTCTTCCGTCGGTAACATTAATATCTTCGCCGCCTATTTTGGATATTTCATACTTTAAAACGCTTTCAAGCCCGAAATGACAGGGACAGGCTAATTTTAACTTTTCCATATTTTGACCATCCTTTTCTGAGCAAAAAACAATGGCAGAGCACTAAAAAATGTAATCTGCCATTGACCTTGCTGTTATTCAAGAAAATCTGCAAGCTGCATTATATCAAGTTCAGCCGTAGATGATTTTTTTTCATTTTCTTTTTCTTTATTTTTCTTGGAGTGATCCACAGAACACATTTCGGGGATATTTGTACTCTTGTAATATCCGATGCTGCCTGTGGGGCAGTTTCCGCTTGCAAGCAGACCGGTTTCCGTACAGTAATACAATTCCTGAACATCATCGCATTCGGGGAATGTTTTATTTGTTCCCGAATCAGCAATGTCACCGAAAACATTTTTCCATACAGCGGACGAGCTGTAATATGTTCCCGTGGGTATCTCTTTAGGAATATCGTAACCGTACCATATACCGCTTACATATTCCGGTGTACATCCTACAAAGGAAAGGTCCTTCCAATCCTGAGCTGTACCGGTTTTGCCTATAAGAGGAGTATTGGCGAGCTTAGCAGCTTTACCTGTACCGTTAGGACCTTCGATTACAGTCTGCATAAGCTTGTTCATTACATAAGCGGATTCTTTGCTTATTGACTGGATGGGAGTATATTTATGCTGTAGAATAACTTTTCCGTTTGAATCAAGTACCTGAGTATAAGACGTAGGGGAGTAGTATTTTCCGCCGTTTCCGAATACCTGATAAGCCGCAACAAGTTCTTTAAGCGTAAGTCCTTTTGTAAGAGCACCTACAGAAAGCGGAGCAAGGTCTGCGTCGCTTGCTACAAGAGTCGTTATCTGAAATTTATTCTGGACAAACTCAAAAACAGCCTGAGGTGTTTCCATCTGAATAAGCTGGGCAGGAACTGTGTTCAGCGACCTCTGAAGAGCCTGGAATGTGAAATATCCGGCATAATCGTAAGTCTTGGAATTGTAGTTATAAGGCCATGTTCTCTTTAAACCTGTTTCTTCATCAAGAATTTCCGTAACAGGCTTGTTTGTAAAAATCGTTGACCATGTTATAAGGTCGTTTTCGACAGCGTATCCGTAAGAGGTAATAGGTTTGATACATGAACCCGGTGAACGGGTAGCTCTTGTTGCTCTGTTGTTAATATTGGAGCCGGACTTTTCGCCTATACCGCCCACAACAGCCTTTATGTTGCCTTGATAATCCATACAGATGAAGGCCGCCTGCGGAGGGTCTGTCAGAACGGTCTGAGAGAAGTTGGTGTAATCTTTAAATTTAGCTTCAACAGCTTCCTGCATTTCAATATCAACGGTAGCGTAGATCTCATATCCGCCGTTGTAGAGCTTATTGCTCGCTTCATCATAATCAATTCCGTAAAGGTCTTCAAAATCAAGAATAACGTCTCTGATGACCATATCAACAAACCAGTTCTGGATGCCGTTGTTTTCATCGCTGTATCTGGCGTTAGGGTCAAGGAACTGCACATCTTCGTTTACAGCTTCTTCGTACTGAAGCTTTGAAATAACTGCGTTTTTGTACATTGCCGCAAGAACGTCTTTTTGTCTTTCAAGACATTTTTCTTTTCCGTAATAAACAGGTCGTCCTGTTTCATCATCAATATAATAGGCAAAAGGATTATACTCGTTAGGTGATTTCGGGATAGCCGCAAGACACGCTCCTTCGGCAATTGTAAGCTCCGAAACATCTTTACCGAAATATTTTAATGAAGCAGCCTGAATTCCTGCTGTACTTCCTCCGAAGCCGATATAATTAAGATACGCTTCAAGAATATCTGTTTTGGGACAGTATTTTTCAAGGGTAGCAGCACGGAATATCTCACGCATTTTACGTTCCCAATCCAAATCGTCATCGCCTGTAACATTTTTTACAAGCTGCTGGGTAATAGTGGAACCGCCCTGACGTCCCCACATATGCAGAAACTCATTTAAAAATGCAAGAAAAGTACGTTTCCAATCAACGCCGTAGTGTTCATAAAAACGCTCGTCCTCGATATATACGAAAGCGTCCTGAACGTGCTGTGGTATCTGGTCGATAGTCACGGGGATACGGTCGGCGTTGCGGCTTATACTCTGGAGTTCAACTCTTGCGCCGTTTTGGTCATAACCGTAAATAAACGTTGTATAGTCAAGGTCAAGGTCGGACAAAGAAATATCAACTGCGTCCTGATCCACAAACTGCAGTACATAAACTGTCAGCGCCGCAGCAATGATAGAGCCTGAAATTACAAATATCAGAACTAAAGAAAGAAGCGTTGTGCCTATGATAGCAAAAAACTTCTTTACCGGGTGAATTTTCTTCTTTTTCTTTTTATTTTTGCTTTTTGAAGATGTTTTTTCGGGATTTTCATTATTGAAATCATTTGAGTTTTTATTTTGCAGCATCTTATGACCATTTTCCTCGTGGGGAAAACGTCCTCCTTTCAATGGGTAAATAATATAAGAAGGTTTGAGATTATTCTTACAGAAATAATAAAAGGTTATGTTATAATTATACCACATATTTATCGAGATGTTAAGTGTTATTTTGAATTGTAACTTATTTTTATTAATTTGTAAATCTTTATAGCCGATTATTATATGCAGTTATAAAAAATGCCTAATAAACTATTTCATACTAATTCCAAATCGTTCAATAGACAAAGACGGCAGATAGAACACAGCCAATAAGGTAACCACGTTTACCGAGGTAACAATAGTTACCTCGGAGAGCGACCGCCGCAAGGCTTGGTGCCTTGCAAGTGGAGCTTGACGCCGAGTGGCTGGATTATGGCTGTTGGATTTGTCTATAGGTTGATTTGGAATTAGTATCATAATAAAACAGCCCCACAAAATGCTGTGAGGCTGTCTGAATAATCAACGAACCGTCTATTAATACGGAATGATGCTAAGGAGAACGCCGGCTGCAACGGCAGAACCGATAACGCCTGCAACGTTCGGACCCATAGCGTGCATAAGAAGGAAGTTTGCAGGATTTTCTTCTGCACCGACTTTCTGTGATACGCGGGCTGCCATAGGAACTGCGGAAACACCTGCGGAACCGATAAGAGGATTAACCTTGCCCTTAGTAACAAGATACATAAGTTTGCCAAGGAGAACGCCGCAAGCTGTACCTAAGCAGAATGCAACAACACCAAGAACGATGACCATAAGGAACTTTTTGTTGATGATCTTGTCTGCTGTAGTAGTAGCACCAACGGAGATTCCGAGGAAAATAGTAATGATATTCATAAGCTCGTTCTGAGCAGTCTTGCAGATTCTATCAACAACGCCGCTTTCCTTAAAGAGGTTGCCAAGCATAAGCATACCTACGAGAGGAGCTGCAGAAGGAATAAGAAGTGCAATAACGATAGTTACAACGATAGGGAAGATAATTTTTTCTGTCTTGGTGACTTCTCTGAGCTGAGTCATAACAACAGAACGTTCTTTCTTTGTTGTAAGAGCTCTCATTATAGGTGGCTGAATAATAGGAACAAGTGCCATATAAGTATAAGCTGCAAGAGCTATCGTACCTGTGTCAATATCATATCCGCCAGAGCCGAGGAGCTTGCTCGACACGAATATTGCGGTAGGACCATCAGCGCCGCCGATGATAGCGATAGAACCTGCTTCCTGAGGTGTAAAGCCAAGGAATGCAGCTCCGACAAATGTAAAGAAGATACCGCCCTGAGCAGCCGCACCGAGGAGGAAGCTCTTAGGATTTGCGATCAGCGGTCCGAAGTCTGTCATACAGCCGATACCAAGGAAGATAAGAGGAGGGAATATCTGAAGCTTTACGCCTAAGTACAGCAGGTCAAGCAGACCGCCTTCGTGCAGTATTTCACCGAAGCTAAGTTCTTTTCCTCCGCTTATATCAAAAAGCTCGGGGTGATACATTCCGGTAAGAGGGAGGTTTGTAAGCAGCATACCGAAGGCTATAGGAAGAAGGAGCAGAGGCTCAAACTTATGCTTAATAGCCAGATACATAAAACCGAAAGATATGAGAATCATTACGCAGGACTGCCAGGTCAGGTTACAAAGTCCGGAAGTTTCCCATAAAGATTGGAGTGTTTCGAGAAAATAACTCATATTTTATAGCCCTTTCTTTAAAATTTAGAATACTTTGGTACTTTCGCTGACACCCTGAATACCCCAAGCAGTTCTTCTTGAAGATTTCGCAGTTGATTTTCTTACACTTTTTACGGTATAAGAATCGGACATAGCAGCAACAGCAGCAGCAATAACGGCAACGATCTCATCGCTTATACCGTCTTCAACTTCCATAGCAGGAGCCGAAGCAGAAGCAGGAGCCGCTTTTGTTTCGGGAACAGCCGTTTTTGTTTCAGCCTTCTTTTTACTGTTGCTCTTGATCGCGTCGAATATCTTACCCATCAGCCAAACAAAGAATATAAGCAGAATAAGACCGAGGAAAACGACAGAAATACCTGTTAGAACAACAGTTAAAACGTATGAGCCTTCCATTTGCATAAAAATATCTCCTTTAAAAAATATCTAATATATTATAACTCATTATGAAGAATAAAGCAAGAATTTTTTTGATAAAAATACAACAAATTTTTATATGTAGTTATATTAATATAATATTAATACAGTTTGTTAATTAAATTAATTCAATAAATAGCAAAATCTTTCAATTTTAAACAATTGTTTCAATACAATTTATAAAAATGAAACAAATAAAATAAATTATGTATTATAATTATTTTTATATTTTAAAATGCAATGCGGAGGAAAATAAAATGATAGCTATTCAAACAGCTGATCCTGTGGAAGAACTGCTTGCACCTCTTGAAAACGGAGAATTGGACATTTCTTTTTTCAGCAGATTATGGCAGAGCTTTCTGGATTATATCCCAACTCTTATCGCTGCGATAATTATTTATATAGTTGGCTGTATAATCAATAAAATCGTGCTGAAACTCCTGGGAAGGGGATTGGAAAAAAGCCGGTTTGATAAAACGGTACACGGTTTTCTCCATTCTTTGGTAAAAATCGTTCTCTTCGGCTTGGTTCTCATTACAGTGCTGACAGTTCTTGGTATTCCTATGACTTCCATCATCACGGTAATAGGTTCCGCAGGAATAGCAATAGGCTTATCACTGCAAAACAGCCTTTCAAACGTTGCAGGCGGCGTTATTGTTCTGATGGGAAAAATGTTCAAGGTCGGCGACTATGTAAAGATCAATGGCGATGAAGGAACTGTTGAAGAAATATCTATAATCTGCACCAAAATAGTTACGGTGGATAATAAAGCAGTGTACATTCCCAACGGCACGGTTTCAAATGCAGTTATTACAAATTATACTCAGGAAAAAACAAGGCGTGTGGATCTTGTTTTCGGAATTTCTTACGACAACGACTCTAAAAAAGCAATTTCTGTGATAAATGGTGTTTTAGCCCAAAATAGCAAGGTATTATGCGATCCTGCTCCCTTTGTGCGTATAAGCGCATTTTCGTCAAACTCGGTTGATATTACCATAAGGGCGTGGGTAAACTCGGCTGATTATTGGGACGTTTATTTTAAACTTCTCGAAGATATTAAAGATGCGTTTGATAAAAATGACATCGTTATTCCGTACAATCAGATCGACGTTCATATGGTGGATAATAAATAATGTTATTACACAAGAACCGTCCGATAAATCAAACAAGGTTTATCGGACGGTATTTTTTTATGCTTTGCTGTCGAGAAGTGCTGCCATATCGTAAAGTCCCGCAGATCTTCCCGAAATGAAAACTGCGGCGTTAACCGAACCTACTGCGAAAACTTCTCTTGAAGCGGCATGGTGGGAAAGGGTTATGACCTCATCTCTTCCGGCGAAAATTACGTCATGTTCGCCTACGATAGTACCGCCTCTTACGGAATGAATGCCTATTTCGTTCTTATCTCTCTTTTTGCGCTGGGAATGTCTGTCATAAACGTACTGACAGCGGTTATCCAGCGTTTCATTAATGGAATTTGCGATCATTATAGCAGTTCCGCTGGGAGCATCCAGCTTTCTGTTATGGTGCTTTTCAAGAATTTCAACGTCAAACTGGTCTCCGAGAATTTCTGCTGCTGTTTTTGCAAGCTTTATAAGAAGATTGATTCCCAAAGACATATTAAACGTGAAAAATACGGGGATCTGCTCGGAAGCCTTTTTTATTTCGGCAATCTGTTCTTCCGTATATCCCGTTGTTGCAATAACGATGGCTGTTCCGGTAGAGAGACAGTAATCAAGCAGCTTATCAAGAGCCGATGGGTGAGAGAAATCAATAATTACATCCGGCTTCTGAGGAAGCTCGGAGGGGGCGGATACGATAGGGAAGTCTGCATATTTCTCGGTCAAAACATCTATTCCTGCAATGACCCTGCAGTCGCTTCTTTCGGATATAACAGAGTTGATGACCTTGCCCATATGTCCGTTTGCGCCGCTTATAACAACCGATACCATAATTTCACATCCAATTCTTTTTACTTGATAAGACCTGCGTTTCTGAGAGAAGCTGTCAGGGTGTCTATCTTGGACTGCTCCATTCTCAGAAGAGGAAGTCTGCATTCTCCTGCCTTCATGCCAAGAATATTCATTGCTTCCTTAACAGGGATAGGATTTACGTCGATGAAAAGATTGTTCATAAGGTCAAGATACTTGAGCTGAAGCTCTGCAGCCTTTGCAACGTTGTTATCAAGGCAATACTGAGCTATCTCATGTGTTTCTCTGGGAAGAATGTTGGAAGCAACGCTGATAACACCCTTTCCGCCGAGAGCCATAATAGGAACTATCTGGTCATCGTTGCCGCTGTAAACGTCAATATCATCTCCGCAGGCAGCTATTATCTTTGCAACGGTTGAAAGATTGCCGCTTGCTTCCTTGATTCCGGCAATGTTTCTGTGCTTTGAAAGGGTAACATATGTATCAACAGAAATGTTAACACCTGTTCTGGAGGGAACGTTGTAAAGGATAATGGGGATATTTACGCTGTCTGCAATAGCGGTGAAGTGCGCAATAAGTCCTCTCTGAGAGGTCTTGTTATAGTAAGGAGTAACAACAAGCAGAGCGTCGGCACCCAGCTTCTCGGCTTCCTTGGAAAGATCAACGGCATACTTTGTATCGTTGCTTCCTGTTCCTGCAATAACGGGAACTCTCTTGTTTACCTTTTCAATGCAGTATCTGATACATTCAACGTGTTCTTCGTCTGTCATTGTTGCGGATTCGCCTGTGGTGCCGCAGATAATGATAGCGTCCGTTCCGTTTGCGATCTGATATTCGATATTTTCGCCGAGAGCGTCAAAATTAATTGAACCGTCAGCGTTCATAGGGGTAACGATCGCAACGCCTGCGCCTGTAAAAATCGTATTTTTCATAATAACACTCCTCGTAAATATATTTTTGATCTATTATAGCCATTGAATAAACGCCGTTTTATCGCTGCTGTTGTATCCTGCACGGCGGTAAAAGTTCAGCGTACTTTCTTTTTTAGAACCTGTCATAAGCATTATCTTGTAACAATTTTCCTTCTGAGCAATGCTTTTTGCGTAGTCAAGACAAGCTGTTGCAAGACCTCTGCTGCGGTAATTTTCATCGGTAACAACATTTTCCACCAAAGCGTAAGGACGTTGGCTATGGGTAAGATTTGGAACTATCACGCAAACACAGGATGAAACTATTTTCCCGTCCTCTTCCGCAACGATTATGTGATGCTCCTTATCGGAAATTATCCTATTCCAAAGCATCAGTACATCGTCGGTCTTATCGGGGATCTCATTTCCGTGCAGCTGCGTATAAAGTTTCAATAATCCGTCCAGGTCGGAAGGTGTGATTTCCCTTATCATTTACTTTCATTCCTTTGTTGTTAGATGTCAATCGTGTAAGTTAGCCATTCGTCCTTTGAGCAGCTTCCGCCGATCTTTTCATAAAAGGACTGAGCTGACTTGTTCCAATCAAGACATTTCCATTCAATACGGGCGCATTGCTTATCCGAAGCAGTTTTCTTGGCAAAATCGAAAAGTTCCTTTCCGATACCAAACCTGCGGTATTCTTCATCGACGAAAACATCTTCGATATACATGACCCGTTTACCGGAAAAGGTTGCTATCTTATAGAAATAATAAGTCATAAATCCGGCAGGAACGCCGTTATATTCGGCTATTACGGCGTTCAGACCGTTAGGCTCGTTGAGCAAGGTCAAAAGTGCTTCCTTTGTGATATTGCAGACTTCACTCAGCTTTTCATATTCTGCAAGCTTTTTCAGATAAGCAATTACAAGCTCTGCATCTGCATCCTGCGCTTTTCTAATCTCAATTGCCATTAGTCAAAGTAACCCTTTGCAGCAAGAAGCTCGGCAAGAAGAACTCCGCCGCCTGCTGCGCCTCTGAGGGTATTGTGTGAGAGGCAGGCAAACTTGTAGTCGTACTGGTTATCTTCACGGAGACGTCCGATGGAAACAGCCATACCGTTTTCAAGCATACGGTCAAGCTTTGCCTGAGGACGGTTATCCTCTTCAAAGTAGTGGAGGAACTGCTTGGGAGCGCTGGGAAGTTCAAGCTCCTGAGGAACTCCTCTGAACTTTGTCCACGCTTCGATCATCTGCTCCTTAGTAGGCTTCTTCTTGAACTTTACAAAAACTGCGGCAGTATGACCGTCGGAAACAGGAACACGGAAGCATTGAGCTGTGAATAAAGGCTCGGAAGCACTTACTATCTTATCTCCTTCGATCTTGCCCCAAAGCTTAAGAGGCTCCTGTTCGGACTTTTCTTCCTCGCCGCCGATGTAGGGAATAACGTTGTCAACGATCTCTGGCATTGTTTCAAAGGTCTTGCCTGCACCGGAAATAGCCTGATATGTGCATACAAGAACTTTGTCGATGCCGAATTCATCCTTTAAGGGATGAAGTGCAGGAACGTAGCTCTGGAGGGAGCAGTTGGACTTAACTGCAACGAAGCCTCTCTTTGTTCCGAGACGCTTTCTCTGAGCCTCGATTATCTGAATGTGGTCAGGGTTGATCTCGGGAACTACCATAGGAACGTCGGGAGTAAATCTGTGTGCGGAGTTGTTGGAAACAACAGGACATTCAGCTTTTGCATAACGCTCTTCAAGAGCCTTGATCTCGTCCTTTTTCATATCTACTGCGCAGAATACGAAATCAACCATTGAAGCGATCTTTTCAACATCTGCTGTTGCGTCCATTACTATCATATCTTTCATCGCTGCAGGGATAGGGGAGGACATAGCCCACTTTGCGCCTACTGCGTCTTCGTATCTCTTTCCTGCGCTTCTGGGGGAAGCTGCGAGAGCGACAACGTTGAACCAGGGATGATTTTCAAGCAGGGTTGCGAATCTCTGACCAACCATACCCGTTGCGCCGATAATACCTACGTTAAATGTTTTCATTTTTATAAGCTCCTTTAACAATAAATAATAACATAAATAAAAAAATCGGTTAAAAAACCGATTCATCATACATAATAAAACAGAAATACTGACATTTAAAATGCCGATAGCACTCCACCATAAAATGTATGATGACAATTATATACCTCTTCGATATATAATCAGGAATCAGCCTGCCGGACATCATCCTTCGGCGGTATTGCCTTTTCCTCCTGCATAAACGGTCTGGCAGCCTGTCAGAAGGTACTTTTCTTTACCGCGCCTCTATCTGGGTTTAATTCATATTATCACGCCTAAACGTATTTGTCAATAGTTATTTCAAAAAAATAATAGGAAATTAATATAAAAGCATTAATATTATATTTGACTTAGCATGGAATTTGTGATAAACTTTAAATATGTACTATTTTTTGAAAGTTTGAAAGGATAATTGTTCCTATGCATATGCTTAAATCGGATTTTTACTACGACCTGCCGGAAGAACTTATTGCTCAGACACCTGTTGAACCGAGAAACTCCTCAAGAATGATGAAGGTAGACCGGAAAAGCGGAGATATCGAACATTCTCATTTTTATAATTTATGCGATTACCTTAAAAAAGGTGATTTGCTTGTAATGAACGATTCAAGAGTGCTTCCTGCAAGACTTTACGGTGAAAAAGAGGGCACGGGTGCTTTTATGGAATTCCTTTTGCTGGAACAAAAGGGGGACAAGCTCTGGGAGATACTTGTACGTCCCGGCAAAAAAGCTAAGCCCGGCACAAAGTTTGTGTTCGGCAACGGACGGCTCAGGGCAGAAATAATTGAAACCGTCAATGACGGCAACAGGATAGCTAAATTTGAGTGTGAAGGTAACTTCTTTACAGCTCTTGAAGATGTTGGACAGATGCCGCTTCCTCCTTATATAACTCATAAGCTGGAGGACAAGGAACGTTATCAGACCGTTTATTCAAGGGAACTCGGCTCTTCTGCGGCTCCAACTGCAGGACTGCATTTTACCAAAGAAATGCTTGAAGATTTGAAATGTAAAGGTATTAACCTTGCCTACGTAACGCTCCATGTCGGTTTGGGAACCTTCCGTCCCGTTAAGGAAGACAACATTTTGGAACATAAAATGCACAGCGAACATTATCATCTTCCGCAGGAAACGGCAGACCTTATCAATCAGACAAAGCAGAACGGCGGTCGTGTTATAGCGGTTGGAACGACATCCTGCCGTACCTTGGAAAGCGTTGCCACTTTTAATAACGGAGAGTTCAAAGAATCCGAGGGATATACAGATATTTTTATTTACCCCGGTTATGAATTCAAGGCTATTGACGGACTTATCACAAACTTCCACTTGCCGGAAAGCACTCTTATAATGCTTGTTTCCGCATTTATGGGATATGAAAACACTATGAACGCATATAAAAAGGCGGTCGAAGAACGATACAGATTTTTCAGCTTCGGTGATGCGATGCTGATCTTATAAGGAGCAGTAAAATGGAGCTTTCGGTATTTTTTAAAAGTATAATTGATTCGGACGAAGCACCGGTAGTTGTGTGCAGCCTTGACCATACGATTATTTATATGAATCCTTCGGCGGTAAAGCGGTATGAAAAACGGGGCGGATCTGCTCTTATGGGAAAATCGCTGCTTGAATGCCACAATACAGATTCAAACGGAAAAATACAAAAAATCGTTGATTGGTTCGGAACGGACAGCAATAACAACAAGGTTTTTACCTTTTTCAATGAAAAGGAAAACAAGGACGTTTATATGGTCGCCCTGCGCAGTGAGGACGGAACGCTTATAGGCTACTATGAAAAGCATGAGTACCGCAGCCGTGAAACAGGTGCGTTGTATGACTTAAAATAAGGAGAACTTTTATGTACACTTTACTTAAACAAGAGGGAAAAGCCCGACGTGGAAAGTTTGAGACCGTACACGGTACCTTTCAGACCCCCTGCTTTATGAACGTGGGAACTGCCGCAGCTATAAAAGGCGGTGTTTCCTCAATAGACCTTAAAGACCTTAAAACACAGGTGGAGCTTTGCAACACATATCATCTCCATGTTCGTCCGTCGGACAAGGTCATAAAGGAAATGGGCGGTCTGCATAAATTTATGAACTGGGACAAGCCAATTCTTACCGACAGCGGTGGATTTCAGGTATTTTCTCTGTCAAAATTACGCAAAATAAAGGAAGAAGGCGTGTACTTCAACTCCCACGTTGACGGACGCAAGATATTTATGGGACCCGAAGAAAGTATGCGAATTCAGTCCAACCTTGCTTCGACAATTGCTATGGCATTTGACGAGTGCGTTGAAAATCCTGCGGCATACGAATACTCTAAGCGTTCCTGCGAAAGAACGACAAGATGGCTGTACCGCTGCAAAGAAGAAATGGAAAGGCTTAACGCTTTACACGATACTATCAACAAGCACCAGCTTTTATTTGGCATAAATCAAGGCTGCACATTCCCCGATCTGCGTATAAAGCATATGGAAGCCATTGCAAGGCTTGATATGGACGGCTACGCTATCGGCGGACTTGCAGTTGGTGAACCGACAGAAGTAATGTACAACATAATAGAAAACGTTGAACCCGTTATGCCGAAAAATAAAATACGCTATCTTATGGGCGTAGGTACTCCTACCAACATTATAGAAGCTGTTGCAAGAGGCATCGACCTTTTCGACTGCGTTATGCCAAGCCGAAATGCTCGTCACGCAACAATTTTCACGTGGAGCGGCATAATGCACGTTACCAACAAGTGCTATGAAACAGACCCGCTGCCCCTTGACCCCGAATGTGATTGCCCCACCTGCCGCAATTTCTCACGAGCATATATAAGGCACCTGTTCAAGGCAGATGAACAGCTTGCAGGCAGACTTGCCGTTATGCACAATCTTTACTTTTACAATACACTTACGGAAAAGATCAGAGACGCTTTGGATAACGGTACTTTTGCGCAGTTCAGAGCTGAATATTCCGAAAAGCTGTCACGAAATCTTTGATAATTATTGTAAAGTGAAATAAATTTTAAAATCAGGGAGCGTTTTATCATGGAAATGAAAAACTTATACCAAAAATATGTGAAGGAAACTTTTGACGAAAACGGTGTTCTTACCGATCTTGAATTCAACGTTCCCGACAACTTTAATTTTGGTTACGATGTTATTGACGAAATAGGCAGAAACGAGCCGGATCGACGTGCTATCGTCTGGATAAACGATGAGGGTGAGGAACATACCTTTACCTACGGCGACCTTATGAAAAAGTCAAATCAGGTAGCCAATATGCTTATTGCACACGGAATAAAAAAGGGTGATATGGTAATGTCCGTTCTGAAAAGGCATTATCAGTTCTGGTTCCTTGTTATTGCTTTATGCAAAATAGGCGCAGTAATTATTCCGGCAACAAATCAGCTGATGAAAAAGGACTACACCTACCGTTTTGACGCAGCGGAGGTCGATTATATCGTCGCAACAGGTGACGGAGATACGGTAAAACACATTGAACAGGCTCTTGAAGAGTACAAGGGCATAAAGGAAAAATTCATTGTAAGAGGTCACGGCAACAAGGGTTGGACTGATTTTGACGTAGAATATGTTAAATATCCCGACACTTTTGAGCGTATCGAAAACAACGTTGAAGACAATATGCTGTTGTACTTCACTTCAGGCACAACGGGATATCCCAAAATGGTTATGCACAACCATTATTATTCCGTTGCACATATTGTAACTGCTAAATACTGGCATCATCTTGATTCGGAAAGTCTGCATCTTACCATTTCCGAATCAGGCTGGGGTAAGTGTATGTGGGGAAAAATGTACGGTCAGTTCCTTTGTGCAGCTGCATTATTCATTTACGATTTTGACAGGTTCCACTCTGCCGATATTCTTAAAAAGATACAGGATTACAAGATCACTTCCTTCTGTGCCCCCCCCACAATGTACCGTATGTTCATAAAAGAGGGAATAGAGGGATATGACCTTTCCAACCTTAAAAGAACGTCAATTGCAGGAGAAGCGCTGAATCCCGAAGTATTTAACCGCTGGTATGAATTTACAGGCTTAAAGGTCATGGAAGGCTACGGTCAGACCGAAACCGTACTTGCAATAGGAAATCTTTACGGAATGACGCCTAAGGCTGGCTCTACCGGCAAGCCAACTCCGCTGTTTGATGTTAAAATTGTGGATGATGACGGAAACGAAGTAGATTTAGGCGTTCACGGCGAAATTGTGCTTATTCCCAAAACAAAGCAAAAAATCGGTATCTTTAAGGAATACTACAAAAATCCCGAAGCAACGGCATATGCGTGGAGAGGCGGAGTTTACCACACCGGCGACCTTGCATATAAGGACGAGGAAGGTTATTTCTGGTATGTGGGACGAAAAGATGATGTTATCAAGTCCTCGGGCTACCGAATCGGACCATTTGAGATCGAAAGTGTGCTTATGGAACACCCTGCTGTTCTTGAAGTTGCCGTTACAGGCGTACCCGACCCTATCAGAGGACAGGTTGTAAAGGCAACTATTGTTCTCACCAAAGCCTACAAGGATAAGGGCGATGAAAATCTTGTAAAAGAGCTTCAGGAACACGTTAAAAATCAGACTGCGCCTTATAAATACCCCCGTGTTATCGAGTTTGTAGACGAGCTTCCCAAAACAATTAGCGGAAAAATCAGGCGTGTAGCTATAAGAGAAAAAGACAAAAACGCAAATGCATAAAAAAGCAGCCGTTCCGAACAGATGAAATCGGAGCGGCTGTTTTATAGTTTAATGTTCAACTAAAATTCTTTCATCGCAGTATTCACATTCAAGAGTATCGCCCTTGCCTCGGAATGATTTTGGAAGATAATACTCCTTGTTTGAAATACAATTTTTGTTGCTGCACTTTATGCCTTGCTGAACACTTCCCGTCAAAAGCTCGGTGGGATATTCATTTTTCAGAACAGTAAGTATAATCGCCATTCTGACGTACATACCATACTTGGCTTGTTTAAAATAAAGCGCACGGGGATCGTCATCCACCTCCATCGCAATTTCGTCAACTCTTGGCAAGGGGTGAAGAACTATCAGATCACTTTTGCCCTTGAGCATTTTTTCGTGATTAAGGCAGTAAACATCTTTCTGTTTTTGATATTCTTCATCGGAGGTAAAACGCTCACGCTGTATTCGTGTCATATAGAGAATATCAAGCTGGGAAATTGCCTCTTCAATTGAATCAACTTCGGTAAATTCGCAGCCGTGGGCGTTAAGAATGTCCTTTATGTAAAAGGGCAGACAAAGTTCCTTGGTTGATATAAGAATAAATTTATTTCCCTTGTAACAAGAAAGGGCTTTACACAGAGAATGAACGGTACGTCCGTTTTTAAGGTCGCCGCAAAGTCCTATTGTAAGGTTCTCAAGCCGTCCTTTTTCCTTTGAAAGGGTAAGCAAGTCGGTAAGAGTCTGGGTAGGGTGGAGGTGTCCGCCGTCGCCTGCATTAATGATAGGGCAGTCTGCGGTAAGTGCAGCAGCCTTTGCGGAGCCTTCCAAGGTGTGGCGCATTACCATTATATCGGCATATCCGGAAACGATTTTTGTCGTATCTTTCAGATTTTCTCCCTTTGCAACGGAAGATGTGGCAGGATTGTCAAAGCCAATTATTGTTCCGCCAAGACGGAGCATTGCTGTCTGGAACGACATCTGCGTTCTTGTGGACGGTTCATAGAAAAGAGTAGCCATAATTTTGCCGTCACAGGCGTGAGCATATTTTTCGGGAGCATCGGCAATTTTTGCGCCGAGAGAAACGACCTCGTTCCACCATGAAACAGGCATATCGTTAAGGTCGATAAGGTTGGTAAAGCGTGAAGTTACCATAATTTTAAATATCCTTTCATTTTTGGATTTTTTCTATACTATTTTATCACAAAAAAATACGTTATTCAATACTTTTATTCAATATTTATAATTTATACTAATTCCAAATCAACAATTACAAAAACTCACGCAATTCAAGCTGAACTGCGTGAGTTGATTTTTTATGCGTATTTTTTACAGGGAAACCTTTTCGGAGCCTGCAGGAACTTCAACGGTCTTGCCGCCGAATACAGTTATCTTGAATGGAGAAGCGTTCTTGGTGAAGCTTACGTCAATCGTACCGTTGTTGTTAACTGCTGTAAGTTCAAGAACCTTGTTGGAATCGGTATCGTAAATGGTGCAGGAAGCGGACTTGCCGTTTTCAAGCTCATAAATAACGATCTCAGCATTGTTAAGGTAATCATACTCGAAGTTTCTCACAAATGCACCGTATGCAATGATGCTGTTAGGTCTTGCAAGGCAGGGGAGAGAGAAGTAATCGAACTTTTCGTTGTAATACTTGCCGCCCTCGTACTGCTTGCCGGAAATAATATCCGTCCATTTGCCTGCAGGAACATAGAATTCAGCGGTACCTTCTTCGTTGAATATAGGAGCAACAAGGAGGTTGTCGCCGAACATATACTGTCTGTCAAGATAGAGGCAGGCAGGATCATCGGCAAAGTCGATAACCATAGCACGCATCATAGGAACGCCTACGGTAGAAGTCTTGTTTGCCTGAGCCCAGATGTAAGGCATCAGCTTACCTTTGAGCTTTGTGAAGAAGCGGAGAACGTCTTCACATTCTGTTGAACCGTCCTTATCAAAGAGCCAGGGCACACGGTAAGAAGAGTTGCCGTGAAGTCTTGAATGAGAGGAAAGCAGACCGAATGCAGCCCATCTCTTATAAATATCCGCAGGAGCAGTAGCCTCAAATCCGCTCATATCGTGGCTGAAATAGCCGAAGCCGGAAAGGCAAAGGGAAAGTCCGCCTCTGAGTGTCTCCGCCATGGAAGTATATTCAGCGGAGCAGTCGCCGCCCCAGTGAACAGGGAACTGCTGACCGCCTGCGGTTGCGGAACGTGCAAACAGGCAAGCTTTGTTTTCACCGTAATATTCCTTGAGAACGTTGAATACGGTCTTATTGTAAAGGTATGTGTAATAGTTGTGCATTGCAATAGGGTCGGAACCGTCGTAATACTTAACGTTTGTGGGGATTCTCTCGCCGAAATCAGTCTTGAATGCGTCAACGCCCATTTCGCAGAGAACTTTCAGCTTTGAAGCATACCATTCTCTTGCAGCAGGATTGGTAAAGTCAACAATTGCCATACCGGGCTGCCACATATCACACTGGAACACGCTTCCGTCCATATTCTTGATAAAGTAACCATTCTTTGCACCCTCGTCAAAGAGCTTGGAACGCTGTGCAATATAAGGGTTGATCCATACGCAGATCTCCAGACCCTTATCCTTGAGTCTCTTGAGCATAGCGGCAGGGTCGGGGAACTGACGCTTGTCCCATTCAAAATTACACCACTCAAATTCCTTCATCCAGAAGCAGTCGAAGTGGAACACCTGAAGAGGAATATCTCTTTCAGCCATACCGTCAATAAACGAAGTAACGGTTTCTTCGTCATAATTTGTTGTAAAGGAAGTAGTAAGCCAAAGTCCGAAGGTATATGCAGGAGGAAGCGCAGGCTTACCTGTAAGAGTTGTGTAATTGGAGATAACTTCTGTAAGATTTTCGCCGCCGATAACGAAATATTCAAGGTGTTCTCCGGGAACTGTGAAGGAAACCTTTGAAACGGTATCGGAAGCTACTTCATAAGAAACCTTGTCGGACGAATTTACGAAAATTCCGTAGCCTCTTGAAGAAATATAGAAAGGAATACACTTGTAGGACTGGTCGGAGCAAGTGCCGCCGTCGGAATTCCATGTTTCAACGTTCTGACCGTTCTTTACAAATGTAGTAAATTTTTCGCCGAAGCCGTAAATGCACTCGCCTACGGAAAGAGTAAGCTGTTCACGGAGATATGTGCTGCGTGAATCACGTGGATAGGACCAGAATGTGTCGTCCTGAGTTGCATCAAGTCTGCTTGAAGTCTTGAACTTGCTTTCATTAACAATAGTAGTTGCTCTCCATGCGCCGCCTGTCAGCTTCTTGTCCTTGTAATAGAACTGAACGTTCCAGCTGAATTTGCCGATGCGGACCTTGGTATCGCCTGCAATAAGCTCAACATAATCGCCGCCTTCAGCAATTTCGGGAACAAAGCCCTGATCCTCATGGAGTTCAAACTTGGGAGCGTTATCAAGGGTGCCCTTGTAATGGTCGATCGTAACCTTTATAACGTCTTTCTGTGTGCAGCTGTAAGTAATTTCAAAAACAGGACCGCCGAGGGTCATACCTCTGTTCTGAATGTAATTAGTTGTGGCAAGAACATTTATAAAGTTTTTGCCTGTTTTAATTTCATAAGCCTGTGAAGCGTAATTAACTTCATAGCCCCTTTGGTTAAGCCAAAAGCCGTCTGCAAATTTCATTACAAATTCCTCCTGTTATGTAATTGATTACATTGTACAACATTCACATAAAAATTGCAATAGCTTTCAAAAATTTTATATTTTGTTCATTAATAAATTGGCTTATAAAGAATACAAGCTCTATATGCCGAATATAAATTAACAAGGCAGCAATCCGATTCAGTAAAACACAGATCAAACCGTTTCCTGTACGGATTAATAAAAGAACAGCCAAGGAGGAAAATTTATGGAGCTTAAAGTAAACAAAGAGGAGATATGCGCTTCGGAAACGGCGCTTAAAACCAAACAGGAGCAGGCGTTGGAGCTTGATTACGTTCTTCCCGATTATTACCCCGAGATTTTCAAGATACTGAAGTGCTTTACCGTACCTCACATTTCATCCTACAGCGTAAGCGGCAGTACGCTATCATATGAGATCACCGTTAACATCAGAGTTTTGTACTGCTCTGAAAACAGCACGGATATCCAGACCATTGAGCAGAAGCTGGTATTCACAAAATCGGCGGATATGGATAAAGTCTGCGAAAATCCCGAGATAAGCATAGTTCCTTCCGTGGATTACATAAACTGCCGTGCCGTTAATCAGCGCAGGATAGACGTAAGAGGAGCAGTTTCAAGTTTTATATGCGTAACGGATATGTGCCGGAGCGAGGTAATATCCGACGCTTTCGGAATGGATATACAGCTCAGAAAAACACCTGTAACTTACCCTGTCAACAGGCTTTATGCTTCGAAGAAAATATCTGTTAACGAAGAATTTGAACTGGGTATATCAAAGCCTGAAATAAACAGCGTAATTTACTGTGGTGCCTCTGTTGCTTCAACGGATAAAAAGGTCATTGCAAACAAAATGGTCGCTAAGGGCGAGGTTTTGATAAATATTTTCTACACTTGTTCAGAGGGAAAAGTGGAATCTATGCAGTTTTCCGTACCGTTTTCCCAGATAGTCGACATTGAGGGTATAGACGAGCGCTTTGACTGCCACGTTGACGCCGATATACTTACCTGTGAGGTCAATCCCCGTTCGGACGGAGACGGAAAGACTAAAATAGCAGAATGCAGCCTGGAAATAATGATAAAATGCTCCGCCTGCAGAATGATAACCGCCGAGCTGGCTGTTGATGAATTTTCATCAAAATACGAAACAAGCGATTCAAGGGCAGAAGTAAAGATCGACCGTATGCCCCAATGGATAAATACCAATGCAATAGCCAAGGCTTCGGTCAAGTCACCGGGAGAAGCTATTGATTGCGTTTACGGAGTACAAACCGATGTAAAGAACTCCAGCTTTACAATCAATGCTGAGTCGGGAGAAATTACTGCATCAGGTACAGCCGTTTACACCCTTATTGCCTGCAGCGAAGAGGGGAAAGCAGTCTTTGTTGACAAGGAAGAGCCCTTTACATTCACTATTCCGGCAGAAAATGTTACTTCCGATTGCATTATTAATCTTAAAACAACGCCTGTGTCCTGTTCCTATAACATTACGTCCGACGGCATAGTTGATATAAAGGCTGAATTTAAAATTTTCGGCAGTGTTTGCTGTTCGGAAGTCATTACAGGTCTGACCGATATTTCTGCAGACGAAACAGCGGAGATCGAGCATGACAAGGACTGCGCATTAAAGCTTTATTTTGCCGAACCCGGTGAAAATGTATGGGATATTGCAAAACATTACCATGCTTCCGCTCAGGCCGTTCTTGATGAAAACGACTTGGAAAGCGAAAATGTAAGCGATAATTGTATGTTGATTATCCCTATTATGTAAAAAGAGGTGCAATACAATGGTTAACAACGATATTTACAGCAGCATTGCAAAAAGGACGGACGGAGATATTTACATCGGCGTGGTAGGTCCTGTCAGAACGGGAAAATCGACCTTTATCAAGCGTTTTATGGAACAGCTTGTTATCCCGAACATATCCAGCGAATACCGCAGAGAACGTGCCGTTGACGAGCTTCCCCAGTCGGCTGCCGGAAAAACCATAATGACTACCGAACCAAAGTTTATTCCCGAAGAAGCGGTAGAGGTAAGGATAAACGACAACGCAAGTTTTAACGTAAGAATGATAGACTGTGTAGGCTACATCGTACCCAGCGCTATTGGATATATTGAAAATGAAGCTCCGAGAATGGTAATGACACCGTGGTTTGATGAAGAAATACCCTTTGCAATGGCAGCTGAGATCGGAACACAAAAAGTCATCAAGGAACATTCCACAATAGGACTTGTCATAACAACCGACGGCAGTATTTCCGATATTCCGAGAGAAGAATACTGCGACGCAGAGGAACGTGTGATAAACGAGCTTTCCTCAATAAACAAGCCGTTTATTATTATCCTTAACTGCCTTGACCCGACTTCGGAAGACTCTGTAAAACTTGCCGAAGAAATGTCGGAAAAATACAGCACTCCCGTAATACCCGTAAACTGCCTTGACCTTGACGAACAGAGCATTAACAACATTTTAAAACAGGTCTTGTACGCCTTCCCGGTAAAGGAAGTAAATATAAATATGCCAAAGTGGATAACAGCCCTTGATAAAAATCATTGGCTCAAAAGCAGCGTTATAAGCACGATAAAAAAATCTGCTGAAAATATCAGACATATACGGGATATGAAAGAGCTTTCCGAGAGAATGTCAGGCAGCGAATATATAACTTCGGCTGCTGTTAACAATATCGACCTCGGAAAGGGAAGTGCCAACATAAAGATCGATCTGGACAACAGCTTGTTCTATAAGATACTCGGTGAAGAAACAGGTGTTGAGATAAACAGCGATAACGACCTTATGCCCTTGCTGAAAGAACTGATTGCGATAAAGAAAAAGTATGAAAAGGTGGAAAATGCGCTTTCGGAGGTTGAAGCAACGGGCTATGGTATCGTAATGCCGCAGATAGAGGATCTTTCTCTTGAAGAACCGGAAATAATCAAGCAGGGCGGCAGATATGGCGTTCGGCTGAAGGCTTCGGCACCGTCTATCCATATGATGAAAGCGAATATCGTTACCGAAGTAAACCCCATAGTCGGTTCCGAAAAGCAGTCGGAAGACCTTGTAATGTACCTTATGAACGAGTTTGACGATGACCCGACTAAAATTTGGAACTCCAACATTTTTGGAAAGTCTCTGCATGAGCTTGTTAACGAAGGTCTGCACAACAAACTTTACCGTATGCCCGTTGACGCAAGATTAAAACTCCAGGAAACCCTTGAACGCATTATCAACGAAGGCTGCGGAGGACTTATCTGCTTTATACTCTAATAATCAAGCCCGAAAAACATTGATTTGTTTTTCGGGTCGATTTTTATTTGTTTTATTTTTCTATACGGTACTTTTCAAAAGCCTTTTGAGAGTCCATATGCGTATTTTTTATTACAATAGCAAGCCATACAATGAACACAGGAATTGCCAGCCATTGACTTAACAGCGTAAGGAAAATTCCTACAAAGCATACCGCCGAAAGTATCAGCATTAAATTGCGCATATCTTTGACCATCTTTGCAGTATCATATTTTCGGCGTTCTTCTTCTGATACACCCGAAAAATTATTAAAACCTGCAATTGTGGAAGCGGTTTTGTCTGGATTTTTGTCAAAGCCGTATAAAGCTGCCAAAATAAGTGTGAACACACACATTAATATGCAAAATAACGTTCCTATCATATTATTTTACCTCACATTTACAAAACTGCCGCCTTATAAACTTATATAAAGCGGCAATTTTTTATGCTTGTATTATCAGAAAAGTTTATTTCCGCATTCTGCACAGAACTTAGCGGTAGCGCTTGCTATTTTGGCTCCGCATTGGTCGCAGAAACGTATCTTTGGAGTTTCTGACGGAATAGGTGTGGGAGGTGTAAGCTCCTCGGCATTATCTTCAGAAGGCTCTTCCGCAGCATTATCTGGCTCAACGACATTATCGGGTTCAACAGACGGCTGAACTTCCGGAGCCGGAGCATTGGCTGCCACAAGAGGAGTTGCTGTTATGTTCTCGGCAGCAGCCTTAACTGCGGCAATTTCGATTTCCTGAGTTCTTTCATGTACCGCATTTTCAAGAAGTTCCTGCATACGCTCTGCAGAACGCTGGTCACGAATGTAATTTACAAGAGCCGTCATTGCCTTTGCAGTAGCGTCGATGGAATTTTTGTTTATAGAGCAAGGGATCTCGTTAGTGTTTCCGTTACGCTCGGAAACCACGATAGAAGTGTTAACGAAATTCTTTTTAGCCTGGAACGATACAATATCGTCAATCTTTATGCGGTTAAATACTCCCTTATTAATGAAATAGAAATATTCCGTTGTGAGAGTAAAGCCATTGTCTGACGAATTATCGTGGAGGAAAATAGGAAGTTCGTATCTTCCTGCGGAAACATAGTGCTTGCTTGCCTCGTCAAATTTGGGGTAGAACAGGTTGGAAACAGTAGGTACAAGGAAGTTAACGGTTGAAACATTGAACTCGGAGATCTTCTGCTTAAGATAAGAAATATAATTTCTCTGCTCGTTGTTCTTGATTTCCATGATATGCGCTTCAATGGAATCAAGGTACTGGTTCTTGAGCTCTTCGTCAATGGAAAGCGCTCTTATCTTTACAATAGCATCAAGAGACTTCTTGGTGCTGAGGGTACTGATATTTCCGCATATGCCGTCAATTTCTTTCTTGGCAATTTCCTGGATCTTGTTTTCAATATTGTAAATATAAGGCATTTTAAGCTCTGCAGGACAGCTGTAATCTTCAATTTTGGACTTGACTTCAAAGAGCTGTTCTTTACTGAAACTGTCAGAACCTGCAACAAGTGCGTCCAGAGCTTCTTTATTAAGTTGTTCGATCTTTTCGTTAAGCGAAATAATGTAGCTTTCCTTATGCTCATTCTTGAAGGAAGCATTATTTATCTCATCAATTGCAGATTCAGCCTGTTCAATATTAAAGCTGTCAATATCGGCAACGATCTTATCGAGCTTTTCAATTTCGATAGCGTCGGCACGCTCAGCTGCCTTAGCTGCACTCTTCTCATACATTGCATCGCTAATTTCTTCATTTTCGTGCTTGGAAGCTATATCGGACTTGAACTTTTCAAGCTCTGATTCGTCCATAGTCTCGACAGTATCAAGCAGCTTGTTAAATTCAGCGTTTTTGATGTTGTCAATGCAGCGATCGATGTCAGCAAAATACTTGTCAGAAATTGCCACATATTTTTCATTTGCGGAAATCTCGTCCTTAAGAGCATTAAGCTGTTCAATATCCATTTCTGCGATGTTTTCACAAAGCTTGTCAAGTTCCTCACAGCGCAGCTCATCCTCACGCTCAGTAACCTTTTTCAGATAAACGGTCGTAATGGATTCATCATATTTATCGCCAAGCAAAACCTCTTTAAGCTCGTCAAGCTGGGCCTGATCCATAGAGAATATATACTTGCAGCGCTCGGCAAGTTCTGTATTCTTGAGTTCGGCTTCTCTTCGTGCGATCCTGTCAAAGCTCTTTTCTTTGAGTTCTTCGTTGTAGTTCTTTTCGGAAGAAACGATCTTATTTCTGAGTTCCTCAAGAGCTTCCTGCTCCATATCTTCAATATTTTCGCAAAGGCTGATAAGTTCCTCGTCAAGAAGAGTCTGCTCACGCATAGCGATCTTATCTTTGTAAGGTTCAATGAGTTCTTCGGAATAATTTTTCTCCTTGATAACAGCCTTTATGTTTTCAAGTTCTTCTTCTGTTGCAAAGTCAATATTCTCAAAGAGTCCGATAACCTCGTTTTTCTCATAATCGGAAATAAGAACGTTGATCTCATTAACTACTGAATATGTGTATTTTTCGGGATAGCCGGAGTTCAGCAGTTTAGACTTAGCTTCTTCAAGCTGCTCCATATTGAAGCTCTCCATACCGCTGCAAATGCTTTCGATCTCAGCCTTGATCTTGTTATCAACGCATTCATCGATCTTTCTGAGATAGCTTTCCGCCATAACGGAAGGATAACGTCCCGATTTAACGGATTTTACCAGAGCAGTGATTCCGTCCTTGTCCATTGCACCGATCTGTGCGATTTTCTGGTCAAGTTCCTTGCGGAGAGTGGTGTCCAGATGATTATTTATATCAGCAAGCTTCGGTCTGACAACAGATTCCGAATAATTGGTCTTTATAACCTCATTTCGGAGATTAATGGTTTCATCTGCATCCATCATAGGCAAGCCGAGACAAAGCTGATCAAGCATACTTTCTTCGCAGCGGTTCATAGCTATCTTTACTTTGACGAGATATTTTGCCTTTGTAGCTTCGTCGATAGTAATGCCCTCAATGTGCTTTCTAAGGTCAACCAATTCGGATTCGTCCAGCGCAGAAAGATCAATGCAAAGTGCCTGAAGCTCAAGCTCGTTAGCCATTGCACGCTTCATATCCTCCGGAGTATCGAACACAGTACCGTTATAGCTTCTGCTTCTGAGGTCGGCGTCCTTTATATAGTCGCCCAGTTCATCAATATAGCTTCTGTCGGAAAAACCGTATTTAACGTTTACTTTTTCAAGTTCGTCCTTTATGATACCTGCCTGCTCAATACCGGAAACAAAATTTCCGTTTTCGTCAAAAAGCTCCGACGAAAGGTATGAGTTGAATATCATATGCTGCAGATCAGATTCGGGAATAACCGAAACATTCCAGAAAGACACAAATTTGCTTAAATTATCAGCTTCTTCGGGATAACGGCGAAGAGTGTAAGCAAATATAGCATAATCTTCGGGTCTGTTAGAAAGGATAGAGGATATAAGGAACTTTTCCTCACCGATTCCGACAGTATCTTCAAAATCCTTCTGTTCCAGATCTCTCATCTGCTTGCTGTAATCAGATTTTTCGGAAGCAGGATAATTATATTCAAAGTCGGCAGTTTTTAATGCATCGGTAAATGCCAGCTTAACAGCATCTATTTCAGTATCGCTGCATCTTGCGGAGATCACACTCAGCTTTTCTTCCAGTTCATCTGCAGGAAGCGAAACAACAGGAGCAACGTATTTGCTCTTGAATTCATCAGGAGTAATTTCAATTCCGTTGCTGCAAAGCACTCCGGCTGCGATTTTCAGAATATAATCCTTTGCGGAAAAATCATATTCTGAGGACTTGAATACCTCGTCAGCTTCCGCCAAAGTATTGATAATATTGTTGATCTGTTCAAAGAAAACATCGGTTTTCAAGGCACGGGTAGTATTGCTGTCAATAGCTACTTCGCCGTCAAACAGCTTGAACGTAAGATCGTCGTTTTCAGCAAACGAAGGAACAGCCGAAACACACTTATTATAGTACTTGTCAAGAGACTTGGATATGTAATCCTTATCAATTGAAATGATTTCGCCCTCATCCGATTTCTCCCAGAAGAATTCGCTCTTGGACTTCTTAAAATGGAGAACACGGTTGGTAAGGGGAGTGACCGGCGCATACTTTTTGCCTTTTTCCCTCATGTATTCTTCGCTTACAACAATAGTATCATTTTTACCGCTGATCATCCATTCTTCTGCATAAAACGCATTTTCGAAAAGAAGATCGGTAAGATAAACATATCCTTGGCGCAGCGCAATTTCACGAGCTTCCGCAAGATTAAAGGTCTTCCAGTTTTCATTATCTTCAGACATAAGGAGCATATCGGCAAAGCGGCATATATTCAAACCGTTGCTTTTGGCTTCTTCATCGGAGCATACGGAAATGATCTCGTTTTCAACGGTAGGATGGCAGATAAACTTTGCATCGCTAAAACATTTTCTTTCAAATTCAGAAGAAAATCCGAAGCATTTTTCTTTAAAAATTTCATATTGATTGAATACGTCCATACATTTGCCCCCATTTTATAAAATACTGATATTATCATACCAATAAAAAATTTAAAAGTCAATAACTTTACTGCATTTTTAACAAAATATTTTATATTAGCCACTTATCATTAATATAAAGTGACATATTTTTTACAAATAGACCAAAAATCAAGCAATAATAGTTCAAAAAAATTTTTTGTTTTAAAAATACGCAGTTGGCATTGACAAATTGCAGGTTTTGTACCATAATATTAGTATATTGTAATTATTTCTCATAGGAAGGGGAATATTCAAATGAATAAAAACGACAGAATAACTATTGCATATATCGGCGGAGGCTCAATGGACTTTGGATGGAAATTTTTTTCAGAGCTTGCTGCCGAAGAATTATATGCAACTGTAAATCTGTATGATCGTGATAAGCAGCTTTCTCTTACAAATGAGGTTATAGGAAATAAATTAAGAGAAAATCCCGAATGTAAAAGCGATATTATTTTTCTTGCATCCGATTCACCCGAGGAAGCGCTGAAAAATGCAGATATCGTGATTATGTCCATTTCACAAGGCAGCTTGGAAGAAGCTGTATCGGAACTGACCTTGCCCGAAGCATACGGCATATACCAGTCAACAGGCGAACAAGCCGGACCTGCAAGCATAATAAGAGCGCTTAAAACCCTTCCGGAATATATACAATATACAGAACTTATAAAAAAATATTGTCCCGAGGCGTGGATCATCAATCTTACCAATCCTATGTCAGAATGTATGCAGATAATGCATCATATTTTTCCTGAAATCAAAATTTTTGGCTCCACAAACGAGCTTTTTCAGACCCTTGAACTTTTGGGAGGTCTTGTTGAACTTGAATACGGCATAAGCCATGTCCGCAGGCGTGATATAAAGTATAATTTGATCGGCATAAGCGGATTCAGCTGGTTTGATAAAGTAAGCTATAACGGTGAAGATCTGATGCCGCTTTTCAGAAAATACGCCGAAAAATACTACAAAAACGGTTTTGAACTTCATCAGAATGAATACAAAACCAACCCTTTATCATCTGCAAATAAAATCAAATTTGATCTGTTCCTGAGATATGGACTTATTCCTGCTGTTCCCGACAGGATCGCAGCGGATTTCTGCCCCGGATGGTACTTAAAGTCTCCGTCAGTAATTAACAGCTGGAAATTTTCACAAACTTCTGTAAATTATATAAAGAAAATAAACATTGACCGTTCAGGAAGAGTTAAACCTCTTATGAGCGGAACCGAGTTTCTTAAGGTCGGCGGAAGCTATGATGACTGTGTTTTGCAAATAAGAGCGTTGATGGGGAATGGCAATCTTATCACAAATGCGTGTACTATTAACAGCGGACAAGTTGCAAATCTGCCGGATGGTGCAATTGTTTCGACCAATGCATTAATAAGCAAAAATAATGTACAGGCTGTTGCAGCAGGAAAACTTCCCGATGAAATATACGCCTTGACAATACGGCATGTTATCAATCAATCTACGGTTGTAAAGGCTGTAATTGAAAAAGACTTGGACATTGCATTCAATGCTTTTTTAAATGATCCTTTGGTCAATACAGATTTAAACTCTGTAGCAGAACTTTACAAAGAAATGCTATCGTCGGTAAGACAGCGTCTTATATACTATTGTTAATATGTTATATGTAATATGTAATAGTGTTATTATAATTCAGCAAACAAGAGGGTTTTCCGCCCTCTTGTTCTTTTGTTCTAATTTCGCAAAACTTTTATTTAGCGAAATTAGGTGAAATTTACCCTATCTTTTATTATACCATATTTTGTGGGCGTTTGTCAATACATTAAACAGTTTCATAAAAATAGCTACCAGTAAGAGCATTCTCAACACAAGCTGCAACATAATATTCTCCATCATCATGCAATTCAAATATATGTATCTGTTTCGAGTCCAAAAGCCTAAAAGTTACGAATTCAAAAGGATTATCAACAACATAACGAATAGCACAATCAACATTTGGAAAGTCGAAAATTTTAGAAGGTGTATTATTTTGTGTAGTTATTAAAAAACGTTTCATTTTACATTTTCCTTTCTTTAAGAGGATCTCCCCTCTCTTACTGTATTTATTATAGCATATATGGGGACATTTATCAATTGGCATAATAAACAAATATATATGGGTACATTTATATAAATTGTATATGTACACATTTATCATAATATGATATAATCTGTATGAGGTGATATAATGCCAAAGACAAGCGAAGCACAGCTAAAAGCAAATGCAAAGCATTTAGCAAGCCTTGACGAATTCAAAGTCAGAGTACCAAAAGGAAAAAAAGACGAATACAAAGCGCAAGCGGCAGCGCACGGAATGAGCCTTAACGCCTATATTATTAAGCTACTGGAAGCAGACAAACCGCAGGAATAAGCCGCAGGAGCAGGACAACTATTTTTTAGGTGTCCTGCTTTTCTTCATGATCTTCTTGCTTTTTATAAAAAAGAATGCGGACAATGCCGGAAACACATTCACGAACAATAAGCAAAAAAATCATAAATGCAACATGATAAATAGTCAATTTAATACTCCCCTTTCATAACCTTATTTTGTTTCCGCAGCTCCTCAGCTGCCTTCTTGTATGCCGTGAAATCAATATTAACAATATGAGCTTGTATATCGGTAGGAACAGACAGCTTGAAAATAGCAATAGCATGGTTGCTATAATCAATAAAAGCGTTCAAGCGTTCCATAGCAAGAGAAAGCTCCAGACAGTCAACAGCATCAATATTAGGGCGAAGGCGCAAAGTCTGACGCAGGTTAATAACATCGGCTTCAAGCCTGTCCCGTTCATTTAAAAGATACTGATAAAAAATCTCTTTTTGTGTTACCATTTACTTTTTATCCCTCTCTGCAAGAAAATTCAAGATGTTATCAGATGAATCACCGTATTTTTTAGAAAGCTCCTTGTATTTAGGATTTAAGGCTTTACCCTTCCGAGAATCAGAAATATTTTTTACAAAAGTATCAACACCGACTATATTTATATAAGTAACAAGAGCACCGGAAAGTTGATTATTTATGTAGCCGTCCAACTTGCTAAGGTTGTAAGTTGTGCCAGGTTTATCGAAAATACTAACGGTTTCCCAGGATTCTATGAAGCGCAGCCACTGCGGAGAAGTCTGGAGCATTGATTTATTGCTTACATTATCCGAGGGAACAACATAGCGCAAATAATTGTTGAGTACATCAAAATAGTTTTTCCGTATATCACCACCAAGAGAAATAAAACCACGGGAGGTTTCATCCTTAAATTTCATTTCACAACGTACCCAGTGATCAAGATCATCACGACCACGTTCAATTTTTTTATCATAAATACGAACGTAAACATTACTTTGAAGCCTGGAGCCGTGACAAACAGAACAACCCTTGTTGCTAAATATAACTTCAACGTCTTTGCACCTGCTTACATACTCCCCTCTTTGTGCGGCAAGCATTAAGTAATTCAAATCAAGGATTTTTTCAAAATCATCATAAGCAACGTCAAGGCGTGATATATTCATTTGTCTTTTATCACTGTCAACGTTCCAGTTTTCATTGATCAAGTTGAAAATCTGCTGATAATCGCCATTACCGAGGGTCTCAAAGTTTCGGCAGCCTTGACCGGAGAGTTCAACACAGATTCCCATATCTTCACGACCATTGTACATAATGTTAATACCGTCATAATATAGGCGGTCAGCGTAGCAATAACGACCCCGAAGTTGCTCAAATGGTACATTTTCAAAACCAAGCAAAGAAACAACACCGGAAAGGCTATGAATCTTTGTTGTAAAAGTCAGCCAGTCATACAGCACTCTGTTCATTATTCAAGTAACCCCCTATTACAACGCCGTTTTCGCCTATCTGGCATTTATCTGTTGTTTCGTCATTGTTTTTACGCAGACGAGGTATAATACAGCGTTCCAAGTATTTATGAAGGCAGTACACGCACATTGTACTCTGAATAACTCCGAACTTAATATATGCAAGCTCTCGTTCCTTGCCGCAGGAAGGACAAACGCCTGTTTTGATATTAGCCATTTTAACCACCCTTTTTTATTTGTATTTAGGTTGTACCCCCCTAATTAGCCAGGGGGGGTTGGCGGAAAAACTCCGCCTTTTGAAAAATTTTAAATTATCAATCAAATTTTTGCTTTAATTCTTCAAGATCATGCAA
Source organism: Oscillospiraceae bacterium (assembly GCA_022769565.1). GTDB lineage: Bacteria > Bacillota > Clostridia > Oscillospirales > Ruminococcaceae > UMGS363. The sequence goes on from JALEJQ010000090.1 coordinate 77,545, forward strand.
AAAGCGAATAATCCAAGAATAATTGATTATATCAGAAACAAAAAGAAGAATAAAACCAAGAAGAATAAAAAAATCAGACATTTATAACCACCACCTTATATAGAATAAAAATTTTGCGTGGGTCCCTCCTACGCTGCGCTGCGGTTTCCCACGAAAATTTTTATTCTATAACTTTAACCCAACGTAAAATAGCTTGTACCATATAATAAATTAGAATACAAACAAGCCAAACCTCATAAACAGCGACAATACTTTGAATAGGAATAAACCAATTGACCCAACCAAGATATTTCTGAATAGTAGGATTTGTAGCAATCCATTGAACAGGAGAACCGGGAAGAGATTGAATAATAGAATTTCCGAGTTGTTGAAATTTATCAGCAACAGCATTAAAAAAATCCATAATTAAGCCCCCTTAACGATTTTAAAAGTTAAGAAACACATTCCGAACATAGCAATAGTAAACATTCCCCAGCGCACAATATAAAAATATTGCTCGTAATCAGAAAAATCAACAACAATCATTTTTTTGAATCCGGGGAAAGAATGATATTGAGGAATTTCAAAAGGAACTTCAAAACGTGGAGCAACAGGATTCGTTGAAAGAAGCTTCAAGCCGTTATAAAAATCCCAAGGTATGCAAAAAGGAAAAACAGTTGCTATTGATTTATCCATAGTCAACTTCCCAAAATCAGCATCAGCAATTACAACAGATTGAGTATTATCTATAATATCATCAGATGTTGTATCAGAAGGAACATTTGCATCATCAAGAAGAGATAAAAGACGAGCAAGAAGATCTCGAAGGGCTGTATCATCATAAACAGGAAAATCATATTCAGGGTAATATGTAACACCGTCTACAGTTATTGAACCATCATCATTTATTGTATAGGTAACGCCATCTATAGTAACTGTTCCATCATCGCTGATAGGATACTCCACGCCATCAATAATTACGGTGCCTATAGGCAAAGTAGTATCTTCATTACCAGTAATTATATCGGAAGCAGGAGAGCCGTCTTCATTGCGCCAATCGCCATAAACAGTTATAAGCCAAGTATCAGACGAAGTATATGAACGAGTAGGGAGACCATCAAAAGTAGAAATTAAATCACCCGTAGAAATAGAATAAGTTTCATAAAAACCATTCTCGGCATACATAGTATATTTAAAAAAGCCGTCAGAAAGAGGAGTTATAACACCATAATCTAAATAAACATACCAATCCCTATAAGTACCACCAGTAAAGGAGCGGTCATAATAACGATTAATTAAAACAGCACCGTAACCGTTCATATCAATATTATCACCGGAAGAAACAGCTACATCATCTTTAGAATCAGAAACCCAATCGGAAAAACCGGTATATTCAAGACTACCAATAACAAGCTCTAAAAGAGATTTCATTTTATCATCAATAGGAATCTGCGCCATAGTACTGCCAAATGTGCCTAAAGGGTCATTGCTCCAACGGAAGAACTCGTTAATGATCTGTGTATCAGTATAAGTAGAAGCCTGTTCAGATGATATAATACCGGCAGAAACAAGAACATAGCTTACCAAGGAAACCAAAGGAGCAGCTACACCAATACCAAAAGAAGCGGCAACAGGCATAACAATATTTGATATTGTAAAAACAGCAACGCAGATTATAGCAGCTATACGTTTAATTATTTTCTTCAAGTTGTTTCACCCTTTCATTTAATAATTCTGTAAGTTTAATAATGTATTTTTTTCGTTCAGCTTC
>JALEJQ010000052.1 GCA_022769565.1 Oscillospiraceae bacterium
AAGGGAATGAAATATTCTCTCGTAACACGTGACCTGATTGCAGATTCAACAGAATGTATGGCTCTTGCACATCACTTTGATGCACTTGTAATGATTCCTAACTGTGACAAGAATGTTCCCGGACTTCTTATGGCAGCCGCAAGACTTAATATTCCTACTATCTTTGTAAGCGGTGGCCCTATGCTTGCAGGACACGTAAAGGGTAAGAAAACAAGCCTTTCAAGTATGTTCGAAGCTGTCGGAGCATACAAGGCAAATAAAATTACTGAAGAAGAACTCTGCGAATATGAAAACAAGGCTTGTCCTACATGCGGTTCATGTTCGGGAATGTATACAGCAAATTCAATGAACTGCCTTACAGAAGTTCTCGGAATGGGACTCCGTGGAAACGGTACAATTCCGGCTGTATACTCCGAAAGAATAAAGCTTGCAAAAATGGCAGGTATGCAGGTAATGGAGCTTTACAGAAAGAATATCCGTCCTCTTGACATTATGACGGAAAAGGCTTTCCATAACGCAGTTGCAGTTGATATGGCTCTTGGCTGCTCAACAAACAGTATGCTCCACCTTCCTGCAATCGCTCACGAGTGCGGAGTAAAGCTGAACCTTGACATTGCCAACGAAATAAGCGCAAGAACGCCTAACCTCTGCCACCTTGCACCTGCAGGTCACGCTTACATTGAAGAGCTTAACGAAGCAGGCGGCGTTTATGCCGTTATGAACGAGCTTAACAAGAAAGATCTCCTTTATACCGACCTTATGACCGTTACGGGCAAGACCGTAGGGGAGAACATCAAGGGCTGCGTAAATAAAAATACGGACATTATCCGTCCTATCGAGAACCCCTACAGCGAAACAGGCGGAATTGCTGTTCTTAAGGGCAACCTTGCTGAAAACGGCTGCGTAGTAAAGCGTTCCGCAGTTGTTCCCGAAATGCTTAAGCATACCGGTCCTGCAAAGGTGTTCGACTGCGAGGAGGACGCTCAGGCAGCGATCCTCGGCGGAAAGATAGTTGAAGGCGACGTTGTCGTTATCCGTTACGAAGGTCCCAAGGGCGGCCCCGGAATGAGAGAAATGCTCAACCCCACCTCCGCAATTCAGGGAATGGGTCTCGGTTCTTCCGTTGCACTTATCACAGACGGACGTTTCAGCGGCGCTTCAAGAGGCGCTTCAATCGGTCACGTTTCCCCCGAAGCAGCTGAGGGCGGCATTATCGGTATCGTTCAGGACGGCGATATGATAACCGTTGATATTCCGGGTTACAGCCTTACTCTTGATGTTCCTCAGGAAGAAATAGATCGCCGTATGGCAGGCTTCACACCTAAGACAAAGGAGCTTACAGGCTATCTGAAACGTTACGCAAAGAGCGTTTCCTCCGCTGCCGTAGGCGCAATTCTTGAATAAGGTCAGCCTATGAGTGGAGCTAAGAAAAGCGGCGCAGCAAAAATAATTGCGCTTGTCTTCTGTATCCTTGCCATGTGCGTTACAGCGGTGCTTACAGCCGTGAGCATTTATACCGGCGGACAGATGAAGACTATCGACAATGTTTACGCCGCCGTTACTCACGGTATCTACAGCGATTACAGAAAATGCTTTGCCGACGGCTCGGAATATCTGTCAGAAAAGCAGTTTGACGCTCTCTGCGACAGCTATAAGCAGGAGTGGGGAGAGGATTACCACCTTTCCGCCGAATTCCTTTCACGGGATAATTCCAAAAAAGGCTGTGAAGTAAGGGTAAAGACCACCGTTTACAACGAGCTTGCACATGAAAGCGAGACTGTCAGCTTTGAAATGGCAAGGCAGAACGGAAAATGGCTCATAATCGGCTGATATGGAATAAAAAACGGACTGCTGTATAATGTGGCAGTCCGTTAAAATTTTTCTTGCAATTTGTTCAGATGTGTGTTATAATGTTTTACATTAAGCCAAATATTTTTGAAAGGAGTGTATTTTCTCTTCGGAGAAAAATTTATTACTATGGACGAATTTAACAACAATAACAACGATAACAACAGCTTCGGCGAAGAGGATTTTTCTCAGAATACAAACGGTTCTGCAGCTCCGCAGGATCCCTACAATATGCCCTTAGGCTCACAGGATCAGCCTTCAAACCCTTACGGACAGCCTCAGAACCCCTACGGACAGCAGCAGAATCCTTACGGTCAGCAGCAAAGCCCCTATAATATGCCTCAGGCTTTCTACAATCCCGACGGAAGCGGCTCTTATAACCCTCCTCCCCGGCAGAGCGGACAGTATCAGCAGGATTTTGACCCCTACAAGCAGCCTTACGCAGGTCAGTACCAGAACTTCGGCGGCTATAACGTTCCCATGGGCGAAATGTACAAAACGGGAATGGCTACCGCTTCAATGGTGCTGGGTATAATCTCCCTGCTTTCGGCGCTGACATTTATGAATTATGTGTTCCCACCGCTGTTTATACTTCCCATTGTGGGAATTATTCTCGGAGCGGTCTATAAATCCAAGCATTATCCCGTAGGCAAGGGAAGCTCCACTGCAGGTATAGTATGCTCGGTAATTGCGCTTGTGATCTCTGTTGCAATTTTTGTGATAGCATTAGTTTTCGTCTGGACAGTTATTATAAAAAGTCCGGAAATGATGACGGAAATGCTCCAGTATCTCAAGAATTATTCCCCCGAAATGTACGAGGAATACTATAACCAGTTCCATGACCAGTACCCCCAGTGGTTCGAGGGCATAACCTCGGTTTTCCGCTTTTTAATTAGGTAATGTAAAGCCGCCGCACTTTATTCTTGGTGCGGCGGCTGTTTTTATTTCAATCGAACACTTAAAAGGTGTTTCTTCGTCCTCGCTGATTGCTGAAAGGACTTCGGAATCGGAAGAAACTGTCTGTGTAAATGTCTTTTCACTGTCGGGTGTGCCGTCGGTCGAGCCGTTATTGGGGTCAAGTCAGAGGGTAAGCTCATCACCATCGGAGATACTAATTTTTAAAATTCAACATATCTTCTTGCAAAGTATTTGTTATAAATCATAATCATCTGAACCTATAACTACCCCATCTTCATCTTCTTTTCCTATCCAAATACGCCATACACCCTCTTGTGTTTTCTTTTCTTCATTTATAATAACTGCCGAAAAAGATATTTTGTACACCCCAGTATCTGTAACTACACTTTTAGATAATGCATTTCCTATGCAAGAATAAGTCAATTTTCCATCCCTATATGATTCTTCTCCAGCAGGGTTGCTAACGTATTTATAAGAAACAATATTTCCATCAAAGTAATCAAATGCAGTTTGTATTTCTTTATCAATAGTATTGGATTGGGTCAATAAATCGAGAGCAAATAGTTCTTTCAATGTTTCTGAATCATCATTTTCCAATGCATCAATTATCATAACAAGTATTTCATTTGATTGACTATAACTGTCCCCATTTTTACATCCTGATAAAAGCAAACTGGAAATTATTATCATTAGTATAATTATTTTTTTCATTTAACTCTCCTATTTATACCAGTTTATCCATACAACTGAATTGATATCATCAAAAATCAAATAAGTTTCTGCCTGTTTGTTATAATATTCATAATTTTTATTGTTTGTTGTATTTTTCAATGCTTCATATTTTGCTATATCCGTAGAAAAATCAATAGAACAAATCATAACCTGCTTGTCAACATCAATATCATTTTCAGTATTAATGTCCGTACTGCTGTAATATGGATTAAATGCCAATATCCACCATTGATCTGTTTCATGTTCCCATGATACCAAGTTAGTTATATTATCCTCGTCCTCATAGTTATATAAGTAATTGGAAAAAAGCTGATTAAAGCGCAGCGTTCGTTTCACCGTTTTGAAAAATGTACGAGTTTCCACCTTTGAGGACATTTTGAAAAACGGCTGAAACGTATTAATCAGCGTTTCCTTAGTAACCTTATATAGCTCTGCGCTGTCTTTTATATTTCCAATTATATCATATCCGCCCTTTGCCGTCAATAAATGCACCTCAATTTATACCGGAAAGCGGATATTTGCCACTGCCGCATATAAGATACAATGAGCATAAAAACGAGTAAATATCACAATCCCACCCAAACAAAAACGCCGTTCGAGAACCCTCAAACGGCTTAACTGCGTGGAGCTGGAAACGTGACTTGAACACGCGACCTGCGCATTACGAATGCGCTGCTCTACCAACTGAGCTATTCCAGCAAATTACCTATATATTATACACTCTTTTCATATGGTTGTCAAGACCTGATTTTAAATATTTTTTTGCATAAATCTGTAATATTATTGTAACTGTACACAGGGCGGATTTTGTTGTATAATTATTCTGACAAAAAGCGGAGAAACGGGGTGTTTTTATGTTCTGGGTAATTCTTATCATTGCATGGCTTGTGTCGCCTGTAGTGTTTTTTATACTTTTTATGATACAGCTTGCAGGCAATAAAGACCTTAAACGTCAAAACAGCGCTCTTTCGGAGGAAAACCAACGGCTGAGAGAACGGCTCAACGCCGCAGGTACGGGCAGTAAAGCCGCCGAAAGCACGACAGAGGTACAACAGCCGGCAGAGCAGGTCAACGCTGACGATACAGAAACGGCAAAAACTGCGGAAACGCCGCCGAAACCTGCCTCTGAACCTGCCTTTCAGCCTGCCCAAACGCCCGATCATGCGGCAAAGGCGTACAATATGCCTTACTATACCAATGCTGCGGCTGAGAAAAAATCCGCTGAAACGGCAAAAACTGCGGAGCCTGCTTCTTCAACCGTTCCTGCGGCTCCTGCTGTGTTCGTGACGGAGAAAAAGCACAGGATAAGCTCCATAAACGTTTTGCTTGTCCTCGGAGCAATGTTCATTATTATTGCAGGACTTATTTTTGCAACTACCTCTTGGAAAATACTTTCAAACGGCATAAAGGCTGTTGTCCTGTTCTCCTTTTCCGCCCTGTTTTTCTGCGTGTCTTCACTTGCGGAAAGAAAATTCAGCCTTAAAAGAACGGGTGCGTTGTTCTACACCCTCGGAAGCGTTTTTCTGCCCATAACCCTTGTTGCGGCAGGATATTTCAAGGTTTTCGGCGAGTGGTTCTCCCTTTTCGGAGAGGGGCGTCCGCTTCTGCTTGCGATAGCCTTAACTTCTCTTTCGGCGGTATGTCTGAAAGGCTGCGCAGACTACAAAAGTCCCGTTTTCGCATGGGCAAATCTGGTCAGCTTTTCTGCGGCGGTATGCTCACTCATATTGCAGTTCACGGACAGAGCAGACGTTTTTGCCGCAGCTGCTTCGGTTTACGGGCTTGCGGTTATTTTCCTTTGCTCGGCGCTGTCAAAACGCACATCGGAGAAGTTTGCACCTCTTCTTTCCCAGCTTAATATTTTTGCCGCTGTAAACACGGTGCTGCTCAGCGTAAGTGCCCTTGTATCCGCATCTGACGGCGGAAATGGTACAATAGTGCTTGTTTCCTGCGTAATATTTGCTTCGGCATATATTAAAATGAGCTTTCTTGATACCCCTCTTTCAAAGGAAAACGGCTTTGTGGGAGTAATACCTTTTGTTATATTTATCTCCTGCGGAGCCCTTGCAATGCTTTCTCCCGACGATTTCAGCGGAGTGGCATACGCACTTGCGGCGGTATCGGCTGTTCCTGCGGTAATGTCTATGCTCGGCTGCTTCCCCGTTAAGCTGAAAAGCACTTTCAGGGCAGTTTCGGGTGCATTTGCGGCAATAGTGCTGGCTTTGTGTGCAGCTGCGGCATTTGCGGCGGAGCCTACATGGGTGTCTTTCTGCGCTTATGTTGTTCTTACGGCTGAGATACTTGTCCTTGCGCTTTTCCACAGGAAAGAAAAATCGGGAAAATTTATGCTGTCGGTATTTCCTGCGGCTTGTGCAATAACTGCGGCGGTGCTTTCAAGGCTTATTGTCGGCGGAAAAGACAACTGTGATTTTTACGCCGCATTGATATTTACCGCCATTGTTTTTGTTATACAGGCAGCGTTTGTCTTTGTACCTAAAATGAAGGTACGCACTGTTGCTTCCGACTATATTTTTGCGGCGTGTGCGGTGATCTCAGGCTTTGTTCTGCTTGACGACTATGAAGTATCGGAATGGCTGACAATATGCGGCTGTGCCCTTGGAGCAATGACCACCGCTGCTCCTGTGTTCAGAAATGAAAGCGAAGCGAACAGAAATATTTTTGCGGTGGGAGCAATGCTTTGGAGCGGCTTTGCGGTAATACCAATTGCAGGACTTCTTATTGAAAATACAAATAACGCCGTTATTGCGGAAATTATAGTTGCGGCGGTGCTGACGGCGGCAGCTCTTGCTGTAACCTTTATCGGACGTGACAGCAGCCTTGAAGTGTCCGTTTCGGCAGGTCTGCGCATAGTCCTCGGAACCTTTACGGTCGTGCAGATATTTGACGAAGAAATGTCCTTTCTGCTGTTTATTCTCCTTGCGGCAGTTTCCCTTGTTCGCTTTGCAAAGAAAAAGAGCAGGGCGGAGCTTGTTGCTGGAATACTTCTTTTCATTGCGGCTTCGGGAGCGTCGGCATACGACCTTATTGACTCCGTAGATTTTGACGGTGCTCTGCTTGTTATGGGCGGAACGGCGGCTGTAATAAACGCAGGTTTGCTCTTTTTCGGCGAAAAGGACGGCTTCGGAAGGCTTGCGGAAATAACCTCACGTTATGCTCTTGGAGTGCTGACTTCGGCGGCAATGGTTGTTCTTATTTCCGCAGGAGAGTTTGACGCTCCCTATATGGCTGCGTCGGCGGTGCTGTTCCTTTACACCTCCGCTTCCTTCTACTGCTCAGGCTCAACGGGTGCGCTTATCATACCCTTTATGCTGCTTTATCCTGCGGTATATGCTCAGCTTGAGAACGCTTTGTTTGACAGAGGTTATTATACTTATGGAAACGACGGCTTTTACCCAGATTTCAACATAATAAACCTTTCAATTCTCGGAATTATCGTTGTAAGCGCTGTTTTAAGCTATGTTCTTCACAGAAATGCTCTGTGGGAGAAGCGTAACGGAAAGTTGTACATAGACCAGCTTGCATTTTCAAGATTTTTCGGACTTATAGCCTATTTTGAAAGCTGTCCTTATTACAAAGACGGTTCAAGGTGGTGCGGAATATTTGCCGTTGCCTTCTGCCTGCTGACCCTTTGCAGGAAAAATCAGAAGGACGGCTTCAAGCGTTGGATATATACGATTTCCGCATTTGCGCCCGTTATAGCGTTTCTTTCCCAGCCGTTTTTTGAGATGCCGGAAATTATTTCCCTGGAAATGAAAATTGCGCCCGTGCTTTTGTATCTTACCGCCATAAGGCTTATCTGGAAAAACCGCACGGAAACCCTTGACAAAATAACCTTTATCGCATATATCGCCTCATATGTTATTCTCTTCTTCGGTGCGCTGGACAGCGGCAAGATAGCGGACGGACTTATTATAATGATAACCGCCCTTGCAATGCTTCTGTTCTCCTTCTGTGTCAAGAAGAAAAAGTGGTTCGTTCTTTCGGTGTCGGTGCTTGCGACCACCGCTCTGTTTATGAGCAGAAGCTTCTGGGCAAGTCTTGCATGGTGGGTATATTTCCTTGCGGCAGGTCTGCTTCTCATTGCCATAGGTGCGGCAAACGAGCTGAAAAAGCAGTCCGCCGACAAAAACAGCGCCTTTAAGGAAAAGCTGACACGCTTTATGTCGGAATGGACTTGGTAATAATTTGTAGTGTGGAGAGTGAAGAGTGGAATTTGAGGGAATGTGGAAAGTGAAAAGTTGAAAGTGGAATTGTTATTTCAATATCTCCGTAGGGGCGGATTCTATATCCGCCCGTTTCACCGAAAATCATTCATTTTTCTGTAGGGGCGCACATTGTGCGCCGAAGGTCACATCATTTTTAGGGGATTTCTTATGAATAATTACAAATGGAGGGGCAGTATGAAAAGAACGGCTTTTATTCCGGTGCTTTTGGCGCTTATGCTTTCCGGCTGCGGTTCGGGGGAAGTTACAGAGTTGACGGATACTGTCGCTTTTGTGACGGAAACTGACGGAAAAACGGGAGAAAGGTCGGAAACCGCCTCGGAAAAATCGGAAACATCCGAAAAAGCACCGGAAACTGCGGAAACAACTTTGGAAACTGAGAATGAAAAGTCTTATTCCGTGAAAACCGAGACTTCCGTTTCTGCGGAAAAGACGGAATACATCAACTTGCCGCCCGTTACAGAGCATACTGCTCCCGAAATATCCTTCAGCTTTGATTTTGACAGCATGGAAGCTCTTGCCAACGAGCAGATAACCGAGCTTGCGCAGCTTGATCTCCGTGCTGAGGACATTATAGAAGACTACACCGTTATTGACGATATGGGAGTACCCTTTGCAGGCAGCTTTGATATAATGTTTGTGCCGGAGGGCGTGGACTTTGAAGCGTACTGCGCCGATGAAAATAACTATCCCATGTGTTATGGCGAGTACGAAAACGGCGTTATTGAAAAGCTGGGGGAGAACGACATTTATTCGGAGTGGAGCAATACCTACACCGAGATACGCACTCTTTACGAAAATGACGTTCTTACCGAAATGTACATAGACCGTGCTTACAGGCGTATTTTTATGAAGAATTTTACGGAACGTGACGGCGCAAGGTTCTACACGGGAGAAATGACGTCGGAAAGCGTTAAGGAAAACTTTGATATTTTGTCAGAGAAGGAGTACGGGAACAAGCTCTGCCGCAAGGTAACGGAAACAGACGACAGCTTTGTTTATAAATATTACAATATTTATATTGTAGGCGGAGATTGGGGTCTGAACGATACAGCTGTGCTTGGCAGATACAGTTACACGGTATCAAAGTCGGACGGTTCGTTCAATTCCGAGCCGTATTTGGAATGGGAAACAAGTGCGGAGATTTTCGGTTCTGCTGTTTACCTTAATATTGAATGATAAAAAGAGGGGTCATTATGAAAAAGAAACTAACGTTATGTCTTGCTTCGGCGTTGATTGCCTCGGCGCTCACAGGCTGCGGCGAGGAAGAAGCGGTGCAGGTCAATGTGATACTGCCCGAAGAAGGAACGGTCTATTCTGCCGCTGAGGAAAGCGCACTTCCCGTCGGAGGAGAAGCCGAGGAAACTACGACTGCGGAAACGACCACGGAAACCACAACGGTCACCACCGAACCGTCCGAAGTCTGGGAAACTGTCAGCTTTGCGGCAACGGGGGACAACCTTATCCATTCAAGCATTTACAAGCAGGCGGCTGCACGTTCCGCAGACGGCGGCTATGATTTTGCCTATGCTTATGAGAACGTCACAAGCCTTATTGAAGAAGCTGACATTGCGGTGATAAATCAGGAAACTCTTATCTGCAACGATCAGTTTGAGCCGTCCACCTACCCCTGCTTCAATTCTCCCACGGCTCTGGGCAACCATATGATAGACATCGGCTTTGACGTTTTTACCATTGCAAACAACCATACCCTTGACAAAGGCGTGAGCGGTCTGAACGCCTGCCTTGACTACTGGGGAACAAAGGACGTTACCGTTGCAGGCGCTTACCGAAACGCTGAGGACAAAGCCGATATACGCACCAACGAGGTAAACGGCGTGACCTTCTCCTACCTTGCCTACACCGAAAGCCTTAACGGTCTGTACCTGCCTGCGGATTCGGAGCTTGTTATAGGCGATGCACTTGACATTGACGGAATGAAGGAGGATATAAAGGCTGCGGAGGAAATTTCCGATGTTTGTATAGTTTCCCTTCATTGGGGCGTTGAAAATTCCGATGTTATAAGCGATTATCAGCGCACAACGGCGAAGATACTTGCGGAAGCCGGAGCGGACGTTATAATAGGAAACCATCCCCACGTTCTTCGTGACATTGAAATGATAGAACGTGAGGACGGTTCAAAGGCACTGTGCGCATATTCACTTGGCAATTTTATTTCCGCCCAAAGCGTTGGACAGAATCTTATCGGGGGAGTGCTGCAGTTTAACGTAAGTGCTCTTGTTTCGGGGGAAGAAGAGGCGCAGCCTGTCATCTCCGATGTTAAGCTGATACCCATAGTTACCCATTATGACGGGAACTACTCCAATGTCCGCATTTATCCGCTGTCACAGTACACTCCCGAGCTTGCTGCGGCTCACGGCGTAAATTCCATGAGCGTTTTCGGCTACGACTACATATTTAACGTTCTCGAGAAAAATATAAGCTCCGAATATCTTGTTCTGCCTGAAAAAGCAGAGTGATATGAAAAGCGGCACCGTGGTATATTGGTGCCGCTTTTTATCTTATAAACATTCGCAAAGCAGTTTCGGCAAACTCCGCCGCTTCTTCTATAGGCTCCACGCTTGTGCATACGTCGAAAATATAGATAGCCGTTATAATTATGATGCCTGCGGAGGTGATCATTATGGGCAGAGTGCGCTTTTTGTGATATTCCGTGTAAGGCGGCAGCTTTATGCCGTCATTTTTTATTATATAGATAGATCCGATAAGTCCCAACACAAATTCAAGTGCCGAAATGATGTAATAAACAGGGTCGTAAAGTGCTTCGTCAAAATATGCCGCAAGGTCGGGTATCGAAGCCGCAAAATTCACCGCCATATGGCATACTATAGCAGGAATAAGTGAATCCGATTCAATGGTAACATATCCAAGCACAAGCCCCAGCAGTGTCGCCATTACCAGCTGATAAGGATTTCCGTGCATAAGTCCGAACATTACCGCAGAAAAAACGATGGCAAACCGCCTGCTTACCCTTGCGGTCTCTTTAAGCACAATTCCTCTGTAAAGCAGCTCTTCCGCTATGGGCGCAAGTATTACCGAGGAGAAAAGGTCCATTGCCGTTGTGGGTATATCCCTTTGTATCTCGTAATTAAGAGAAGGCGTGTCCAGTCCCATTGCCGTAAGAACGATGGAAACGCCGTATTCAAGGAACATTCCTATCTGATGAAAGAAAAACGCCGCAAGCACCGCTTTGCCGATAAAAGCACCGCTTACCCTTTCCGTGCGGAACAGGCTTGATGTCTTTACCCTGCTTATTGCGTTGTAAACAAAGAATATTATTATCGAAGCAATAGCAGGGGCGCAGAACATTATTGATGCCTCCGCAAAGCCTACCACCGCCGCTCCCGTTTCCTCGTTTATTTCTTCCGTAATAAAATCGCCAAACCCAATGTACCCCATCATTGCCAGAGCGTACATAAAGATATACTGCACCGTCAGGGCAATGCCGACGCTGTTGTACAGCTTCCTTATGCGCTTTTTTTCCTCTCTGCCGGGGATAACGCTTCTCTCCTGCGTAGGGGGCGCAGGGCTGTAGCCGTACTGTCCGTACATATATGCCATTACAGATACCTCATTACGGCAACTATCCTGCCGATAATCTCACATTCTTCAACGATGATCGGGTCCATAGTGTCGTTTTCCGGCTGTAAGCGGTAGTGTCCGTCCTCCTTGTAGAAGGTCTTGACCGTCGCTTCCTCGCCGTTCACAAGTGCCGCAACTATCTCGCCGTTCCTTGCCGCACTGCATCTTTCAACAACAACGATGTCGCCGTCAAGAATAGCGGCGTTTATCATGCTTTCGCCCCTTACCTTAAGGGCGAAAAGCTCTCCCGTGTAGTTCTTGTATTCGTGGAAGTTGATGAAATCGGTTATGTCTTCAATTGCGGTGATAGGCTGACCTGCGGTGATAGTTCCCATAAGGGGTATCTTTGCCGCACCCTTTCCTGCCAGCTTAATGGCACGGTTGCAGCCGTCCACCTTTTCAAGAATACCCTCATCAACAAGGTTGTTTACATACCTTGCCGCAGTTGAAGTGGAGCGTATGCCCAAAGCGGCGCAGATCTCTCTTATAGAAGGGGGAATGCCCTCCTCGACACGCTCTTTTACAAACTCAAAAACTCTTCTTTCCTTGTCGTTCATACGCTTCTCCTTTCTTCCAGCTTTTTCAGTATGAGCCTTGCCAGCTTGTTAACGTCGCCGCAGCCGAGTGTTACGATAAGGTCGCCGCTTTCAGCATTTTCTGCAGCGTATTCGGCGCAAAGCTCAAAATTCCTGTCGTGTTCTTCTTCCTCAAACCACACCGCTCCCTCGATTTTTTCCGCAAGAGCCTTTGTGTGTATGCCTATGGTGTTCTTTTCTCTTGACCCCATTATAGATGTAAGCACTACCTTGTCGGCAATGGACAGCGCCTTGGCAAAATCGTCAAGAAGCATTGCCGTCCGTGAGAAGGTAAAGGGCTGATGTACCGCCCAGACACGCTTGTAGCCAAGCTTTTTCGCCGCTTCAAGGGTAACGCTTATCTCTGCAGGGTGATGTCCGTAATCGTCAACCACCGTTACGCCGTCAATTTCGCCGTACTTCTCAAAACGCCTCTGCGCACCTTTGAAATCCTCAAGACCCTTCTTAACGTCCGCAGGCTCCGCACCCTCGTATATGGCAGCGGCAGCGGCGGCAACAGCGTTAAGAATGTTGTGCTCTCCGGGAACGTGTATGGTAAGCTCAGTCAGCCTTTCGCCCTTGTGCATAAGGTCAAACCTTGTTTCAAGACCGCTTATATGGCGGATATTTTCGGGGTACCAGTCGCAGGAAGCGTCCCTGCCGAATGTAATTATTTCGCATTTTTTTTCAAGAGCTTCAACGCATTTTACAGAGTTTTCGTCGCTGCCGTTGACAATGACCGCCTTTGAAGTCATCTCCGCAAATCTGCGGAAGGAGCGTATAATGTTGTCAAGGCTGCCGAAATAGTCCAGATGGTCTGCGTCAACGTTAAGAATAACGCTTACATCGGGGGATAGCTTAAGGAAATGATCCATAAACTCGCAGGCCTCGCAGACAAGAACGTCAGACTTTCCCGCAATTCCGCTGCCGTGGATAAGGGGGAGCTTGCCGCCGATAACGGCACTGATGTCCATGCCCTTTTCTTTAAGTATCTGTGTTATCATGGAAGTTGTGGTGGTCTTTCCGTGGGTTCCGCTTACGCATACGGCGTTTTCATAGCAGCCTGTGATGATGCCAAGCAGCTCGCTTCTTTCAAGAACGGGAACGCCGCTTGCCTTAGCCGCAATAAGCTCGGGATTGTCTGCCATGATCGCCGCCGTGTGAACGATAAGGTCGGCACCAACTATATTTTCCGCCCTCTGACCGAGATAAACGGGGATGCCCATACTCCTTACTGCCTGAAGGGTGTCCGTTTCGTTGTTGTCCGAGCCTGTAAGGTAATAACCCCGTGAGTGGAGTATCTGGGCGAGGGGATACATACCCGAACCGCCTATACCTATAAAATGAATGTGTTTTTTTCCGTCTAAAACGGAGCCGTCAAATTTATCCAACATAATTATGACTATTCCTTTCTGAGTTTTGTGTTTTCTGTAAGGAAATCGAGGCGACAGCCGAAGAAACAAAACTCGTAGTTTAAAAATCAAATATTTTTGATTTTTAAACTTAAAGCCTTTCTGTATTATCAATTTCTGCTGCAGTTTGCGGCGTCAATGGCGGCAACGAGCAGCAGCACCGAAATTTCGTCCGAATCGTTCAGAATATCTATAACATATGTATCGGACAGATTTAAAATTTCCTTTTTTATATATGCGATAACAAGTCCGTTATATGTTCTTACCTCATAATTCCATTCAAAAATATCTCCCGTTACGCTCCAGCCGTTGTAGTCAATGTCATATTTGGGCGTAAAAAGACTGAGCTTCTTTTTTATAGAGCCGTATCTTGACCCCATAATGTAAACGTCAAATTCGGCAAACAGCCTCAGCAGTTTTTCTTCTATACAGCCTATTTCAAGGTCATTTCGGTCAAAAAAGCGTATCCTGTGACCAAGCGCAAAAAAATCGGCTTTGGCGGTGTATTTTCTGTTCATATTTTCGTCGTAAATGTCATAGCTGTCCGTCCAGCTGAAAATGCGCTGTTTTATTATAAGCTTCATTACTTCACCCTCTACTGTGTTTTTCGGCTTATTTGGCTGAAACTCCCACATAAAATATTTACAAAAAGTCAATTCAAATTCATATCTACAACAGAAATACTTAAATATAATATGTTATATTATACTCGGTGATATACAAAAATAAAATAAATGTATACTCTGCCTGAATAAAAAACCTGTTATTTGAGCAAAATATAACAAAACAGTGTATCCCACCGAATTTCGGAAAGAAACTCATGAAAAGGAGAACGTTAAAATGAACATCACCGACATCAAAATCAGAAAAATTATCCCCGACGGTCGTCTCCGTGCCATCATCTCCATCACTATCGATGATATGCTCGCTATCCACGACATCAAGGTAGTGCAGGGCGATGAAAGACTTTTTGTTGCAATGCCCAGCAGAAAGGATGAAAACGGCGTATTCAGAGATGTGGTACATCCTATCTCCCCCGAAGCAAGATCCCTTGTTGAGGGTCAGATCCTTGAAGCATACACCCGCCATATTGAGCTTATGCAGGCAGAAGCTGAAGCCGAAGAAGCAGGTCTTTGATCCGGAGTTTCAATTCGGTTTATATCCGCCGTCCTTTTCTCGGGACGGCGGCTTTTTTTATTAGTTTGAAGAGTGAGGAGTGAAGTGTGAAGTTTTAAACAAGCAACTCCACTCTTAACTCTTAACTCTTCACTCTTCAAACTTTAAAATTTTCCCATTCTTTTAGCGGCAAGGAGCAGCGCAGTCTGTGTTTTGCCGTCTTTTATTTCTCCGTTAACGACCATTTTAACGGCATCGGCAAGGGGGACCTTCTCAACATCGAGAAATTCGTCCTCGTCAAGGGACTGCTTATCGAATTTAAGCCCCGTTGCAAGATACATATGTATCTTTTCCGTAAGATAAGCAACGGAGGGGTACATTACGCCCAGATATTCAAAGTTTTCACACTCTGCACCCGTTTCTTCCTTTAATTCACGCAGTCCTGCGTCACGGTGATCCTCGCCGAATTCCAGCTTTCCCGCAGGTATCTCGGTAAGCACCTCCTGAAAGGGGTATCTGAACTGGCGCACAAGGTAAACATTGCCGTCCTTGTCAACGGGAACGATACAAACTCCGCCCGGGTGTATAACAAGCTCTCTGTCAACAACGGCACCGTTTTCAAGCTCCGCCTTGTCCTTCTGTACTTTGATTATTTTACCGTCATAAATAGGCTGTGTGCCTACTGTTTTTTCCTGAAGATGCATAATAAAGCTCCTTTTTATTATAATTGCAGCATGACCGTAAAAAGTCAGCACAACAAATGTTCTGTTTTTATTATAACACATATTTTTTCCATTATCAAGAGGTAAAAAAACAAATTTTCGGAGTTTTTTCACCTTGCCTGTTTTATGTGTTTTTGACAATTTATTCCATCTAGCAGGCGTATAATATTTTTTTAGGAAAACCGAAAATACAGAAAAGGATGGTAAAAATAATGGTATTAAAGGAAAAACAGCTTGAAGCTGCGCCGAAGGGTACGGCACCCCGTCACGGGGGAACAAGGGGAAAGGAGAAAAAGCACGGTCTTGGCACTGTGCCTGCGGCGATAACAGCCTGCCTGTGCGGAGTTATGTTCGGGGGGGCTTTTTCGGGAGGAACGGCTATCCCTGTGTGTACCGCTCTGACCGCCGCAGCTTCTCCTGCTTACGGCTTGTGCATTTTTATCGGACTTGCGGCTTCCTGTATGGCGGCAGGGAGGGTGGGCAGCTTTGCGGCGGAAATAACGGCTGCGGCAATACTTGTGTGCATACGCTTTGGTGTGCAGCTTTTTTTCGGCTCCTGCAGGACAACAGCAAGAACTGCGGCGGTAACGGCAGGGGCGGTCTATTTCCTTTCGGGCATTGCCGAGGCTTTTTTCGGGAAAATAACTCCCGTGGTCATAGCGGCTGTGTTCTTCCGAAGCATTATATGCGGAACGGTGGCGTACTTTGCTTCATCCTGCGCCGAAGAGGTGTTGCAGAGCGGAAGGATAAGCGTTACGGGGGAGCGCAGCGTTCCTGCGGCGGTGATGTACATACTCGGCATAGCGGCTCTCAGCGGAGTAGGGTTCGGCAGCTTCTGCGCAGGACGCACCCTCGGCATTTTTATCATTCTCGCGGCAGGGGGCAGGTTCGGCGGAACGGGTGCGGCTGCGGCAGGGGTCCTTACCGCCCTCGGAATGATACTTGCGGAGTCGGGAGGAACGGAACTCCCCGATATGGTGCGGAGTACGGCTATCGTCAACTGCGCAGGACTTATCGCAGGCTGCGTTTCCGGTCGGGGAAGAACAGCGTCCTCGGCGGCGTTTTCCGTTTCCGCAATGCTGCTTACCCTTTTTATGGGAAAGCTGCAGTGGGCGGCGGAGCTTATGACGGATACCCTTGCGGCAGCGGCTTTTTACTGCCTTGTTCCCGACAGGCTGTATATGGGTGCGGTCAACGGAGCGGTGAAGCGTGATTCCGCCGTTCTGGACTGCTGCGGAAGTGCGGTAAGGCTTACTGCGAAAACCATAGGAGGAGTAAGAGACAGCGTTGCAAGGGCGGCGGAGCTTCTTGCGGAAATAAACGGGGAGGAAAATAAAATTGATATTGCTCAGGAGGCTTGCCGGAAAATATGCGGAGAATGCCGCAATAGTGAGATTTGCTGCAGCGGAAGCAGCCGCAGAGCAGGCGTTGTTTTCGCAGACGCTGTACGCATACTCGGTTATAAAGGTCATATTACAGAAAAGGAGCTGCCGAAGGCACTTGAAGGCTGTACAAAAAAGGCTGAGATAGCGGAGCTTTTCAACGACTGCGCACGAATGAACAGAATGTCTGAAAGCGGCAGGGATAATTCCGCCGTTCTCAGGGAATGTATAGACGAGCAGCTTTCCGCCGCAGAGGATATGCTGTGCTTCATAAGCGGAGAGCTTGCGGACGGCAGAATATACGATGAAAACCTGTCGGAACGGGTAAAATTCACTGCGGAGCGCTTCGGCGGAAAAAATCCTTCGGCAGCGGTATATTTTGATACTTCCGGGCATATTTTTATTTCGTGCTGTATGGAAGGCAGGCTGGAAAGCCCCGTGGAGGAGATGACGGACAGGCTTTCTTCCATGACCGACAGGGAGCTTGACAAGCCTGAGGTCTTCTCCGAGGACGGCTTTATGCGTATTTGCTGGCATGAATTTCCTTGTTTTCGCACCGAAACGGGAAAGGCTGTGCTTTGCGGCAGGGAAGAGGTCAGCGGCGACAGCTTTGCGGAATTCAGCGACGGCTTTGGATGTATATACTATCTTATTGCAGACGGAATGGGCAGCGGCGGCAGAGCGGCTCTCGAAAGCGGAATGGCGGCTTCTCTCCTGTCAAAGCTGATACGCTCGGGAACAGGCGTTGAAGCGGCTCTTAAAACGGTGAACCTTATCCTTCTTTCCAAATCGGAGGACGAGATATTCACCACTGCCGACCTGCTGCGGATAAACCTTTTCAGCGGCAGAGCGGATATTTTCAAGGCAGGGGCAGCAAAAAGCTTTATCAGAACGGGGGGAACGGTGAAAACTGCGGAAAGCGCTTCCTTTCCTCTCGGCATAATGCCGAGGATACGCCCCGAACAGCGCACTTTGCGGCTTTCCGACGGGGACTGCGCCGTTATGTTCAGCGACGGCATAGGCGAGAGCAGCTTCCCGAAGCTCCGTGAGCTTAT
>JALEJQ010000013.1 GCA_022769565.1 Oscillospiraceae bacterium
GTGCATTTCCGAGCCACCCGCAATGTATTCGCCGTTATTAAGTCTTTTTAGGAATTCGGAAAGCTCCATTTACATACTCTCCCTTAGAATTTTAATGATCTCGTCACGGTCAAGCACCTTGTATCCGCCTGTCATAATGAGTGTGCTGTCTGCAATGCCCTCTATCATATCCTCGGTAACGCCGAGGTCGGAGATATTCATCACAAGACCTATTTCACGCATATATTTTTCCATTTCAGCAAGTCCCTCGGAAGCGATTTGCTCCTTTGTTTTGCCTGTGGGGTCAACGTCCCATACATTTTCCGCATATCTTACAAACTTGTCAAGACCGTAGGGCATTATGTAACGATAATAGGGCAGAGAAACCGCAGAGAGTGTCATTCCGTGAGTTGCATCGGTGTGAGCGCCTACTGCCTGTCCAAGCATATGCACCTCCCAGTCGGTGGATTTGCCCATTGCAACAAGGGTATTCAGTGCCCAAGTTGCTGTCCACATAATATTGCTTCTCGCTTCGTAATCGGTGGGGTTTTTAACTGCAATTTTTGTGCTGTGGATAAGTGAACGGAGCAGTCCCTCCATAATATAGTCGGAGGTGTTGTCGTCATCGCCCGAGAAATATTGCTCAAGAATATGGGACATTATATCGAAAAAGCCAACCTTCATCTGGTATTCGGGGAGAGTGAAGGTCACCTCGGGGTTTAATATAGCAAATTTCGGGAACACATTCTCTCCGAAAACGTGACCAATTTTCAGCTTCTGAGCGTGGTTTGTGATGACCGAGCCGCCGTTCATCTCCGAGCCTGTGCCTACCATTGTCAGCACGCAGCCTACGGGGATTATTTTGCAGTTGGGTTCTTCAAATTTGATGAAATATTTATCCCAAGGGTCGCCCTCGCAGTATGCCGAAATTGAAACTGCCTTTGAATAATCGCATACGGAACCGCCGCCTACCGCAAGGATAAAATCAACGTTATTATCTCTTGCGATCTTGCTGCCCTCGTACAGCTTTTCAACGGTGGGATTTGGCATAACGCCGCCGTCCTCGATTATCTCCTTGCCGCTGTCACGGAGAATTTTTACTATCTTATCGTAAAGACCGTTTTTCTTGATGGAACCGCCGCCGTAAACAAGCATTATCCTGCTGTAACCGTTCAGAGCAGAGGAGAGATTATCAAGCGAATCCTTGCCGAAATAGAGCTTCGTGGGGTTTGAGTAAACGAAATTTCCTAACATAAAATCACCTTTCCTTATACATTAAGTTCAGTGACCCATTTGCTCAGGTCGTTATCGGACGCACGATTTAATACCCTGCCGATTTTCCACTTGGCAGGACATATCTTGTGAAGGATTTCTTCGGTTTTGCCCATGCCGCTGCCGCCCGAGGTCGCAAAGGGGATAACTGTTTTACCCGAGAAATCATAGCTTTCAAGGAATGTGTTAATGATCGTGGGAGCAACATACCACCAGATAGGAAATCCCACAAACACAACATCATAATCCGCCATATTATCAAGCTTTTCCGCAATTTCGGGACGTGAATCGGGCGAACTCATCTCAACGCTGCTGCGGCTTTTTTTGTTAGTCCAGTCAAGGTCTGCCTTTGAATACGGCTGTGCGGGCTTTATCTCAAACAGGTCGGCACCGGCTGCCTTTGCAATCCTTTCCGCAGTTGATTTTGTCACTCCGCTTGCCGAAAAATATGCAACTAATTTTTTACTCATAACAATACCTCCGATTTAAATTTGTTGTAAAAATTTCTCCTAAGTTATATTATACATTGTCGGGATATATTTTGCAAATGCCTATATTTTATAATCGATTATGCTCAAAAGGCATATCTAAACAACAGAAATATTGCAAAAATGGAAAAAGTATGATATACTGAAAAAAATGGAGGTCGATAAAATGGAACTTCGAGTACTGAATTACTTTCTTATGGCAGCAAGGGAGGAAAATATCACAAAAGCGGCACAGCTTCTGCACGTTACACAGCCTACCCTGTCACGTCAGCTGATGCAGCTGGAGGACGAGCTTGGCGTGAAGCTGTTCAGGCGAAGCAATCACCGAATTGTGCTTACCGATGAGGGTATGCTTCTCAAACGTAGGGCACAGGAAATGATAGACCTTGCGGAAAAGACAAAGCTTGATCTTGTCAAGTCTGAACAGCTTAGCGGTGAAATTGCAATAGGCAGCGGCGAGCTTATCAGCTTTTCCTCTCTCACCGAAATTATGTCAGCCTTTCAGCAGAAAAATCCATTGGTGAAATACAGGATATTCAGCGCAAACGCCGACAACATAAAGGACAGGCTTGAAAAGGGACTTCTTGATCTTGGACTGCTTTCAGAGCCTGTGGACATAGAAAAATACGAATTTATCCGTATGGCTGTAAAGGAAGAATGGGGCGTTCTTGTGCACTGTGATGATGAGCTGGCAGGGCAGGAATATGTAACTCCCCAAGACCTTATCAACAGGCGGCTCTTTGTGTCGGAGAGGGCATTGTTACAGAATGAATTTTCGGCGTGGTTCGGAAAAAATGCCGACAGCCTTGATATTGCGGCTACATATAATCTTCTTTACAATATTGCCGTAATGGTGCAGCATAAAATGGGAATAGCACTTTGTATTCGTCTTGAAGCAAAATATGACGATCTGCGCTTTGTTCCTTTGAAGCCGCAGCTTAATATCGGCTCTGTATTGGTA
>JALEJQ010000031.1 GCA_022769565.1 Oscillospiraceae bacterium
TTTGTTCTATGGATAAAGACGGTGGATAGAATACGTCCAATCAAGGAAAACGACCGCAGGCAGGCTGCCGCCTGTCAAGGGAGTTTGACGCAGAGTGGGCGTATTATAGCCGCCGTATTTTATCCATAGGTTAAATGGTTATTAGTATTAATTATTCATTATTCACTATTCATTATTCACTATTCATTAAAGCGCAGCGCATAAACAAGGCTCTCCTGTTCATATAATTGAAAAAAGGAGTGCTGTAAATATGAATGAAGTAAATAATAACTCTCAGGTACACAATATTATAATGGAAGGAAGAAAAAAGCTTTCCCTGTCGGGTGTCACAGATGTTGACCGTTTTGACGAAAATACCGTGGTTCTTTATACAAGCATGGGCGAGCTGACCGTTCGGGGCAGCGACCTCCATGTAAGCGATCTGTCCGTAACAAGCGGAGAAATGAACATCGAGGGCGACATTGATTCCCTTGTTTACGGGGATAAGGACCTGCGCTCTCCACTGTCGTTCATAGGAAAAATGTTCAGATGAGGTGACCCCATGAGCCTTGAAACCTTTTTCAGCGTTTCGGAACAGACGATGCAGTTTTTGCTGTCGGTAGTGCTGGGGGCAGGTCTCGGCATCGTCTACGACTGCTTCAGAGTGTTCCGTATACTTTTCCCTCCCGCAAGAAAAACAGGAGCTGTCTGCGCAGGAGACATTGTGTTTATGATAATTTCCGGGGCGGCGGTATTCCTTTTCGCCGTTACGTTCTGCCGCAGCCAGGTGCGTTTTTTCAGCGTTATAGGCGCTTTGCTGGGATTTATACTTTATATTCTCACCATAGGGAATTTTATTACAGGTATACTTAAAGCAATAGTTTCTGCCGTATGTAAAATTTTACAAAAAGTATATTCGGCTGTTTTTGCACCTGTTGTAAATTATACGAAAGGAATTTGTCTAAAAAGTTTTAACAAATTTGTGCATAGTTATGAAAATGAGGAAAAAACAAAATAAGTTTCTTTTACCCCCTTGAAAAATGCGGCTTTTGTGTAGTATAATAAAGAGACTAAGAAAATGCCGAAGTATGCACATAACGGCGTTTTCTCAATGTCGTTTGATCTATATTCCGTAAAGTTCGTTCGGGGAGGTGAAGTAATGGGCAGTACATATAAAAACTATGCAAAACAGAAGCAAAAGCAGGAAAAAGCGGAAAAACGCCGCAGAAACGGAGGTCCCGTTATGCACGGCATCGTTTCTCTCGCAGGAGCCGCTGTGGTAGTGTATTGTATCTGTTCATTTATTTCAACTCAGGCGGATATTGCCGAAAAAAAGCAGGAGCTTGCCGAATTGCAGAACAAGGCGGCGGAGCTTGAAGCCAAAAACGACGAGTATGCAAGCATCCTTGCCGAGGAGGACGAAAGAGCCTATATGGAAAGGATAGCTTCCGACGTTCTCGGCTATGCTTACCCCAATGAAAGACGGTTTTACGATACAACAAGAAATTAACCCATAAAATAACAATGAGAGGATATTAAAATTTTTTATGCAGCTGGATGTAGGAAAAATTTACGAGGGAAAAGTTACAGGAATAACAAAGTTCGGGGCTTTCGTCGAGCTTGAACCCGGCACAACGGGAATGGTACATATCAGCGAGGTGGCAAACACCTTCGTCAACGAGATAAAGGACTTCCTTACAGAAGGACAGACCGTAAAGGTAAAGGTGCTGTCCATAGGCGAGGACGGAAAGATCTCGCTTTCTATCAAAAAAGCTGCGGACAACCCTCCGCCGAGGAAGGATAACGTCAGAAAGCCTTATAACAACAATAACGGCGGCAGGCGCTTTGACGGCGGAAACAAGCAGAGCGTCCAGGAAAAGGCTCCCCTTACGCCGGAAGCTGCTTTTGAGGATATGCTCAACAAGTTCAAGCAGAACTCCGAGGAGCGTATGAGCGACATCAAGAAAAACGTGGACAACAAGCGCAGGAGCCAGTCCAGAAGAAAATAATTTTTGTGTGTCAACGGTGACAGTATGCAAAATTGCCTACTGTCACTGTGTTTTTTGTTCCGAAGCCCGAGTAAATGAATTTTTCGTAAATATTTATGCACTTTTTTGCGGTTGTTTTATGAAATTTACAATTAGGACATTAAAAGAACACAAAAATTTAAATAAAAGATTCACATATTTTGATATAATCAAGTATAGTCCATAATATTATTTTAAATTAGTATGTCAGTGTTTGCACCGACGGCAGGAACGCTTTGCATATCTTGACATTTTATACTAACAAATCTGACAGGAGGATATTATTATGTCACTTGGAAAAGTATTAGTCGTTGACGACGATAACAACATCTGCGAATTGCTGAAGCTCTATCTTGAAAAAGAAGGCTACGGAGTGATCGTTTCACATGACGGCGACGAGGCTATCATTAAATTCAACGCACTCAAGCCCGATGTCGTTCTTCTCGATATTATGCTTCCCGAACTGGACGGCTGGCAGGTATGCCGTGAGATCAGAAAGAAGTCCAACGTTCCCATTATTATGATAACCGCCAAGAGCGAGACCTTCGATAAGGTGCTCGGTCTTGAACTGGGCGCAGACGACTATATCGTTAAGCCCTTCGATACAAAGGAAGTTATTGCCAGGATCAAGGCAGTTTCAAGACGTATCGGTCAGTCAGGCACCGAAACAGAGGTCAAGGAAGTGCGTTACGACAAGCTGGTCGTAAATATGACAAGATACGAGCTGAGAGTTGACGGAAAGGTTCAGGATACTCCTCCCAAGGAGCTGGAGCTTCTGTTCTACCTTGCTTCCAACCCCAACAGAGTTTATACAAGAGACCAGCTTCTTGACGAAGTATGGGGCTTTGAATATTACGGCGATTCCAGAACTATCGACGTTCACATCAAGCGTCTCCGTGAAAAGCTGGAGGGCGTTTCTGATAAGTGGGCGCTCAAAACAGTTTGGGGCGTAGGCTACAAGTTCGAGGCTGAGGAGGAAAATGCGTAAAAGCGTTTTCTCCGAGTATTTCTCTCTGTGCGCAACTATAATTTCGTCCGCCGTAGTCTGTATAGCGGCAGTCCTGCTGATGATCTCATCGGAATTTTACAAGAGCGAAAAGAAAAACTACATCGCCGATAATTCCGCCGATATTATTGCCGTAACAAAACTGAGCATAATTTCGGGCGGCAGCGTTGACGCCGGATATTTGAAAAACGTTTATCTCAACGCTACGGATACCACGGACATTGTCTTTACATTAACCGACTCAGACGGCGTTGCTTTGGTATGCTCCGAAGCACCGCCGTGTTCTCATACGGGAAGAAAAATCGGGGAAAAAACTCTGAACAAAATAACCGAAGAGGGCTTTTACGAGCTGAGCAGCCTTGACCGTTTCTATGAAAAAAGCTACTTCAACGTAGCATATAAATTCGAGCAGAGCGGAAACATATATTACCTTTTCGCAAGACTTCCCGATGATTCTCTGAGGGCTTATCTTTCAAAGCTCATCATCATTCTTGCGGTGGTAACGGCGATAATACTGGCGTTGGTATTTGCGGCTGTTTATGCGGCTACAAAGCACCTTATGGCGCCTATAAGAGAAATGACCCTTGCCGCAAAACGGTTCGGAGAGGGAGATTTTTCAAAGAAGCTCTATGTTGCCGAGCAGAACGAGTTTGGTTTCCTTGCCAATTCACTTAACGAAATGGCAGTTTCTCTTGAAAATCTTGAAGAAACCAGAAAAAACTTCGTTTCAAACGTTTCCCACGAGCTGAAAACTCCTATGACTACCATAGGCGGCTTTGTGGACGGCATACTGGACGGAACTATCCCCCCCTCAAAGCATAATTACTACCTGCACATCGTTTCGGACGAGGTGGACAGACTTGCCCGACTTGTCCGTTCAATGCTCAACATCTCAAAGTACGAAGCAGGCGAAATGGAGCTTGCAACGGAAAACTTTGACCTTATGCCCGTTATCGTCAAGACCCTGCTCATATTTGAAAACAGGATAGATGAAAAACAGGTGGAAATAAGGGGCATCGAGCATGGCAGATTTATGCTCAACGCCGACCCCGACCTTACAAAGCAGGTCATCTACAACCTTGTGGAAAATGCCGTGAAGTTCGTCAACAAGGACGGATATATCGCCTTTGATTTTGAAACTGGCAGCGATGGAATGAGCATTATAAGAATACGCAACAGTGGAGAAGGACTTAAAGAAAACGAGATCTCCCGAGTGTTTGAAAGATTCTACAAGACCGACCCGTCAAGGGGTATAGACAAAACAGGCGTGGGTCTGGGACTTTCAATAGTGCGTTCAATAATAAAGCTCCACGGCGGAACTATTTTAGTACGCAGCGAGCCTAACGAGTATGTGGAATTTGAATTCACAATGAAAACAGGCGTGAGAGAACCGCCTAAACAGCAGAATTGAATGACGGGGCGCTGCCGTGACGGCGGTGCCCCCGATTTTTAAGGAGGAATCCTATGGATAACGAGTTCAACAACAATCCCGAAAACGGTACGGAAAATACAAACGGCAGCACTCCCCCCACAACGGATAACGAAAAGAGTCAGGCGTTTTACGTCCAGCCACCCGTGCCGCCTGTTTACGGACCTCCGCCTGTAAATAACGAAGTCCTGCGCCATATACGGACGGAAAACGCAGAAAACGGCAGCGCTTCCGAAAAAACTGCTCAGGGAAGCAGCGGAATCCCCCCTCAGAACGGCGCACACTCGGGAATTCCGCCTTATAACAGCGGAAATGTTCCTCCCCCGTTTACACCACCCCCTTATCCCGGTTACGGAAACGGATATGTGCCGCCAATGGGTATGCAGCCCGTTCCCCCGAAGAAAAATCGGCTTTCCACAGGCTGGATAATTGCATTATCTATCCTTATTGCCGTAATGATGATAATAATCATTATACTGAGCGTTCTTGTCGTAAAAAAGGCATCGGATTTCAACAAGACTGTTTCGGAAAACAAGTTCAGCAGCCTTGATACGGAATCCGCAAACGCTTCTTCCGGCAAAAACAGCAAGGTGCAGATAAATCTTCCGGTATCAAAGAAGCCGGAAATAAGCTCTTCTTATTATGCAAATGAGGAAACAGGACTTCTTACAACGGAAGGCGTTGCACAGAAAATACTGCCCTCACAGGTGCTTATAGGCGTTTACAACGACACGCCCTACCAGATGACTTCCCTTGGTTCGGGTGTGATACTTACCGCAGACGGCTATATCCTTACCAACGCTCACGTTGTTGACGGCGCTTCCGATATGAAGGTGCGCCTTAACGACGATTCCCAGTATGAGGCCAAGATAGTAGGCATTGACAGGGAGCAGGACGTTGCCATTGTAAAGATAGAAGCAACAGGTCTTACCGCAGCAGAGCTTGGGGATTCGGACAGCGCCGCAGTAGGCGAAGCTGTAGCGGTCGTAGGCGCAGCAGGTTCCTTTGAGAACTCGGTCACCTTCGGTTATATAAGCGCCCTTGGCCGTGAGATCGAAACGGACTATTCTTCAAGCGGCATACTTAACTGCATCCAGACAGACGCAGCGCTTAACCCCGGAAACTCGGGTGGTGCTCTTGTGAATATGTACGGACAGGTCATCGGGCTTTCCGTTGGCGGAATGAGCCACGAGACCTATGACGGTATAGGCTTTGCTATTGAGATAAACGACGTTATCCCCATTGCCGAAGCGCTTATGGCAAACGGATTTGTCCCGGGCAGAGCAAGGATAGGCGTTCTCTATATCCCCATAACAACAGAGCTTGCTGCGGAATATGATGTTCCCATAGGTCTGTGCGTTGCAGAGGTGGATCCCACCTGCGATGTTGCAAATTCGGGAATACAGAAGTACGACATTATAACAGCCATTGACGGAGTGGCTGTTTATAACGGCGATACGGTGAAAAAGGCAATGAAGGACAAATACGCAGGACAGACGGTGACTCTTTCCGTTTACAGAAAAACTATCACCGACGAGGTCAGCGAATTTGACGTTCAGGTGATACTTGCGCAGAAAAATGATATGGAACAGTAACACAACAAGGCTTCGGCACCGAAATGACGGTACCGAAGCCTTGATTTTTGTCTTGCTGATTTTATGATATTTCCTTTCGATAAACTTCCTTGCCGCCTATAAAGGTCGCTTTTACGGAGGTCATTATTTCAAGTGGATCTCCGTCAAAAACAACAAGGTCGGCGTCTTTGCCGATGGTAATTGAACCTACTCTGTCGTAAATTCCCGCAATTTGGGCAGGATTTACCGTAAGGGCACGGAGCGCTTCTTCATAGGGCAGACCTGCTTTTACGCAGTAAGCAGCGCTTGCAGCAAGGTACTGAACGGGAATTTCCGGGTGGTCGGTGCAGATGGCAGCGTTCACGCCGTTTTTGTAAAGAATACCTGCATTAGCTGTGGTAAGCCCCGAAAGCTCGGGCTTGCCCCTGTCGCAGATAACGGGTCCCACAAATGCAGAAGCCTTTTCCTCACCCAGAATATCCGCAATAAGGTATCCCTCAGTGCAATGTACAAGGACATAATCAAGGTCAAATTCCTTGGCTATCCTTACCGCCGTCATAATGTCATCGGCACGGTGACAGTGGAAGTGCGCTTTCAGCTTATGTTCAAGCAAAGGGATAAGCGCCTCGCACTTTATATCATACTCCGGCAGGGAATCTCCGCTTTCCAGAGCCTCCGCCTTGTCCTGCATATATCTCTGCGCCTTGAAAAGTGCCTCACGGATAATAGCGGCGGTCGCCATTCTTGTGACGGGAGCGGAATCCTTGTCGGAAAAGGTGGATTTAGGGTTTTCGCCAAGAGCAAATTTTATGCCTACCTGACGGATAAGCATTTCATCGGCGCATCTTCCGGCTGTTTTCACCGCAATAAAGTCGCCGCCTATGGGATTGGAGGAGCCTACCCCCGTAACGACAGCGGTGACTCCGCAGGCAACAGCGTCACGGAAGCAGTTATCCCTGAAATTAAGCCCATCTATGGTGCGCAGGTGAGGTGTAACAGGGTCGCTGTCCTCGTTAACGTCCTCACCCTCTGCACCCATTCCGTCGCCAATAAGACCGATGTGGGAATGTGGGTCGATGAAGCCGGGGAAAAGCAGACCGCCCTCTGCGTCAAAGTCGCCCTCCGAAACCTCGGGCGGCATTCCTTCGGAAACTTCGCATATAACGCCATTTTCCGCACGGACGAAGCCTTTTTTGATAACGGGCGAATCCATAGTATGAATTTCCGCATTGTAAACGTACATAGGCTTCCCCCGTTACGACAAGCCGCACTCGTCGTAGTCCTTCCAGCGCTCATTGTAGTTGTAAGCACTGATAGCCTTGTAAACAATAAAGCCTCCGGCAACAAAAATAAGCGCCAGAGCCGCAGCGATAGGCACTGCAGTTCTCATATAATCCATTACTGTGATCTTTTTCTTTTTCATTTGTACAGGTTTCCTTTCGTTTTTTCTATAATAATATTATAATGTGAAAATCCGATTTAGTAAATACCTTTTTTGAAAATAAGTTTGGTTTCAAGGGGAATTTGTGCAGAGGAAAGAAGAATTATAATGGAGCTTTGCTCGTCCGTTCTCCTTGACAAAGTTTATTTTAAGATGTATAATATAAAAAATCAAGATATGGGAAAGGGGATGCAATGATGTCGACCGAAGAAATGTTAAAACAGCTTCTTGATGGTCAGAATTCAATAAATCAGCGGCTTGATACTATGGATAAGCGGTTTGACACGATAGATGAACGCTTTGACACAATAGACAAGCGGTTTGAAGCAATAGATGAACACTTTGGCACGATAGATAAGCGATTTGAAGCAATAGATGAACACTTTGACACGATAGACAAGCGGTTTGAAGCAATAGATGAACACTTTGACACGATAGATAAGCGGTTTGAAGCAATAGATGAACACTTTGGCACAATAGATGAACACTTTGACACGATAGATAAGCGGTTTGAAGCAATAGATGAACACTTTGGCACAATAGACGAACACTTTGACACGATCGATAAGCGGTTTGAAGCAATAGATGAACACTTTGGCACAATAGACGAACACTTTGACACGATAGATAAGCGGTTTGAAGCAATAGATGAACACTTTGTCACAATAGACGAACACTTTGACACGATAAATAAGCACTTCGATGAAGTGTATCTCAAAATTGACGAAGTACACGATATTGAAGCCGAATTGCTCAACCGTCAGGATAATCTGCAGAAAGATGTTAAGAGCATTAAAATCACTCTTGAAAATGATATATCCCCTTCTATCAGGCTTTTATCCGACTTACAGCTTGAAAATTCCAAACGTTTTATAGTTCTGGAGAAAAATGTTGAAACCCTGACAGATAATCTTGTTATCGATGAAGTTCTTAACGGATTAAATAACAGATAAAAACAAACTTAAGGCTGCGGCTTGGGCTGCGGTCTTTTTATTTTTCTCTGCATATCAATAATTTCAATTTTATGAAGCAAATTTCCCCTATCATCCGTCATAAAAAATCGTTGACAATATCAGTAAAATAGGCTATAATAAGAATGTATATTTTTCGGACGGCGATGCGCCGTTTAAGTTGATATAATAAAAATTCAGTATAAAGGAGAGCATTTCAATGGCTGTTAAAAAAGTCAGAATGTCCGCAGAGGGTCTTGCTAACCTCGAAAAAGAAAAAGAATACCTTATTACCGTAAAGCGTGCCGAGGTCGCTCAGAAGCTTAAAGAAGCAAGAGGCTTCGGAGACCTCTCCGAGAACGCCGAATACGACGAAGCCAAGAACGAACAGGGTATCGTTGAAGCCCGTATCCAGGAACTTGAACTTACTATCGCAAACGCTATCGTTGTAAGCGATGACGATATTTCCGCAGATGAAGTAGGCGTAGGCTCCGTTGTTACAGTTGAAGACCTTGAACTTAACGAGAAAATGACCCTCCAGATAGTAGGTTCCACCGAAGCAGACCCCGAAAACAACAAAATTTCCGACGAATCTCCTATCGGTATAGCTATCCTTAAAAAGAAGGTTGGCGAGGAATTCGAGGTCGAGGCTCCTATAGGAATAATCCGTATGAAAGTCCTTGAGATCTCCAAGTAAAATTATACCGGAAGTTATATTTTGAGCAGATATTGCGCAAAGTCTATATTCCGGCTTGAAAGGAATTATGGAAATGGCAGATGAAAATCAGATGAACGTCGCTCCCGAAGCCGAGGAGGAGCAGACCGAACAGGATATTAATATCTTAAAGAAGATCAGAATGGATAAGCTTGAAGAGCTTAAAGCAACAGGCAAAAATCCTTTTGAAATAACAAAATTTGACGTTACGATCCACTGCGGAGAGGCTAAGGCAAAGTACGAACAGACCGAAGCAGAAGCTAAGGCTGCAGCAGGCGACGACGCAGAAGCCTTAAAGACCCTGCTTGAAGAAAAGCGTGAGACAGTAAGGATCGCCGGCAGAATAATGAGTTGGCGTGATATGGGCAAGGCGAACTTCATTGATGTAAGAGATTCCTCCGACCGTATCCAGGTGTATATCCGTATGAACGACATCGGCGAGGAACGGTTTGCCGATTTCAAGAAGTGGGACATCGGCGACCTTGTTGGCGTTGAGGGCTTCGTTTTCAGAACAAGAAAGGGCGAGATCTCCGTTCATGCGCAGAAGATAACCCTTCTTTCCAAATCCCTGCTCCCCCTTCCCGAAAAGTGGCACGGACTTAAAGACCAGGATACAAGATACCGTCAGAGATACGTTGACCTTATCGTTAATCCCGATGTTGCAGATACATTTAAGAAGCGTTCCAAGATAATCGCTTCAATAAGACGCTACCTTGACGGACAGGGCTTTATGGAAGTTGAAACTCCCATGCTCGTTTCCAACGCAGGCGGTGCGGCAGCAAGGCCCTTCGAGACCCATTACAACGCTCTTGACGAGGATGTTAAGCTGCGTATTTCTCTTGAACTTTATCTCAAGCGCCTTATCGTAGGCGGACTTGAAAGGGTATATGAAATAGGCAGAGTTTTCAGAAACGAAGGCGTTGACACCCGTCACAACCCCGAATTTACCCTTATGGAGCTTTATCAGGCATACACCGACTATCACGGCATGATGGATCTGACCGAGAATATGTTCAGATACCTTGCGGAAGAGGTTTGCGGTTCAACGACCATTCCTTACGGCGAGCATACTATCGACCTTGGCAAGCCCTTTGAAAGACTTACCATGACCGAGGCCGTAAAGAAATACGCAAACGTAGATTTTGCGCAGGTAAAGGACACCGCCGAAGCCAAGAAGCTGGCTGACGAGCACCATATCGAATATGAGGAAAGGCACAAGAGGGGTGATATACTCAACCTGTTCTTTGAAGAATACGTTGAAAAGCACCTTATCCAGCCGACCTTCATTATGGATCACCCCGTTGAGATCTCTCCGCTTACAAAGAGAAAGCCTGACGCACCCGACTATGTTGAACGCTTCGAGCTTTTCATCAACGGCTGGGAAATGTGCAACGCTTACTCCGAGCTTAACGACCCTGTTGACCAGAGAGAACGCTTTATTGCACAGGAAGAACAGCTTAAGCAAGGCGACGAAGAAGCAAACCGCATAGACGAGGATTTTCTCCGTGCGCTTGAAATAGGTATGCCTCCCACGGGCGGTATCGGCTACGGCATAGACCGACTTGTTATGCTGCTTACAAATTCACCGGCAATAAGAGATGTTCTGCTGTTTCCGACGATGAAATCACTTGACTGATAAAACAAAATATCCCCGAAACCAAGTTATAATCGGTTTCGGGGATTTTTTATAAGTATCGGAACTTCAGAACTTTATGCGGACACCGTCTTCAAGCACTTTGAGAGATGTGTAGGAAATTATGCCGTCCTTCTTTGCCTGTGTCAGATACTTTTCAAGGGTCTCGGTCGAGGAAGTATTAAGGGTAAGATAACCGTAGCCATAGTCATTTGCTTTCTTTACAGCGAATTTTACAGCCACCTTGAAGTTCTTGTAGGATTTCAGAAAATCGGCTTGGAAAGCTAACAAAAGTGCCTTTTTGCTTCTGTCTACAGGCTTTGCATCGGCGTCGGGAACACCTTTGGGGAATTGCTGCTTGCCGTTGCCTTTGGGGGAAATTTCTGTGTTTTCTTGAACTCCCCTTAACCTTCTGTATTCGGTATCGAATTTAAATGAATAATCCATACCCCACACAGTATCTACATTATACCACACATTGCCTATAGCTACTTTATTCCAACCATGTGCAGAAATTCCGCCTGCATAACCTCCTGCAGTGCCATAAGGCATACCGCAGCTATGACAAAGCAAATTGAATGCATCGATATAGCCGCCGGTAACGGCCTTTTTTTCAAAAAAAGCTCCTACAAGATTATTGCCGTTCTTTGCTTTCTTAGAGTAACTCAAACCGGCATTGTCCATAACATAATTAAGAGCTGTTTCATAGAAGCCTTTAGCGGTGGTTACACCATCTTGTTCAAGTTTGCCCTTAAAATCACTTACTAAATCAGCGATCCTCTTATCATATTCGGCTATCTGCCCGTTTGTCATGGTTGAAGTCAATGTGTAAGAAGCCTTGATAGGCGGTGCTCCGTCAGCTTCTACTTTCTTTGTCATAAGTTTTCCGTTCTTGTAATACTTTTCATCATAAATATACTTGAATTTCATATTGTGATGCTCAAAATAATACAAATATGGACATTCCTCCAAAATAGTTTCTATTATACAGCCTTCATTATAGGTTTTGTCATATTCCGACAGTGCAAAACCTTTTGAAGGGTCATAAAAATAGTTACCCTTAAGAATGGCGGGAGAAACGATGATCTCGACCTTTTTATCCTTGTTCACCCTGCGATTCTCATGAAGCAGGTTGTAAAAATATAAATAAGCATCAAGGACATCTTCCTTGTCCTTTTGTCTGGACAGATTTGCATAGTAGTAATAAGAATAAGGATAAGCATTACCCCACTTGTCAAGAACGGTATAGCCTTCGTTATCGTTGTAGTTTACGGCAGTGCTTGCAGATGCGGAAACCGAAGCTGTTTCGGTATCCGTTTTAGTTTCCGCTGCTGCTCCTACAGCTGTAGCCTGCGCCATTATAACGGCGGCGAACATTGCGACCGCTTTAATAAAACCTTTTTTCATTCTGGTACCCCCTGTATTTTACTTAATTACCATAATCTTGTAATATTACGCACCGTTTTACATTATACCGCATTTTCCCTGTTTATTCAAGCTTAAATGTGAACTTTTAATCATTCGTCCATAATTATTTATACTAATAACCAATTGTTCTATGGATAAAGACGGCGGATAGAATACGTCCAGTCAAGGAAAGCGACCGCAGGCAGGCTTCCGCCTGTCAAGGGAGCTTGACGCAGAATGGGCGTATTATAGACGTCGGATTTATCCATAGGTTAATTGGTTATTAGTATTAAGCATTTATCGTATGTTTTCGCAAGCATGGCAGTTTGCGTTGACATTATTCTTGAATGATGTTATAATAAATCGTAAAGTGTCAAATATTGGTTTGACCTTATCTGCAAAAATCATTATCTTATTTGGGATAATGTAATATATGGGAGAGTTTGAAATGAAAAGCCTGAAAAAAATCATTGCAGCAGCATTGAGCCTTGTCTGCCTTGCGGGATGTTCCGCAGGAAGCGAGCCTGCACAGGAAAGCGAAACGACAGCTGCCGTTTCTGCCGAGACGGAGACCGTTTCCGAAACCGTGAGCGAAACAAGCGCTGCCCCCGAAGCTGCAGAAACTTCCGAGGAAACAACGGCAGAGACCGAAACCACGGAAGCTGAAACACCGCCCGAGCCGTTGACCTTTGCGTGGGAAGAAAAGCCCATTATATCAAGCCTGCCCTTTACGATCGATCATCCGGAGCCAAGCGATAAGGAATGCAGTGAGAAGCTGGAACTTGTTGAAAAAATGCTCGAACAGTTAGGCTTATGGGAACCGCCGCAGACCGAAATTATTGACGGTGAAGAAATAATGGCGGCAGCACTTATGGTAGAAGTAAGCAGCTTTATTGAAAAGGATTTTGACGGAGATGGTCAGACAGAAGGCTTCTATATAGTAAATATCGGAGACGAAACAACACATCTTATCTATTCCGATAACGATGGAAACGGACACGATCTGTTAAGCAGCAAAGACAAGTATGCAAGTTTGATATTAATCGACTATGGCAGCTTCAGCCATATCGGTGCAGTAACACTGGAAGGAAACTATATTTTTGCCGCAGACGGGAAGAATGCGGAGGAGCTTCTGAGCGGCAGCGGCTATCATTCTTTTGAACGGTTAGTTTTCCGTGATTCTCTGTATATTCTTTCTGAAACCAATAGAGGAACCATGTGGATATGGGACGCTGAAAACCGGAAATATTCCGAGCTTTCGGCTTTAGAGGATGAAAGCATAACTGCCGAGATACGCAGCGAGCTTTCCGATGCGATAGTTGAGTCCTCAAACAATATGGCTATGCTTCACGCAAAAATCGAATATCTTACAAATGAATATTATGAAAACGGCAACAGCAGATATTTAGCCGATCATATATATACCGAGGAAGAAATAGCAGAAGCGGACAAAAACGGTTATGTTTATGAGGCTGTGGCTCCCGAGTATGCCAAGAACGAGGAAGAGCTTTATGACCGCATTCGCCGCAGCATTTCAAATGAATTTGTATCCGATGAAAAAATGAAGGAGCTGCTGTTCGGAGAGTTTGAATTTCCCCTGTATGGCGATCATCCCAAGGTGACTTTGACAAATTACCGAACTGTTGACGGACAGCTTGAAATGATGCAGCCTTGGGAACCATTGTCGGGATATGAGCTGCTCCCCGAAAATATGAGCATTCTGGCATATAATGAAAATTCGGCATTAGCTGCTGTTTCCGCTTGTAATAATTCGGGTGACATTGGTGTTATCGCATTTTATATGGTAAGATCGGAAGAGAACGGCTGGCAGCTTTATAATATGGAAAAATATTTTGATTTATTCAGGTATGCATACTGGGAAGATAATAACGAATAATCGCCGAGATAAATTATCACCCACATAAAATATATCTTAAGATATTTCATCTTTCAGAAGCGAGATCCAATACCGTCTTGAATGCTGAAAGCGGATGATCGAAACGGTTTTCGTATCTTCATGAACAATATAAAAAGCCATATAATTATTCACAAGCTGAGATCTGACTCCGTTTGAAGCAAGTATGCTGTCACGAACAAGCGGATTGATGTACGGCATTTCTGCTAAAGCCCCGAGTTTTTCATCTACAGCATCAAGCATTCTGTTTGCCGCTTCTTTATTCATAAGCGTACCGGAGATATACAAAGCCGCTGTGCGTATATCCTGTAAAGCCGCCTTAGTAAAAACGAGCTTATACATCAGCCGTTGATCTCATTTCTTATGCTGTCAAGTCCCTCACGAAACGGAACAACATTTCCGCTGCGATCATCCTGCAAGCCTTTTTCAAGGAGTGAATACAGTTCGAGTTTGCCTTTGAGCAGTTCGTAGGCTTCAATGCTCATAACCGCAAGGTCACCCTTTCCGTTTTTTGTTATGAACACAGGTTCTGAATATTCGTGACAAAATTCAGAAATTTCATTGTAATTGTTGCGCAGATCTGCTGATGGTCTGATCGTTGGCATAACACCACCTCCATATATCAATATTATATCATAATTTCGATATATAATCAATAACTAATGTTTTTTTAATGGATAAAAGGAATTTTTGCTGTATTCGCAGCCATAATATAAAATCACTTGACTTAACAACAAAAATATTATAAAATTAGAAGGGGTAACAGTTTTAATGTTGCCCCTATATTTTTATACGCAAAGAATAAAATTGTATTATTTATACCAATAGGAGAAGAATATGCCCGATAATGATGTAAAAAGCAACGAAACAAACGCTGATAACGAAAATGTCACGGTTGAAACAGAGGACGACAAAGCACATATCAAAGGCGAGAAAAAAGTTTCCGTCCTTGAAAACCTGCGGCAGATAAACGAGCGTGAGCGCAAGGCACAGCTTGAAGAGGAAAGCCAAAAGGCGGAAATACTTGCCGAAAAGGAACGTGCCGAGCGGAACGAATACGCCAAAAAACTTGCCAACGACAAAATTGAGCTTATGAAGCTGAAACAGGGCGTTATTTCCGAGGAGGATATACCCAAGGAGGTCAAGGAGGAGCGCACCTACACCATCGGCGAAAAAATAGGCAACTTTTTCTACCACAACAAGCTGTACATAATCTTCACGGCCTGTCTTGCAGCTTTGGCAATATTCCTTATTTACGATATTGTCACTACCAAGGATCCCGATGTTGCCATAATGATAATAGCGGAGGACGATGAGTTCACCTTCCGCACCGATGACATGGAAAAGCTGTTTGAACCTTACTGCGAGGATTTCAACGGCGACGGCGAGATATACGTCCGTGTAAGCTACCTGCCTGCGGTATACAATGAGAAGAAGAATTCCGTTGACCCTTATTATAACCAGTCCAACCAGACAAAACTTATGGCGGAATTTCAGAGCGACACCTCAATAATCGTTATCGCCGATGAATACACCTGCAAAGAGGTCGATATAACCGACGGGGTGCTTGCGGATATGAGGGAGATATATCCCGACAATGAAAGCGCCTCAAAGCTTGGCTATATGTTAAGCGGCACGAATTTTGCCGAGGATATAAAGTACACGGCAATGGCAGACGACCTTTTTATCGGCTTCCGTGTTCCTACAGGCGGTCTGAGCACAAAGGAAGAGCGTTTCCAAAGGAATTACGAAAGCGCATTGAAGATGTGGGACAATTACCTTAATGGCATAACGGTGGAGACCGACGCAAAATATCACAGCGAAAAATAAAACGGGGGTATTATTATGGACAGATTCGACAAGGAAATAAATCTTGACCCTAAGATAGTAAAAGAACTGAGCCTATCCCAGAAGCAGGATTGTATGACGGAGATAAACAAGCGCCGTGAGCAGGCGTGGAAATTTTCCGTGTTCTTCTGCCTCGGCGTAATGGCATTTATAATGGTTTACTACCTTTTTTCAACGGTATATACGCTGCGTTTCAGAGGGCTGCTCCCCAACGTCAGCATTGTGCTGTTCATAACGCCTGTGTTTGTGTTTGTTCCGTCATTTTTTGCACATTTTATGAACGGCAAATGCGTTATGTGGGCATTTTTCGCATATGTTATTTCGAGTTTTGCGGCAATAATAACAAGTTCTTTTATCAACGCATGGATAACGCCCTTTGCAATTGTCGGAGCGGTGCTTTATGTAAGGCTGTCCCATTGCTGCGATATGTATAACGCCCTTTCAAAGGAAGAAGGCTTCCCCGAATTCTGTGAGATAGAGTCTGCGGCGGCGGAGGCAAAAGCAATAATCGAGAGGAATAACCGCCCCAAAGAAGAACCCCTTAATATACTTACGCAGACAGCGATAATGGCAAAGGATAAGCAGGAAACCGATAACAAAAGCAGCGAAACCACCGAATAATGCAGTTCATTCAGCGAAGCGATAACGGGATTCCAAAGGGGCGAGTCCCTTTGGCGCAGGTTCTTAGGGGCGCGGAGCCCCTAAGTCGCTCTCCGCAGAGAGCGAAACACCCCTAAAATCAGCGCATACAGCAAAGTAACAGCAAAGACAGCAAAGTAGTGATTAACAAGGCGCAATTCACATTAAAAGCGGAACCAAGAAATGTTTTGTATAGCACAAAACTCGTGGAACCGACTATGTGAATTGCGCCTATTCTATCGTATCAAGAAAAACTGCCCTCGCAACAAATATACTGAGCGCAGCGAAGTGTATTTGTTGCGACACGGCAAACTATGTAATGGTTGCCCCGACAAAGCTTGTTGAACCTCACCAAAATCGTTGACCCACGGGCGCACACTGTGCGCTCCTACAGAAAAATGTGAAAAATGCTGATTTTGTGCGGAAAATCAGAACGGGAGACCCGTCCCCCACATAAATTATGTTTGGTTTATAACGAAATGTGCGGAAAACTGACTGCCATAGTTTTCCGTGTCGGATAAAAATGCACGTCGCTCCGCTCCGCACATTTTATCCGAGGGTACTTTATCTTGATATGTAAGAATAGGCGCAATTCACATTGGGCGGTTCCACGAATTTTGTGTTATAGGACACTTTACTTGGTTCCGCTCTTAATGTGAATTGCGCCTTTGTTAACCTTTACTTTGCTGCTTTTAACGCTGCTTTATTGTGTACCTTAGTTTTGGGGATTTCGCTCTCTGCGGAGAGCGACAAGGTGGCGCTGCCCCCTTGACCCCTGCCACCCTTTGATAAAGCGAAATTCTGTCCTCACTGCCGTTCGGAGTTTTCTTCGAAAACCAAGCAGAATTGACGTAAACTTTATTCTGCTTCGCAGTCGGGTCTGCTGCTGTGCGGTCTTACGCTTCCTTCTTTTCTTCCGCAGCTTTGGGTACAGGCGCCGAAACGCCGCAACTCTGTATTGCGTGTACGGGGCAGGCGTCTGCGCACTTTCCGCAGCTTGTGCACTTGCTGTAATCTATGCGTGCAAGGTTGTTTTCAACGGTTATCGCACCGAATTCACAGGACTTTTCGCACTTCTTACAGCCGATACAGCCTGTCTTGCAGACGGAACGCACTATCTTGCCCAATTCAGTAGAGGAGCAGCAAACGTCAACGTGGTTCGTTATATCGTGTACAACGATCAGACGGTTGGGACAGGCCTTGACGCAAAGTCCGCAGCCGATACATTTTGCTTTATCTACCCTTGCAAGTCCGTCAACAACGGTAATGGCATCCTGAGGACATACCGCCGCACAGTCGCCGTAGCCGAGGCAGCCGTGGGAGCAGGATGTTGAACCCGAATAAAAGCGTTCCGCAGCCTTACAGCTCTGGATACCGTCAAATTTAAACTTATTAGAGGTGTTATTGCAGTTTCCGTTACATCTTACAACCGCCACCTGAGCCGTAATATCCATATTTTCAAGTCCCATAAGCGCAGAAATTTTCGCTTCGCAATCTTTTCCGCCGGGCTTGCAGAGATTTGTGGGAACGCCGTTCCTGATGATGGCGTTTGCATAGTCGGAACAGCCGGAAAATCCGCAGGCACCGCAGTTTATCTGAGGAAGTATCTCGTTTACGGCTTCAATTCGTTCATCCGTCTTTACCTCGAAAACCTTGGAACAGACGGTAAGGAGAACGCCTGCCACAAGTCCTATTGCGCCGAACACAAGGGCAGGAATAACATAAGTCGTTACCATTTTTATCCCTCCTTAGTTGAACAGTCCCGCAAAGCCCATGAAACTTACGGAAACTATTGAAGCGGCAATAAGCGTTGCAGGAACGCCCTTGAACATTGCGGGAGAATCGGAGGCGTTCACTCTCTGGCGCACTCCGCTGAATATAAGGAGTGCAAGGGTGAAGCCGAGACCTGCTCCGAGAGAGTTTACAACAGACTGTCCGAGGTCATAACTGTTGTCGATGTTAAGGATAGTTGCACCGAGAACTGCGCAGTTTGTTGTAATAAGTGGCAGGAACACGCCCAGTGCTTTGTAAAGGGGCGGAACCTTCTTTTTCAGGAACATTTCAACTATCTGAACGAAAAGCGCAATGATAAGGATAAACGCTACCGTTTTAAGATATGTAAGTCCCATTGGAACAAGGATAAGCGTATAAATAGGATAAGTAACGATAGTTGCGCATATCATAACGAAGGTTACGGCTGCGCCCATTCCTGCTGCGCTGTCAAGTTTCTTGGAAACGCCGAGGAATGCGCATATACCCATAAATTTTGAGAGAACGAAGTTGTCAACCAGCATTGCGCTGAGAAGTATCACAAGCATTTCTTTCATTCGCTTTTACCTCCCTCTTTATTGTAGGACGGGCAGGAAGCGGCATTGGGACAGCTTGCGCAGCCTATCTCCTGAGGGGGCTTCTTGCTTGTCAGCTTGTTTATAACGGCAATGATAACGCCAAGGGTGAAGAAACCGCCTGCAGGCATTATGAACACCGTCATTGTAACGGGCAGGTGCAGGTCGATCCCAAACCAAGCGCCTGTGCCGATTATTTCTCTTACGCTGCCCATAAGGAACAGGGCAAGTGTGAAGCCGATACCCATTCCGAGACCGTCAAGCATAGACTTAACGGGACCGTTTTTGGAGGCGAAGGCTTCTGCTCGTCCGAGAATTATACAGTTTACCGTGATAAGTGAAAGGAACAGTCCCAGACTGTCATAAAGCTCGGGAAGGTAGCCCTTCATAAGGAATTCAATAAGTGTAACAAAACTTGCGATAACAACGATAAAGCAAGGCAAACGAACCGCTTTCGGGATAACATTTTTAAGCAATGATATAACAAGGTTTGAGCATACAAGTACAAAGGTTGTGGCAAGACCCATTCCTATGCCGTTTGAAGCCATTGTTGTAACGGCAAGGGCAGGACACATACCCAGCAGTGTAACGAGAACGGGGTTTTCCTTTATGATGCCCTTTGTAAGCTCAAAAAGATTGCCCTTTTTCTTTTCTTCACTCATTTCCGCTTACTCCTTTCATTTCGTTATAAGCATTCAGAGCAGCAGTAACGGCTCTGTTCATACCGTTTGAGGAAAGGGTAGCACCCGTTATGGCATCAAGCTCAAAGGTATCGCCTGCAGGAACAGCTGAGGCAGCTTCTTTAAGGCTGTTTATCTCCTCTTCGCTGCCCCAGACGTACTTTTTCTTGGTGCTGCTTTCTTCACCGCCGGTCTTGGGGAGCTTGTCAAAGGTAAGTCCCTTGAACTGGTCTAAGAAGGAGGCTTCCTTAACTTTTGTACCAACGCCGGGAGTTTCGCCCAGTGTAAGGACAGAAACGCCTGTGACCGCACCGTCGGAGGAAATTCCCACCATAACGTGAATTCCGCCGCCTGAGTAACCGTCAGCGATAATTTCAAATGCGGTGTTTCCGTTTGCGTCCTCAAGAACGGAGGTAACTCCCTCGGGAGCATAAACCTTTCCGTTTTCGTCAAGCTTCATTTCAAAGCCGTCTGCGGTGCCGTATATCTCGTTAAGACCTGCGGTCATTTTTTCTGTGATCTCACCTATATTGCCGTCATCATTTGTAGCCTCGTATGCAGCGACAAGCAGTGCGCAGGCAATAAGGCATATAAGCGTTAAAACAAGAGAAGGCTTTATTTTTTCGTTAAACATTACTGAACAGCCTCCTTTGTCTTTTTAACGGGCTTCTTTGCTCCGAGAGGGTGGGTCCTGCATATTTTATCTATATAAGGCGTAAGCAGGTTCATAAGCAGTATGGAGAAGGAAACGCCCTCGGGGTAATTGCCGAACTGACGGATAACGAAGGTGATCAAAGCGCAGCCAACGCCGAAAACTATCTTGCCCGATGTGGTAAGGGGCGTTGTAGCGTAGTCGGTAGCCATAAAGAATGCGCCTATCATAAGACCGCCTGCAAGAAGCTGGTAAACAGTCATTGTAAGGCTGCCCGTGTAGAGCAGTGTAAGCACGCCGAAGGTGCCGATAAAGGCAATGGGCGTTGCGGGAGAGATTATCCTTGTAACAATAAGGAAAATTCCGCCGATAATAAGCGCAAGGGCGCAGGTCTCACCGATACAGCCGCCTGTTTCGCCAAGAAGCATCTGCTTAAGGGTAAAGGGTGCGACCATGCTTGTGCCGTTGTCAAGCCAAGCTGCCGCAAGAGGTGTTGCACCTGTCTGAGCGTCCGGTGTATTCCAGTAGTAAGGAACTACCCAGCTTGTCATCTCCGAGAAGGACACCATAAGTACTATTCTTGCAGCAATTGCAGGGTTTGCAAAGTTCTGACCTATACCGCCGAAAAGCTGCTTTACAATAACTATTGCAACAAAGCTGCCGATAACGGGGATATAGAAGGG
Source organism: Oscillospiraceae bacterium (assembly GCA_022769565.1). Lineage (GTDB taxonomy): Bacteria > Bacillota > Clostridia > Oscillospirales > Ruminococcaceae > UMGS363. The sequence continues at coordinate 20,924 of JALEJQ010000031.1, forward strand.
TACGGAAGCAGGCAGGTTCATACCGAGAAGAAGTCCCGTTACTACCGCCGAAAGGTCGGAGATAGTCTGTTCCTTCTTTGTTATAATGTTGAAAAGCGCTTCAAAGGCAACTGCCGAAACTATTGTTACAAGCAGTACCGCTGCCGCTCTTAAACCAAAATAAATGCAGCCCATAACTGCCGCAGGGAGCAGAGCGATTATGACCATTGCCATAATTTTTGTTGTTGAAAGTCCGGCGCTTCTGTGAGGCGACGGAGAAACTCTTAATCCGTTCATAAAAGCTGTTTATTCTCCTTTCTCACTTCTTAGACGCAGGACGGGGGATAAGTCCCTTTGCCAGCTGGTTTATTTCCGCAAGAGGACGGTGTGCCGGGCAGATATAGCTGCAGCAGCCGCAGTTCATGCAGAGCATAACCTTAAGCGACTTCAGCGCCTCAACGTCCTTAGCCTTGTATGCGCTTTCAAGCTCAACGGGCATAAGGTTCATAGGACAGACTCTTATGCAGTTTCCGCAGCGTATGCAGGCGGTCGTCTTGGGTTCTTCCACGTTGTTGAACGCAAGAACGGCATTTGTTGTTTTAAGGATAGGCTGGTCTGTGTCGTACAGAGGGAAGCCCATCATAGGGCCGCCGTAAAGCACCTTTTCGGGGTTCTCGGCGCCGCCGTATTCGAGTATTTCGGAAATTCTTGTACCGATGGGAACAAGGTAGTTGCCCTTGTTCTTGGTTATTGCATTTCCGTCAAGAGTTATTCTTCTGTGAGTAAGGGGCATACCTGTTTCGCAGTAGCGATTAATGTAAGCAACGGTGGAAACGTTCATTACCATAACGCCCTGATTGCTTGGCAGCTCACCCTCGGCAACTATCCTGCCCGTTGCGGAAAAGACAATGACCTTTTCTGCACCCTGAGGGTAGGAAGAAGGAAGAGTAACTATCTCAATGGACTTGATATCCGCCGTTTTCTCCTTTAAAAGAGCAATAGCATCCGGCTTGTTGTTCTCTATGCAGATTTTACAAATAGGAATATTAAGATATTTCTGTACAAGGAGTGTTCCCTTGATAACATCATCGGGATCCTCCATCATCTGGCGGAAGTCCGAGGTTATATAGGGTTCGCACTCTGCAGCGTTGATAACGAGGGTGTCGATAGGGGTCTTGGACTTGTCGAAATTGACCTTGATGTGAGTGGGGAAGCCCGCTCCTCCCAGACCTGCAAGTCCGCTTTCTCTGACAGCAGCAACAAAAGACGCTTTGTCCGTTATCACAGGCGGAACAAGGCTCGGGTCGGGGGTCTGTTCTCCGTCGGTGTCGATAACGGCCGCTTTGCAGGAGTTTCCTCCCGGCAGCAGATAATCGACTACCGCATTTACCGTTCCGGAAACGGAAGAATGAATGGGTACCGACATAAAAGCGTCAGTGTCGCCGATCTTCTGTCCCACGGTCACAGCGTCTCCTGCCTTGACAAGACAGTTGCATGGTGCGCCCATTGCCTGGGACATAGGGATAATGACCTGCTTCGGCAGCGGAAAGCTGACAGTCTCGCAGTCCTTAGTCCCTTTGTCATGGCTGAGGCGCACGCCGTTTAGTTTTTTCATCTGGCATTTTCCTTCCTTAATCATAAGCAATGCTTCACAAAGAGCGCCTGCGGTTTTGCACGGCATTGCCTATATAAAATAAATTTATGTGAAATTATAATGATGTTCGGTTTTATTCGGAATGTTCAATCCCGTTTATGCGCCGCAAGGCTTTTTTCAAGCAGCGGAATGACCTTGCCCGAAACAATACCCGTGAAAAAGCCTGATACCGTACCCGTAACAAGCAGCAAGGGCGCATAATAAAGGGTGTAAACGCTGCCCGTAAGCAGAGCCGCCGCCCCAAGCTGACCGAGAATGTGAACTATTGCGCTTATAACGCTTATCATAACGTAGGAACACCGTGTTTTTGACAGCAGCAGCGCCGTTATCCCAAAGGACAGCAGCCCTCCGCTTGCCGACATTATACCGGCTGTAACTCCCCTTGTCATAAGCACAAAAACCGATTTCAGCAGCGTTATGATAAACGCCGTGGGCAGATTTATACATACTGCAGCAGCAAATACCGCAATGTTTGCAAGTCCTATCCTTACTCCTGCAGGCAGAAACGCCGATACCATGCTTTCAAAAGCCGTAAGCGCCGCCGCAAGTGCAAGCATTATGCCCGTTACAGCTACATAACGAGCCTTGGAATCAAATGGATCTATCTTCATATTAATTATACTATCAGTTTAAAACAACGTCAATTTCATTTTCTGTATTTGAGATTATTCTTACAGAGATCCTGTTTGGCAGGCACACTATTGACTGCCCGGTTCCGCTTATAAACCCTGTTTTTTCGCAAATTTTGTCGGGGCAATCCGACCTTGAAACGCATATCTCCCCGTTTTTCACGGTAAGCTCCATATCAAAGCCTTCAAGGGGATAAACGCCGTCCCTGTCAAGAGGTATCTCCGCAACAGCTTCTCCCTCAAAGGACACCACAGCCGCAGTGCCTCTTTCCTTGCCCTGCATAAGAAAATATGCAGCTAATGCAATAACAATGACTGCCGCCAAAAAGAGAATATCCCTTGCACTGAGGAGCTTTCTGCCATTATTCCGAGAAGCTGAAGCCTGTGTTTTCATAAAGCGTAAAATCAACTCCCCTGCTGACGTAGACCCTTTGGTTCTCGTCCGCCGCAATAATAAAGCAGTCTTCCCTGTCCATATAGCGTTCAAGCTCCGCCGTTCCCTCCGAATATACCGCCGTAGCAAGCATATCGGAAAGAATACCGCCGTTTTCCGTGCCGTAGGGAACTATGACCGTAACTGAGGTAAGGTCTGTTTCAACGGGATAGCCTGTTTCCGCAGAAAGGATATGCCCGTATTTAACGCCGTCCTGCTCGAAATAGCGCTCATAGCCGCCGCTGGTGGAAATAAATGCGGCAGAGGTTTCTATCATCCCAAGGTATTCCGAAGGCTTGTCGGGGTTTTTCACAGCCGCCTTAAAGCTGCTGCCATCGGATTTTTCGCCGTAAAGAAGAGTGGACGAGCCGAGAGAAACAACGGCGCAGGAAGTATCCGAAACCGAAAGAAGCTCCGCCGCCTTGTCGCAGGCGTAACCCTTTGCCGAAGCGCCAAGGTCAAGCCTTGTTCCGTTGGGAAGCTCCGAAAGGCTGTCAAAACCGCCCCGAAGAGTGCCGAGCGCCTTGTCTATGTCCTCCTGTGAAGGTACGGAAGGCGTATCCGTTGAAATGCCCCAAAGCTCCGTCAAAGCGCCGCAGGTAATATTCAGACCGCCGCCTATTTCCTTTGAAAGCAGTAAAGAACGCTCTGCGCAGTCGGAAATATATTCTCCCGTAAGGGTGTTTGCGTCCGCACCGTAAGCGTTTTGGAACTCGCTGCTCATATCCTCCATAAGCTCTTTCATAGAAGAAAGCTCCTTTTCTTTTCCGTACAGTGTTATACCGCAGTAGGTGTCGAAGGCGTAAAATTCCGCCGAGCTTTTTTCGGTAGCGCAGGAGCATAGAAGCAGCACAGCCGCAGAAACGGCACAAACAGGTTTTAAGCATTTAAATTTATACATACTCATAACAGTATAATTTTATCCTATTAAGCGCTTCTCGTCAAGAGTTTTAAAAATTTCCCTGCAAAAGCGGCAATACGCACAAATTACGGAGCATTTTATGCGCTATAATACGAAATTCTGCAAACGCCCAAAATCAATACTAATAACCATTTAACCTATGGATAAAATACGGCGGCTATAATACGCCCACTCTTCGTCAAACTCCCTTGACAGGCGTAATCTCCCCCTGTGAGGGGAGGTGTCACGAAGTGACAGAGGGGCTGACCGACAGACCAGCCTGCCTGCGGTCGTCTTCAAGGTAAACAAGTTTACCTGATTGGACGTATTCTATCCACCGTCTTTATCCATAGAACAAATGGTTATTAGTATAAAGGCTGCCGCAGAACACGCTGCAGCAGCCTCATTTGTTTATGCACTGTATAATTTATTTCAATCCGCTTTCTTTGCTTCGTCAAAAAGTGCCTTTACTTCGTCCGAGGGTTCTTTGTCCATAAGAGATACAACAATTGTAAGAATTATTGAAACCGCAAATCCGGGAACGATCGAATAAAGATGACCGCTCCAATGGAGGAGGTATTCCCAGATTATTACGGTGCCTGCGCCGCCGATAATGCCTGCAACGGTGCCTTTAAGGGTAAGACGCTTCCAGTAAAGCGAAAGGATTATGGCAGGTCCGAAGGCTGCGCCGAAGCCTGCCCATGCGTTTGATACGATACCCATTATGGAATCCTTGGGGTCAAGAGCAAGAATGCAGGCAATAACGGAGATGAGCATTACCGTGCCTCTGCTTATCCACATAAGCTTCTTTTCCGAAGCCTCTTTCTTGACGATTACCTTGTAAAAGTCGTTTACAACAGCAGAAGCCGTTACAAGAAGCTGGCTGTCGGCGGTGCTCATGATAGACGCAAGCACTGCGGAAAGGAATATACCTGCTATTGCGCCGGGGAACAGTCTCTTTACAACATCGATAAAGATAAGCTCCTGTTCTGCCGAGCCGAGAGAAATGCCCTGATTGTCAAGGTAAACACGACCCAGGATACCGATAAGAACGGCTGCGCCAAGGGAAATTATTACCCATACAATAGCGATTATTGCAGACTTCTTTACGCTCTTTGCGTCCTTGATAGCCATAAAGCGCACAAGGATATGGGGCATTCCGAAGTAGCCCAGCGCCCACGCAAGGTCGCTTATTATGGAGTTGAAGGAACGTCCGCTGACCATTGAAGCAAAGCCGGGAGCGTATTCGCCCTCCGCAACTATCTTCTGTGTGTTTGCGATCATATCGAAGCTGAAATTTTTCGTTGAGGATATAAGCGCAATGGGGAGCGCAACAATAGCCATTACCATGAGCAGTCCCTGAATAAAGTCCGTCCACGCAACTGCGTTGAAGCCGCCCATAAAGGTGTAGGTTATGATGATAAGCGCAGAAATGATAACGGCTGCCTTTGTGTAGGTCGTGTTTGTGCTGTCAATGTTGAACACCACCTGGAACAGCTTTCCGCCGGAAACAAACGCCGAGGTTGTGTACACAAGGAAAAAGATGAATATTACAAGTGCGCACACAAGACGTACTATAGGGCTGTCCGCTTTAAAACGGTTCTGGAGGTACTGGGGGATAGTGATGGAATCCCCTGCTTTTTCGGTAAACTTACGGAGAGGCTTGGCAACGAACGCCCAGTTAAGGATAGTGCCTATTGCAAGACCGATAGCTATCCAGTAGTTGCCCATACCCGTTGCATAAGCTGCGCCGGGAAGGCCCATAAGCAGCCAGCCGCTCATGTCGGAAGCCTGTGCGGACATAGCCGTTACCCAGCTGTTGAGCTGTCTGCCTGCAAGGAAGTAGTCGCTCATTTTTTTGCTTTTGTTGCTGAAATAGAAGCCGATAGCCAGCATAAGTGCAAGATATATCACAAAGGATATAAGCACCGGAACATCGGCGTTTTTAAAAAACCCCATTTTCTTACGACCTTTCTTTAAAAAATATATAAATTTATTATACTATTTTTAACCTGCCTATGTATTAATAAAAAGTGAATAAACGAACATTTTGTGAATAATATGCAGTTTGGGCATTGGTATTATTAATTCTTTGGAGGATAATTATAAGCAAATATAAAAAACGGACTGAAAGCTGCGGAATTATCCGTGTTTCAGTCCGTATATCAACATTACATATTTCCCGTAAGATTCATTATGACAGCCGAAACAGCAACGGGGCAGGTCTCGCAGCGGAGTATTCTTTCTCCCAGCCACACAGGCACCGCTCCCGAATCCGCCGCTCTTTCCGCTTCGCTTCGGTCAAATCCGCCCTCCGAGCCTATCATAACGCCTATGCTCTTATACTCGGGCAGCCCAAGCTCCGAAAGCCGCTTTCCGCCGTTTTCGTAGCATATGAGCCGCAGCTCGCAGCTTTTCATATCCTCAAGCGCCTGTTCAAAGGTCATAAGGGGCGCCACCTCGGGAATTATCCCACGCCCCGACTGCTTTGCCGCCTCCTCGGAGATCTTGCGGAAGCGCTCCAGCTTCTTGGCAAAGTCCTTTTCGCTCGGTCTTGAAACGCAGCGCTTTGAAAGGAAGGGCACTATCCTTGCCGCTCCAAGCTCCACCGTTTTCTGTATTATCTGTTCAAATTTATCCTGCTTCGGGAACGCCTGATAGAGGGTAAGGGAAACGCTCGGCTCGCACTTTGACGGCTCCGCTCTGTCTATGCGGCAGGTAACAGTGTCCTCCGACATTTCCGTTATGGTGCAGAAATAATCTGTTCCCATGCGGCAGAAGGTTATGCTGTCTCCCTTTTTCATTCTCAGGGAATAGCCTATGTGTCTTGCGTCGCCGCCTGTGACGGTAATGTATTCCGACGGCTCGGTATCAATAAAAAATCTTGGCATAGCTGCTCCTTATTATTTTACAACGCAGTTCTTTCCGCTGTTTTTTCCTTTGTACAGCTTTTTGTCCGCTGCGGTGATAACGCTGTCCATTGTTGACGTTGATGTAAATTCCGAAACACCGAGGGTAAGGGTCACGCTTATATCCTTGCCGTCAAAGGAAAGGCGGCGGCTTTCAACTGCTGCCCTTATCTTCTCGGCAATGTCCGCAGCTTCGTCAATAGGGCGGCAGGAAAGCATAAGGAATTCCTCGCCTCCCCATCGGCAGACCGTGTCCTCTTCCGGCAGACAGCCTGCGACTATTTCCGAGACCATTTTCAGCACCTCGTCACCGCATGCGTGACCGTAGGTGTCGTTCACGCCCTTAAAATTGTCAATGTCGCTCATAATAACGGAAAATGTGATGTTGTTCTTCACCGCCGAGCTTAAAATAGTATTCATTTTGCGGCGGTTGTAAAGTCCCGTAAGTGCATCAATGCTGGCAAGACTGTCCAGCTTTTTGTTGTTTTTCTCAAGGTCAAGCTGTGCTATCATTATTTCTGCTGCAAATATATATGAATAAAGTATAAGCAGCGCACAGGTACACATCACGTTGAAGATATATACCCCACGAACAAAGCCCTCATTTTTAACGGCATACACGGGCTCAAAATAATATGAATACTCCCTGCATATGACAAGTGTGGCAAAGCTGAGAACTCCGAAGCACACGGCTGTGCGTATGCCCTTTACCGTATCGTCAAGAGCGAACGCCATATCGAAGCCTATAGGTATTATGGCTATAAGATACATTGAAAATCCGAAATTCCATCCTGCCATATATACCGCAAGGACAGAATGGAGCATTACCTCTATACAGGTATAAATATAGACCTTCATAAAAGATTTTTTCTTAACAGGTTTCAAGCAAAGGAAATATCCTGCGGCGCTGAAAACATTGTATACTGTCATCGGTAACGAGCCTATATATAAAAATACGAATATCAGCATAATGTGTACAGACGCAATGCAGACCGTAAGCAGACTGTATTTCTGCACATCGCTGAATTTTACCGTACCTTTAAGAATTCCTTTAAAGCCGGAAAACAAATTCAAATGATACACCTCCGAAATGTGATGTTCTTTCCGTATGACAGACTGTTATGCGGAAATCCCTATTAATTATTATAATCTTATTTCGTTTTCTTGTCAATCAATTTGAGGAATAATGTAAAATCGGGGCGAAAGCCTGTCCTTGGGTTACAAAAGCCTGTCCTTTAGGCTGCTTTTGATAAAATACCTGATACTAATAACCATTTAACCTATGGATAAAATACGGCGGATATAATACGCCCACTCTGCGTCAAACTCCCTTGACAGGCGGCAGCCTGCCTGCGGTCGTTTTCCTTGATTGGTCGTATTCTATCCACCGTCTTTATCCATAGAACAAATGGTTATTAGTATGACAGGCGCAAGTGAATTTGATCCCTTTACGCTTTTTAAACTTCACATTTCCCATACGGCGGTACGCTATTTTTTAATTTTATTTTAATTTTTATATTTTTTTCAAAAAAACAAGACAAATCATAAAAAATATGTTATAATTATACCAATCTATATTATTTTAGGACGCTCTGTACTGTCCGGGCGCCCGGAAAGGAAACGACAGCCTATGATGCACGAAAAATCCTGCGGTGCCATAGTTTACCGAAAGCATCACGGGAATATCGAAATATTGCTGATAAAGCACGTTAACAGCGGACACTGGTCTTTTCCCAAGGGTCACGTTGAGGACGGAGAGACCGAGATTGAAACAGCTTTGCGTGAAATAAAGGAAGAAACCGGGCTTGACGTTATCATTGACCCCACCTTCCGTGAGACCGTTACCTATTTCCCCCGAAAGGACACACAAAAGGTAGTGGTCTATTTCATTGCAAAGGCTAAAAATTTTGATTATGTTCCGCAGGAAGAAGAAATTGCAGATATAAAGTGGGTAGATGTTGGTTATGCTACGTCGGTACTTACTTATGAGAACGATAAATCTATCGTTAACAAGGCAAAAAAAGTTATCAAGGACTGACAAATGCACCGCCGCAGGCTTCAGGGAAAGGTCTGCGGCGGATTTTTTATATAAATATGAATTTAAAGTAAGCAAAGACAGAAAATAAACATATAAATATGAAAAACGAAAGGTGCTGTCGCCTGTTATGAAACAATATCTGTACAATATGGCAAGGGGAGCGGCTCTCGGCGGTTTTCTGCCCGAAATTGCGGAGTCGATGAGCCGTCTGGAGGTCACGCATTACGATATTTGCCCCGAAAGGCTGCCACGGGAGTTTGACGGGCTTAAAATAGTGCAGCTTTCCGACCTGCACAATAAAAAATACGGAAGCGGCGATGCTCTGCTTTATGACAAAATAGCCGCCTGCGACCCCGATCTTGTGTTTATGACAGGCGATATGATAAGCCACAAAGCGGAAAACGTAGAGGACTTCATCAGTCTGGTGCAAAGGCTCTGCCGCAAATATCCCGTTTATTACGTCAACGGCAACCACGAATACTCCGATATGTCCCCCGAGCTTTTCGATAAGGCGGCACAGGAGCTTGCAAAAGCAGGAGCAAAATGCCTTGACAACAGCTGTGTTCTTCTGCGCCGAGGAAACGCAAGGCTGCGGCTGTACGGGCTTAGTTACCATGCAAAATATTATCGGGGAGTGCGGCAGTATAAGCTGAACTGGGCAAGGTTCCGTGTCCGTGATATGCGGCGCTGCTGCGGAGCAAGACCGCAGGATTTTACCATACTTCTTGCCCATAACCCTCTTGATTTTGACGTTCACGCCCAATGGGGAGCAGACCTTTCCTTCGGCGGACACATCCACGGCGGAGTTATACGACTGCCCCTTGTGGGAGGAATAATTTCCCCCGAGCTGAGGCTGTTTCCCAAGTATAAGGAAGGAGTGTACCAAAGCGGCGGTTCCCTGCTTGTAGTCAGCAGAGGACTTGGCAGGATAAGGATATTCAATCCCCCCGAGCTGGTGTCGGTAACGCTGAGAACGGCGCTATAGGTTGCTGTGCCGAGGCTGTGTTGCAGAAAAACACACTTCGCTGCGCTCCGCACATTTTATCCGAGGTTACTTTATCTTTATACGATAGAAATAGCGCAATTCACATTAGCCGGTTCAACGAGATCTGTGTTATACAAAACACTACTCGATTCCAACTTTTGATGTGAATTGCGCCTTTGGGTTTATTACTTTGCTGTTTTTAACGCAGCTTTGTTATGTGCCTTAGTTTTGGGGATTTCGCTCTCTGCGGAGAGCGACAAGGGGCTCTCTCGCCAAAGGGACTCGTCCCTTTGGAATCCCATTATTTTACGGTCAGCGCTTTTTGCCGTTCAGATCCTTTTCCGTCCAGCCTACAGAAAGGCGGCGGCATATTTCCGAACCTATTTTTTCAAGAGGCTGCTGTTCTGCACAGGCGCCCAGCTTATAAGCTTCCATAGGCATACCGTAAACAACGCAGGTTTCCTTATTCTGCCCTATTGTATATGCGCCCTTATTGTGCATTTTAAGCAGACCCTTTGCGCCGTCTGCGCCCATACCCGTAAGTATTGCGCCTATGGCTTTATTTCCTGCTGCTTCCGCAACGCTGCTGAAAAGAACATCCACCGAGGGACAATGTCCCGAGACCTTTTCTCCGGGAGTGCTTTTTACATAATAGCCTTTTGAATCCTTTTTAAGCTCAAGATGGTATCCTCCTGCGCCTATTATACAAACGCCGTTTTTAAGCCTGTCGCCGTCCTCGGCTTCCTTTACCGTCATTGCGCAGCTTTTGTTGAGCCTTTCTGCGTACATTTTAGTGAACACGGGAGGCATATGCTGAACTACTACAACAGGCGGCATATTGTCGGGGAACGCCTTTATAACACATTCCAGAGCGTCCGTTCCCCCTGTTGAAGCACCCAGAGCAACTATATATCCGTCCTTGCCCTTTGCCGACGCTCCCGAAATATCTGACGATGTGGGCAGCTCGGGAACTGCTTTTGCAATGTGCTGTGAGGATGCGGCTGCAGGCGCTGCAGGAGTTACCCCGTCAATGCCCGAACCGTGCCTTTTGGCGTACTTATCCTTATTCGCTGAGGCAACTATGGCTTTCGTTGCAAGCAGATTGCAGAAAGCGGTCATATCCTTATTGCTTTTGGGTTTGAGCATAAAAGCTGCCGCCCCTGCGTTTATGACTGCAAGCTCGGAAACGGTCTCCCGTGATGTTACCATAATACAGGGCATAGGGTACTGGGTCATAAGCTGTTCAAGGAACTCCACACCGTTCATTTTCGGCATTTCCACATCAAGGACAAGCACATCGGGCTTCAGCTCGGTTATTTTTTCCTTTGCCTCAAATGCGTCAGCGGCAGTGCCGACTATTTCTATGCCCGGGGCGTTCTCAAATTGCTTTTTAAGTGATTCACGGAACAGCTTTGAATCGTCCACCACTAAAAGCCTGACTGTTTTCTTTACCATAATAAATCAAAATGCGGCAATTTTATCGGAAGGAAGGTTTTTGGTCGCTGAGTTTGCGGTATATTGCGGGCTTGATGTAGGTATATCGTGTGTTCTTGCCTACGCTTTCAGCGTGACCGACAAAAAGGTAGCCGCCCTCCTTGGTTACGTCGTAAAATCTTTCGATAAGTGCGTTCTTCGTTTCCATTTCAAAATAGATCATAACGTTCCTGCAGCTTATCAGATCGTAGGGCTTTGTGCATACGATCTTATCCATAAGGTTGAACTGTCTGAATTCAACCATATTTCTTATTCTGTCAATGACCTGATAGGTGTTGTCGTCTATTTTGTTGAAATATTTTTTCAGCCACCTGTCGGGAACGTCCTTTAAAAGGTCGGTGGTGTAGATACCTGCCTTAGCTTTTTTAAGAACGTCGGTATCAAGGTCTGTTGCAAGTATTTTCAGGTTCCACACAGACGCTTTTGCACCGAAATATTCGTCCATAGTCATAACTATGGTATAAGGCTCCTGCCCCGTTGAAGATGCGGCGCACCATATTCTCAGGTCGTGGTTTTTTACGGTCTGTTCAAAATAAGGGAGAAGGGTATCTCTAAGATAGTCGAAATGCTCCGGCTCCCTTAAAAAGTATGTATGGTTCGTAGTCAGCTTGTTGACCAGCTGCATAGTTTCGTTGCCCGTTTTATCGGCAAAGGCGAAATCTATGAACTCCTTGAAGCTGCCGAAGCCTCTTGATGTGACCATATTCGACAATCTTCCCTCAATAAGCACACGCTTCTTTTCAAGGTTTATGCCGTAATTGGATCTCATATAATCGACAAGTCTGCGGAAATCGTCGTCGGTAAGTTTAAGCATGATGATACGCTCCGTAATTTTGCTTTGTTTTCTGAGGTCGCCGGGAAAGCGCCGACATATTCCGCCGCTTTCCCGAAGATCAGTTCATTATAAGCTTTGTGCAGTCCAGAAGCAGCTTTATGTTGTCCTCCGAATTGATGATGCTCTTTATGTAGCGGTTGGAGTTGACGTTCTTGCAGTCGGGAGTTTTGCTGATGATGGTCTTGTCAACAACAACAACTTCCTGCACTCTGTCAACGATTATGCCCACCTGTTCGCCGTTCTCAAATTCAAGAACGATAATGCAGGTCCTGTCATCATAGGGTATCTCCTCCATGCCGAAGCGCTTTCTTACGCTTATAACGGGAACAACCTTGCCTCGGATATTTATAACGCCCTTGATGTAATCGGGTATCTTGGGAACAACAGTGATCTGCTCAATGCTGATGATCTCTTTTACAAATTCAATTTCTACGCCGTAGGTCTTATCGCCGATAGTGAAGAAGAGTATCTCAACGCCGTCAGCGGCAAAGGCTTTCTTTTTGGTATCGGCGGAATAAATAGCTTCGCTCATTTTAACTCATATTCCTTTCGCTGTAAGATTAGAAGTCGCTGATGATGTTGCCTATATCCAGAATAATGGTAATGGAGCCGTCGCCAAGGATAGAACAGCCTGCCATACCGTGCTGTTTAACATTGAAGTTGTTGAGCAGAGAGGAGAAAGGCTTTACAACTACCTGCTGCTCGCCGATAAGCTCGTCGGCAAAGATGCAGGCGCACTTGCCCTCCGCTTCAACAAGGATAACGATACCTTCGTAAAGGTCGGATGTGCCGGGAGTAAGGTCATAGGTCTCATACAGTCTGATAAGAGGGAAGCACTCGCTTCTTATCATTATCATTTCCTTGCCGTCTGTGTCCTTTACAAGCTGGTTGGGCTTTACCTTGAAGGATTCTCTGATAGAATTGATAGGGATAGTGAATATGGACTGACCGACGGAAACTTCCATACCGTCCACAATGGAAAGGGAAAGAGGTATCTTGATAGTAAATGCGCTGCCCTCGCCCCACTTTGAATCAACGGAAACACTTCCGCCTATCTTTTCAATGTTCTTGCGCACAACGTCCATGCCAACGCCTCTGCCGGAATACTCCGTTACCTGTTCGTTGGTGGAGAAGCCGGGGAGCATTATCATATTGAATATTTCCTTGTCGGTATATTCGCTCATAGGCTTTGTGAGAAGACCGTTCTTTTCAGCCTTTTCAAGCACTCTTCTTGTATCTATGCCTGCGCCGTCGTCGGCAATGACAATGATTACCTCGTTGGAGGAGTTGTAAGCGGAAAGGGTTATCTTGCCCTTTGCAGGCTTGCCCCTTGCGATACGGTCTTCAACGTTGTCCTCGATGCCGTGATCCATGGAGTTTCTTACCATATGCATAAGGGGGTCGTTGAGCTGGTCGATAATGGACTTGTCAACTTCCGTTTCCTCACCCTCGAAGATAAGGTCAACGTCCTTGTTCAGCTTTACCTTCATATCGCGGACGATACGGGTCATTTTATTGAATGCGCCGGAAATAGGCACCATTCGGATAGACATAACGGTGTCCTGAAGCTCGGAATTCAGCTTGCGGAGCTGACGGGCGGACTTCTGGAAATTATCAAGCCTCAGACCCTTAAGGTCGGGGTTGGAGGTAACCATTGCTTCGGTGATAACAATTTCTCCCACAAGGTCAAGAAGGGTGTCAAGCTTATGCAGATTTACGGAAATAAGGGACTGCTTTGCGCCGGAACCCTTGTTGCCCAGCATATTGTTTATCTGCTCCACAGATTTCTTTTCTGCGGCAGCAGGAGCGGCAGCCTTAGAAGCAGCCTGTGCGCCCGTATTTGCGGCAGGAGCGGCAGCCTGTGTGGGAGCAGCAGCCTGAGGTGCGGGAGCGGAAGTGCCGGAGGAAAGTATCTCGCAGCGCTTTACGTTGGGGCTGGAATGGATGGTTCTTATAACAGCCTTGGGGTCGTTTGCCTCAAAATGCAGCATAAAGCCGTTGTCTATGATAGTCTGCGCAGCTGCGGAGTTGTTCTCTATATCGGCAGGCTCGTAGGTGAGCTTTGTGCAGCTGTCCTTGATATTGTTGACAACGATGAGCGCACGGAGATTTTCCATTTTGCACTCTTCCTCGAAGGTCACCTTAACGTTTATGGTGCCGGTAAGCTCGATAACAGCCCCCATTTCAAGGACTTCGTAGGATTTTACGTTTGAAGTTTCGCCGATAAGGTTAAGTATGGAGTCGATGTCCATATCACAGGAAGGCTTGAACTTAACGATAAAGCCGTTTTCGATAATGTCCTTTGCGGTATCGGGGTTGTTTTCGATGTCCGCAGGGATATATTCCAGCTTGTCGCAGTCCTCGGCAATTTTATTTACAACGAGGAGCGCACGGAGATTCTCCATTTTGCAGTCGTCATCAAAGATTATCTTTACGGTGGTAAGCTCATGACCTGCGGAAGCCTGAGGCTGTGCTGCAGCAGACGGAGCGGAAGACGCAGCAGGTGCAGAAGCAGCAGGAGCCGCATCAGCCGCAGGCGCACTGCCGCCGTTCTTAAGGGCAGCGGCAAAGGCCTTTATCTTGTTCATAGCGTCACTGAAATCGGTGGGAGTGTATTCTTCCTCCTGTATAAGCTCTATCTCCGCTTTAAGCAGGTCGGAAGCGTTGAACACAAGGTCGTAAAGGCTTCTCATATCGCTTATAACGGGGTTTTCCTCTCTGATTATGTAGAACATATCCTCGATGCTGTGGGCGAGCTTGGACATATTGTCAAGACCCATCATTGCCGAGGAGCCTTTTATGGTGTGCATCGTGCGGAATATCTCGTTTATTTCCTCCGAGGAAAATCCGCTTTCGTTTTCGGTTTTCATAAGTATCTGGTCAAGCTGTTCCAGCAGGGAAGTGGACTCGAATATAAACATATCCACCATTGATTCCATGCCGGCTTCAAATTTTGCCATATAAAACACCTGCCTGTCTGCATTTTTTGTATTTTTGACGGTTTTATTGAAAACGGGTCTTGCCGTTCGCCTTCAATAATGGTATAATAAGTATATTATAAGTAATAAAGCTGCCGTCTGCACTATATATTTTATATTATACTACAAAAATTTCATAACTACAAGTCAAAATCTTCAATATAAGAGATTCTGATGTAAAAATTTTTGAAAAGATTTTCGGTCATTTTTAACAAATTTGTACAAAAAACGGCTTGCTTTATGTATATCCAAAGTCAATTGAGCAGATACAAAAATCAATGTGGAAAACTCAATAAAAATGTGCAAAACGACGAAAGGGGTATTTGACAATGGCTGAGCTGCTTAATATTACTACTCCCATAACGCCGAAAAACTACGAATTTTCAAACAAAAATCTTCAGCAGCCCCAGACCGACCAGGTCTTTAACCTTGGCGACACCAGCAGGGTGCAGAAGCCTTCGGAAAGAACGGAGGAATATGCCAATCAGGACACTAAGGACGGGGGTTCCCTAAGCGTTCAGGTATCTTCCGCAAAGGATCCTGCCGCCGCAATGGGTGTGCTGCGCTCTATCGTGGGGGAAAGCACTCTTTCGGCGCTCAGGAGCGAGGGAAATGCGGACATTCTTAATAAAGTTACAGAATTTGCCAACGAGGTAATGCTTGCGCCGGGAAATCTTGCGGCGGATATGGTGTCCCAGGAAAAGGAATCCACGGTCTACAGCGACCCCATATGGTCTCAGATGAAGGACATACTTGTTAACGGCGGTTCGGACGAAACGGGAGAAGCGGTGCTCCAGTTCACAAAGGCTGTTTCCGACGCTGCGGCAAGAGATGATATACTTACCTCCGTTGCCTCCAACCTGCGCTACCTTGCAGACAAGGCTGCGCCCTCAAGAGCCTTTGCGGAACAGCTCCGTGCGGCGGCGGACGCTCTTACAAAGGAAAATTTCACCGATATGAAGGGCGAGATACTTTCCATGCTGAACGACCTTCGGGGCAGCCTGCTTATGAACGACAGCACGGAAAACCTTATTTCCCTTGCCATATACAATTTATCACGCTTCAACGGCAGCGTTTCCGCCCTGGGCGAGAGCTTCAATGCCGTTCTTGATATGACAAGCGACCAGAAGCAGGCGGACGCTCTTCGTCAGCTTTTTATGCAGTACATAGAAAATGCCGACCTGCCTACGGACATAAAGCTGGCTTCCCTTGACAGCATTGTGCAGGGTTCGGCTTCGCCCCTGAGCTCACTTTCGATAATGGCGGAAAAGCTGGGTGCTGCTATGAACAATTCCTCCGTTCCGGCAGGCTATTTGCAGGAACAGCTGGCAGGCATCGCTCCCGACGGCGGGCTTGAATCTCTGAGAAGCCTTTTCTCCCTTATGCTGCCGGGAAGCATGAGCGGCGCGCTCAACAACATACTTAAAAGCTACGATTCCACGGGCAACGTTGCTTCTCTTATAGACAGGCTTGGCATAATGATAAACTCTGTTGACGATATGGACAAGAAGACCATGCTTGCGGACAAGGCCAACGAGATACTGGCAAACCTGCCCTTCCTTGAAAAGGACGTTTCCTTTGCTTCCGATTCAATACTTAATCAGCAGTCACTTGTTATGCTGTCGGAAAAGCTGGGACAAAACCTTAACAGTGCTCTGAACAACGTTTCACCCCAGGCGCTTTCACAGATGCTTTCCGCTGCGGACACCTCGGGCGGCTCCGCTGCAATAAGAGCGGCGTTTGAAATGCTGCTGCCCCAGAACTCCACGGGTGAGCTTAACCTGCTGCTGAGAAGTTTTAACGCAACGGGAAATCTTAACAAGCTGATAGACAACCTCAGCATTGTTCTCAACTCCGTGCAGGATATGGATAAGAAGATAATGCTTGCACAGACAATGAACGAGATACTGGGCAATCTTACAAAGGCGGAGGGAATAAACTACAAGCCGCCTACGTCCATGGCGAATCTAATGGATTTTCTCTCAAAAAATATAAACGATCCGTCGCTTAAATCCCTTTCTTCAATGAGCAGGTCGGACATTATGCAGGGGCTTCTTGCCGCACCGGGAGCGCTTACACCCCTGCTTCATTACCTTGTTCCCGTCAATGACGGCGGCTTCAAGGCCTTCGGCGAGCTGTGGGCAGACCCCGACGCAGAGGGCGGCGGAGCAAAGGACGCAAAGCACATTTTCCTCTGCTTTGAAATAGAGGATGTGGGATATTTTGAGCTTGAACTGAGAAGCCTTGACAAAAAGCTGAACGTGCAGCTTCTCTGCCCCTCGGGAACGGAGGGCGTTTTTGGCAAAATGAAGGAGTTTATACCGAAAATAGCCTCCCAGAACGGCTATAACGCCGAGGACACAAAGATAGGAACGGTAGTAAAGCGCAGAGACCTTTCGCAGGTGTTCCCCAAAATACAGGATAAAAGGAGCGGTCTTAATGTCAAGATATAGAAAGCCTGTCACAAACGGCGCCGCAGTAGCGCTGAAATACAACCCCGAACAGGACTACACTCCCGTTGTGGTAGCTTCGGGTCACGGCAAGGTTGCGGAAAGAATAATAAACCTTGCGGAAGAAAACGGCGTACCTGTGTTCAGAGATGATTCCACGGCGGCAATGCTGACGATGCTTGAAGTGGGACAAGGCATACCGCCGGAGCTTTATCAGGTTGTGGCAGGTATATATGTGCAGGTAATGCAGCTGGCGAAAAAGAACCTTTAAAGGAATTTGGAATGTGGAGAGTGGAATGTGGAATTATGGTATAGCCTGCGGCTATGTTATTTTTACAAATTTTTGTACTATAATAAAGAGATCGCCGATGAAACAGCTTGAATAAAACTGTTTCATCGGCGATTTTTCATTTTTATCTGACATAATAAGGATTAGGCTTAAGCAGGATTATAATGCAATCAATTATCCAGCCTATGCCGCATAATCCGAATGTAAAAAGATACAACAGTCCGCTGCCGATCTTGCCCTCATAGAATTTGTGCACTCCAAAGAAACCAAGGAACAGACAGAGGGCAAAAGCCACCCATTTATTGATCGGCTTCCCCATATACCCGGCCCCCACAGCGGCAACATTGGAGTTAACATTGGTATTTTCGTTGTTGATAACGATCTGCGGCTGGGCTGCCTGCTGCTGTGCAAGCTCCTCGACCTGTCTGCCGCAATGAACACATAAAACTGCGTCCTTGGGAATTTTGCTTCCGCAATGCTTGCAGAATTTCATATTGTCCATGGGAACGCTTTCGGCAACATTCCCGGTATTTGGTGTAGAATTTTCGTACATAATCCCATCTCCCGTGTATTTTTTGTTCATTATAGCACGTTTTGTTCTAAAAGTCAATAGAATAATTCATTCTAAGATAAAATTGTTGCATAAATGCACATATTATTAATGAGGGTGAATTATTATGTATGAACGGATAAGAAATTTACGGGAAGATATGGACCTTACGCAAATGCAGGTGGCAGAGGTGCTTCATTGCAGCCAGCGGACTTACAGCTATTACGAATCGGGAGGACACGACATTCCTACGGGTACACTTGTGATGCTTGCGGATCTTTATAATGTTTCAATAGATTATCTTCTGGGAAGAACTGACAAAAAAGAGGTCAACAGGTAGCGCTTTTGGGGTCGCAAAGAACAGTGTTCTTGTAAAATTTATTTTCCCTAAAGTATTAAATATCGTAAAACTACTCGCAGTAAACTTAAAATCAAGCCTTAAATGTTTAAAATCAACATTGAAAGGCTTGATTTTTTGCTTTGTTTTGTGAAAATATACAAAATTGAATTTTAAACGCAACAAAAAGCCGTTTTTTTGACACTATTTATATGACAGGTCTTTTAAGGGAGAAGATTTTGTGGTATAATGTTATTATTAATCAGTCGCCCTTGGGCGGATGAGAGGTGATAACTGCTTGAAAAACACGGACTTTGACAAGTGTGTGAAAAAAGCGAGGGAAGGCGATGCGGACGCATTCGCAGAGCTGTATTCCCTTGTATATAAAGATTTGTACCGCATTGCTCTTATAAACCTTAATAATAATCAGCACGATGCTTCCGATGTGGTTAGCGACACTGTCCTGGAAGCGTATTCTTCCATAAAAAAGCTCAGAGATGAAGCAGCATTCAAAGCCTGGATAATAAAGATCCTTACTGCAAAGATAAAAAATAAGCAGAAGGAATATATAGAAAGAAATAATTTCAGGCAGGATCTGGATGAACTCGACAGTGTAGAACAAGAGAAGTCCGAGGAGATAGATTATAACGGATTGGAAATAATGGAAGAGTTCGCAAAGCTGGGAGAGGAAGACAGACTTGTTTTATCGTTAAGCGTTGTTTCCGGCTACAAAAGCGAAGAGATCGCAGGAATGCTCGGTATGTCTGCAAATACCGTCCGTTCT
The DNA here is from genome assembly GCA_022769565.1 of Oscillospiraceae bacterium. Classification (GTDB taxonomy): domain Bacteria; phylum Bacillota; class Clostridia; order Oscillospirales; family Ruminococcaceae; genus UMGS363. The sequence goes on from JALEJQ010000031.1 coordinate 40,169, forward strand.
AAAGCGGCAAGAGCAAAGATAAAGCTGAAACAGATGCTTACGGAGCGCTGATGGAAAGGAGGTTGGAATTATGACATTCGATGAAAAACTTAATGAGCTTATAAGCGAGGTCGAGGTTCCCGATGAACTCTCGCCTCAGAATATTGCGTTAATGCTCAAAGCTAAAAACGCTCAGTCCAAAATGGAAGCGGAACACAGAAATATAAAAGCCGCTCCTTCAATCGCTGCACAACGACGTATCATTATTACAAGGACTGCTGCCGCCGTTGCTGCCTGCGCAGTTTTTGCTACGGCCGCTATCGCATTCGGCAGGAATAACGACGACGTGGGACAGATAGAGGATCAGATAGATTATAATGCGGTCTCTCCCGAATCCTACGATGATCTTTACAACATTTATACGGGTATCTATCTCGGCGGAACTGCTCCCGAAGAAGAGGAACAGACAGGCACGGAAACTGCTCCTGCCGGCGACGAAGACCCCGTTATTTCCGACGCAGAAGCTGCGCCGAGAGAAATGCTTTCCGAGCTTTCCGCATACGATTTTTCCGGTGCTGCAGACAGCAGAGTCTCCGAAGCGGATATTGTTAAATCCGACGGAACGAACCTCTACTGTATCGCAGAAGGAAAACTTTACATTGTTTCTCTTGAAACTATGGAGGTCGTGGCAGAAGTCGAAAACGACCTTAATCCTCCCGTTGAGCTTTATATCGAGGGAGATACGCTCATTCTTGTATCGAAGGAAAACGAGGAAGTCCTTGTAACAGACAGCTCCGAAGCTGCCAAGGATGCCCTCGGTCCGCAGTCAGACTCTTCTCAGACGGCGCCCGATGTTCCAGCAGAGGCAGCCGGCACTCACTCAAATGCGGACAGCAGCTCATATTCCGGCTCCGAAGCGGGAAAGGTAAACCGCACCAACGTTGTTGTTGATTTTTATAACATCAGCGACAAGACAAACCCTGTGCGCACCGCTTCCTACAAGCAGAACGGCAGATATACGTCTTCAAAGATAGTCGGAGGAGTGCTTTACACCGTAACGGGTTATTCCGATTACAGGACGGCACCCCTCGACAAGGAAGCCGACCTCGACAGCTATGTTCCCGCATACTTTATCAACGGAAACAAGCATTATGTTGCGGCGGAGGACATTACAGTTCCTTCCAACGCCAACAGCACGGACTACACGGTAGTTTCAGCCATAGATCTCGGTTCGCTTTCCGAACTTAACGCCACCGTCAAGGCTGTTCTCGGCAGCAGCAGAAATGTTTACTGCTCCGCAGATACACTTTATATAGTAGGCGTGGGCAAGAGCAAGGATAATTCCGACTACAGCATCGTTACCAGCTTTGACCTTTCCGATGAAAGCGGCATAAGCTACAAAGCCAGCGGTTCAATTGCCGGCAAGGTGATAGGACGCTGCAGCATGAACGAGTATAACGGACTTTTCCGCATTGCTTCGGAGATAACCGATGAAAACGGTACGACTTCCGTTTCGCTTTACGTCCTTGATGAAACTCTTACGGCGGTAAACAGCGCCGGACAGCTTCTTTCGGGCGAAAAGGTATCCGCTGTGCGCTTTGAGGAAAATTATGCAAGCCTTTACACAGACAGCAGCGAGCCTGCGCTTGTGATAGATCTTGCAAGTGATCCTCCGGTACAGGCACAGTCACTTGCAGGCGCTTCCGCTTACCTTTACAGCTACTCAGAAGACAAACTTCTGGGTCTTGGCGTTAAGGAGGACGGCTCCGCTCTTACTCTGACCATGTACAGCGCAGAAAACGGTCTTATGTACCATACGGTCAGCTTTGCCGAGGGTCTTGACAATATAAACTCAAAGGCTCTTAAAGACAGGCGTGCGATACTTATTGACTCTGAGAACGGCATTATAGGTGTTCCCGTTTACAGCCACACGGAATTCGGCACAAAGAATCAGTATTGTGTTTTTGAATATGACGAAGAAAACGGCTTTATCTCAAAGGGCACCATTGAATACAACGATCTTGACGACGAAAAGGTTTTTGAAAGAGCTGCTGCAGAAAACGGTATGCTTTACATTTCAGGCGGTTCAAGAGTTGTATCGGTTCAGCTCAGTGATTTAAAGGTCGTAAATGTAATTGAATTCTGACATCTCTATAAATACAAAATATCCGCTGTTCCTCAGCTATTGGAACAGCGGACTTTTTTGGTTCAAGATACTTCTACAAGCACTTTTGAGCTGTCCTCTTCCCGAAGTGCGATGACCGCCCCTCTTATAAGATACGCCACGGGATCACCCGAGGGACTTCTTTGCAGGCAAAGCACCTTTGTACCCTCTATAAGCCCTATATCCTGAAGTCTGCGGCGCATACTTCCTTCGTTGTCAAGCCTTATTACTCTTGCGCTCATTCCCTCTTTCAAGGAATGAAGGTTATTCTGCTGTATGTTCATATCAATATATCTCCGTAAGTATAAATAGTAGGATAATTCCGCCGCAAGCGGTATTGTCCGATATATTATATTCATAAAAAAATTTTATGGTGACAACGGGCAGAAGTTGTGATATACTTATTATTGAAATGAATTTTTGTCGGGAGATGAAAAAATTGGGCAGCCTTACAGAAAATAATCATATAAATAAAAAATATTGTCTTTTTTCTTTTGCGGCAGGAATTGCAATTTTTCTTCTTGCGGCTTTGCCCTATGCTGCCGGAAACGGATGGATATTTTATTTCTATGGCGATTTTGACGCTCAGCAGACCCCGTTTCTGCTTTATCTGCATCAATATCTTGCGGATCTGACTATCCCTCAATATGATTTCAAGGCAGGTCTGGGTCTGGATTTCCTTGACGCTTACACGTTTTACAACCTTTTCAGCCCATTTACGCTTATTACTGCGCTTATTCCGCAGAAAGCGCTGCTTTACGCAGTTCCGTTCCTTATTTGCCTTAAATTGGGTATGTGCTGCCTTAACGGGTATCTTTATGCCTCGAAATTCTGTAAAGACCCCTGCTATGCGGTAATTGCGGCAATGCTTTATACATTTTCCGGCTATCAGATGACAAATTTTGTTTTTCACTATATGGACGGACTTGCTTTCTTTCCGCTTCTGCTTTATGCCCTTGAAGCTGCTGTCACGGAAAAGCGCCGAGGGTTATTCGGAGCAGCTATCGCTTTATGTGCGCTGACAAATTACTATTTGTTTGTTACCGAGGTTATTTTTATCATAATTTATTTTTTGGTAAGGCTTACCGATAAGAATTTCAGGATAGGAATAAGGGATTTTCTCTGCCTTGGGTTGGAATCGGTGCTTGGTGCTGCGGCTGCCGGCATAGTTCTTGTTCCTGCGATAGTTTGTATTCTCGGAAGTCCCCGTTTCGGTGATACCTATTCTTTGAACAACATTATACAGGCGCTTGTTTATGAGACCCCGTGGCGATATGCAAGAATAATACAAGCCATTTTTACCGTTCCCGACACCCAGGGATACACCAATGTTTTCCCCGATTTCAGAGGGGAATATCCGTTTGGTTCACGGTGGTCGTCAATGTCAATGTACCTGCCTGTGTTCGGAATGTCCGGCGTAATAGCTTTTATGTGCGCAAATAAAAAAAGCTGGCAGACAAGACTTGCGGCCATATGCGTAGTTATTGCGCTTGTTCCTGCGCTTAACAGCATATTTTCTCTCGGACGGACTACATATTATGCAAGATGGATGTTTGCACCTGTTCTCATAATGTCGGTCATGACCGCCTGCGCTATCGAGAACGGAGCAAAGACGTTTAAAGTCGGAATAGCCGTTAACGGAGCGGCCGCTCTTGCTATATCTGTTTTTACTCTTATATTTCCAATGGAAAAGCTGTCCATGTGGGAAACAGGAGCTTATTACAGCGACAGCCAGAAGTGGATAAACATAGGTATGACGGCGGTGGGACTTATTCTTACTGCACTGATAATTTTTGTGATAAAACGGGACGAAACTTATTCAAAAAAGACTGCGGTCATAACTCTTGCTGCTGCGTTTGTGCTTATGGAAAGCACTATGCTTTACGGAATGGGAGAAAACAGAATGCCTGAACTTACAATAGATTCTCGTATGTCCTACCCCAAATTTGAGGAGACCGCTTACGGAAAAAGGATAACCGCTGTCAGTCAGTTTGATAATCTGAATATTCTCTGGGGACAGAATTCACTTTATTTCTTCAACAGCACGGTCAATCCCTATATAAATGAATACTGTCAGGCTTTAGGTTTCGGATATGATGATATATACAATGACTATACATCGGAGTGTCTTTGCTCGGTAAAAGAGCTTGTGTCAGACGTTAATTCTCTTATTAATTTTTCGGACAAGCACACTTTTAAGGAACAGCAGGGCATATATTACATTTATGAAAATCCCGATTTTATCCCTATGGGTTTTTGTTATGACTACTGCATTTCAAGAGAAAAATTCGATTCCCTTGACGAAGATACAAGGAAAGGCATCATGCTTAAAGCCATGGTCGTGGACGATACAAGTGCAGTTTCGGACTATCTTGAAGAAATACCCGAGGAGGAGATATATGCGCTTAACGATGAGGAGTTTTCTGCAGAATGTGCAAAGCGCAGAGAGAAATATGCCGAGAAATTCACTTCCGACGGCAGCGGATTTACTGCGGAGATAACTCTTGACGAACCCGAGCCGGTATTTTTCAGCACGGCTTACAGCAATAACTTTACTGCATATGTAGACGGCGAAAAGACAGACTTTTATCGTGCAAACATCGGCTTTATGGCAGTTACCGTTCCGTCGGGGAACCATACGGTCAGATTTGAATATCATTCAAAGGCAAGGGACATTGGTGCGGCTGCCTCGATGATCGGAACAGCAGGTTTGGCAGCGTATATTGTCTGTGTAATTATTTATAAAAGAAAAAATAAAACGGAGGTTTAAACGTGGCAAGAATTTACCCCCTATTTTCATCAAGCAAGGGAAACTGTACATATATCGGCACAAAGGAACAGGGCATTCTCATTGACGACGGCGTTTCCTATTCCCGTTTATGCAAGGCGCTTGAACTGAACGGACTTTCTCCCGAGTGTATCAAGGCAGTGTTCATTACACACGAACATTCCGACCACACAAAGGGTCTTGCAATGCTTACAAAAAAGCAGCCTGTAACGGTCTACGCTCAGGCTTACACTCTTGAGGTGCTTCTGGACAGCGGCTGCATAAAAGGTGATTACGAGGAACTGAAGGACAACACGGATATTTACGGTATGAACATCCGCTGTTTTCCCACAGACCACGATACAAGAGAATCCTGCGGCTACCGCATAACCTTTGAGGACGGCAAAAGCTGCGCCGTATGCACCGACCTTGGTCACGTTACCGATATTGTTGAAGAAAGTCTCCTTGGAACGGACGCTGTTCTCCTTGAAGCAAACTATGACGTTGAAATGCTGCGGAACGGACCTTACGCATATTACCTCAAGACCCGTATTTTCTCAAACAGCGGTCACCTTTCCAACGACGACTGCGGAAAATTTGCCGCAAAACTTATAGAAAACGGCACAACAAGGCTTATCCTCGGTCATTTGTCACAGGAGAACAACACCCCCTCCGTTGCAGAGGAAACGGTGCTGAAATATCTTGACGGCTACGTCCGCAACGCCGATTATATGCTGTCCGTTGCGCCGGTGGAAACAAGCGGCGGATTTGTGGCGTTCTGAAAGGAGCAAATATGCTTAATGTAAATCTTATTACGGTAGGAAAGCTGAAAGAAAGCTATCTTCGTGAAGCCTGTGCAGAGTACAAAAAGCGGCTGCAGGGCTTCTGCAAAATAAATATTATTGAGCTTAACGAAAGCCGTCTGCCCGACAACCCTTCCGAAAAGGAGATAAAAGCTGCTCTTTCGGCTGAGGGCAAGGCTATGCTTGATATACTGGGTGGAAATAACTGCTATAACATTACTATGTGTATTGAAGGTAAGCAGCTTTCCTCCGTTAAATTTGCCGAAAAGATAGAAAAAATATCCGTTGAGGGAAAAAGCACCCTTAACATTGTAATAGGAAGCTCCTTCGGCATTGCAGACGAGATAAAGGCAATGTCAGATATGCGGCTTTCAATGTCGGAAATGACCTTTCCTCACCAGCTTGCAAGGGTAATGGTGCTTGAACAGCTTTACCGTGCCTTTCAGATAAACGGCGGCGGAAAGTATCATAAATAAAGGGCGGTTTTCGTCCAAAAAGCATATAATATTATTATTTATCAAGGAGGACTATATATGTCACTGCACGAGATCAAATTATCCGATTTAAGTATTAACCCCTGGGAGAAAATAGGCAAGGAATGGTTCCTTGTTGCTTCGGGAGATGAAAGCGGCTACAATATGATGACCGCAAGCTGGGGCTTTGCCGGAGAAATGTGGGGCAAGGACGTTTTCGAGACAGTTGTCCGCCACAACCGCTACACCTACGAATTTATGGAGAAGAACGACCTGTTCACTATCAGCTTTTTCGACAGCGATAAAAAAGACGTTCTGAAATTCTGCGGAGCAAACTCGGGAAGAGATGTTGACAAAACAGAAAAAACAGGCATTACGCCCTTCTTTACGGACGGCACCGTTGCTTTTAACGAGGCAAGCCTTGTTTTCGTCTGCCGCAAGCTCTATGCAGGGGATTTTGACCTTGACAAGCTGAATGACGATGAAAAGAACAAGTGGTACGGCACTGACCCCGTTCACAAGCAGTATATCGGCGAGATAGTGAAGGTATACAGCAAATGAGCGGCAAGCGTAAAAGACAGCTAATGACCGCCATAACAGCAGCGGCGGTCATATCCGCAGTTTTCTCTTCCTGTTCAAAGGAGCATAATGTTGAGACCGTTTCAGATACCTCTTTGACACAGGTACAGACAGAGGCGGAAACCACAGCTTCTTCCGAAACCGCGGAAACAAGCGAAAGCACTGTCAAAACTACTGTAGAAACTACTGCTGAAACTACCGCAGAAACTACTGTTACGGAAAATACCGAAGCAAGCGTTACCGAGTATATCACAGAGGAAGGGCTGCTCAACGACAACGCTTCTGCCGCAATTGAGAATTTTATTGCAAAGGAAACGGAAGCTGCCGATCTGTATACCGCATATTTCGGACTTTACGACTTTACCCTTGACGGCGTGCCGGAAATTTATGCTGTTCATCATAGCAGCGGTCAGGGAACTATGGAGTCCTTCATATACACCCTTGACGGCGATCTATACGGTGAGTTTGACGGTTACTGCCGTGAAGGCTTCTGCCGCTTTTTCACCTTGGACGGCAATGTTTATGTGCATAATTTTTACGAACATTCGGCGCACCTGAGCGTTGACAAGGTGGACAGGATAACCGAAAGCGGCATATCGGAATATCTGCTGGAATGTGGCGCTGTGGGGGACGCTTTCCCCTTAAAGGAATACACCTATTACATAAACGGCGAAACAGCCGAGGCAGCGGATTATTATGACGAGTGTGACAAAGTGCTTAGGAGCAGCTTTAACGAGGCAAACGAAGTATCAATATGCACCTATGATGCTGACAGCTTGGATATGTCCGACTATGGAAGTCAGGCGCAATGGCTTGTTGATACCTACAACGGGTATTTTACGGCGAAAAAAGCGGCTGAAAGCTATCTTGGCGGCAAAACCAAGGTGTTCTGCTATGACGATTTTGACGGAAACGGAAGCTATGAGGCGTTTTTCTGCCAAAAGGACAGCCCCTTGTGCTTTATTGCGGATAATGCTGTAACGGAGCTGTGTCTGCCGGAGTTCGGATGGTTCGGTGATTTCGCACGGGTAGGAAATCTGTTTTTTGCGGAGAATTCAAGTAATTCGGGACCCTGCGTTATATACGGAGTAAAGGACGGCAAGCCTTATGAGCATGAGCTTTCCGGCGTTGGTATGTTTATGCGCCCTTCTCCGTCATACGGATGTGATAACATGGATCTGATAAACGATCAGTTCGTTCTGTACAAATCGGGATTTGATTCTATGGGAGAGAAGGGCGTGGAAAGCAGCTCAGACGGCGCTCATACCTACAAGCCCTACTGGTTCACATTATCGGGAGAGCTTACGGGCGAACCTGTTTCCCGTGAAGATTTTGCAGGCCGTTCCGATGTAGAGGCTCTGTTTGACCGGATAGAAGCGGAGGGAAGCACGGTCACAGGCGCATATCTCAGAGATGGCTGTATCCTCAATATAAACTATGAATTCTCCCTTGAACCCGATTCCAAGCTTTACGGAAAGCGGTATGCTACCTATATTATCCAGAATGAGATAAGAGAGATAGAATGCGGCAGCGGAATATATCACGCAAGCATTTTTGATGAATGATGTTTATTGGGATGATCGTAATATGTTCGGGGCATACGAAAGTACAGAGGTGTATATAAAATGAGCGGCAAAAGAAAAAAGATACTTATTATCTCGGTCATAGCGGCGGCAATAGTATCCGTGATAGCAGGCTGTACGGTATATCTGCTGGATTATTATCCTGCGGAGGATTATATTGAACAAGCCCTTGAAAGCAGCGACTATGCTTCTGTCGTAAACTACGGCGACGGAGTTATAGCATTCGAGCCGTGGGAAGAGCCGGTGGCAGGACTTATCTTTTACCCCGGAGGAAAGGTGGAGTATACATCCTATGCGCCCCTTATGCAGTTTCTTGCCGATAAAGGGGTGCTGTGTCTGCTGGTGAAGATGCCTTTCAATCTTGCTGTTTTCGGCAAAAACGCTGCTTTCGGTCTGCAGGAACGTTACCCCCAAATTGAGCGGTGGTACATAGGCGGACACTCCCTCGGCGGAGCAATGGCGGCTTCCTATGTATCGGAGCACAGCGAAGATTTTGAGGGGCTTATACTGCTTGGTGCGTACTCCACAGCCGACCTGAGCGGAACAGGGCTTAATGTAATGAGCGCTTACGGCTCCGAGGACGGCATAATGAATATGAAAAAATACGAAAAATGCAGATCCAACTTGCCCGAAGACTTCAGCGAGTATGTTATTGATAACGGAAACCACGCAAACTTCGGCGGATACGGAGACCAGACCGGAGACGGTGTCTCAAACATAGATACCAATACACAATCCTCCCTTACAGCCGAGTTTATCTATGAGAAAATAACGGAGTTTGCACAGGCGGAATAAAGAAAACGGGCGCACAATATCAATATGTGCGCCCGTAAAATTTATTCAGCAATTATTATTATGCCACCACATTCACTATTTTACCCACAGGGTCTTTTTCAAGTTTTATGTCCCCAACGGTATATTTTGCGCTGTTATCAGCCTTTGTGACCGTTTTTGTCACGCCGCCGGCAGTATATGACCTGCCGCATTCGGGACAGATCCCCCTGTGTATGGTAACAGTCTGGTAAACGACCTTCTGACCGTTCTGCTCGGCTTCTGTGCGATTCCTTGCAACGTGTTCGTTCTCGTGTGAACGCACCGCAGAATACGCTGCCGAGGGGTCAATGTGCGTTGCCGTCTGAAAGGACACTCCCGAATCGTCCGATTCGTCCTTATAGCGCCTGTTCTTGCAGGTCTCACATTCAAAGGAATCAAAGCGGCGTTTCTTCTCCGCTTCGGACATTTCCGAAGGTTCGCTGTCCTTTTCGATTTTTTCAAGCTTGTTCTTATACTTTGATATTTCCAGATTCAGCTTAGTTATTTCGGCTGATTCCCTGTTGTCAAGCTGTCTCAGCTTACGCTCGTCGGCGTCTATACGGCGTTCTATTTCGGAACGGCGCATTTCCGAGGTCATACCGCCGCTTTTTGAAGCATTATCCGAGCCATAGCCCGACAAAGCACCCGTTAAAGATAAAACTGCCATATCAACACCCCTTTGCATAAATCTTCACTATAATTATAACAACAGATGTAAATCCTTTCAATAGTCAAAATAGATAAATTTTCCTGTTCGTATCACAATATTATGACATAACGGAAAATAAGTGCTGCACTTTAATCAGCTTTTTCCTAATAACTGCTGTGTTGGGGTAACGGTGGCATACTTTGCCGCGTCGCAACAAATACACTTCGCTGCGCTCAGTATATTTGTTGCGAGGGTAGTTTTTCTTGATACGATAGAAAAGGCGCAATTCACATAGTCGGTTTTACAAGCTTTGTGTCATAGGACACTTTACTTGGTTCCGATTTTTTATGTGAATTGCGCCTTTGGATTTTTTACTTTTCAGTTTTTAACGCAGCTTTGCGTTGCACTATAGTTTAGGGGATTTCGCTCTCTGCGGAGAGCGACAAGGGACGCTGTCCCCTTGACCCCTGCCACCCTTTGAAAAGCGTGGACGTAAACTTTAGACTGATTGTTCAACAACTCGGCTGTGATTCAGCGTTAATAATTACTGCTTGTTCTGTATCTGATTTGCGGAAACGCTGCTGCTTGCGGCAACTTCCTTTATGGAAGTCGCAAGACCTGCAAGACCCTGTATCTCGGAGGGGATGATTATCTTTGTAGCCTTGCCGTCAGCAGCCTTACCGAATGCTTCAAGGCTCTTGAGAGCAATAACATTCTCGCTGGGGTTGCTTTCATTGAGCTTTACGATACTGTCTGCAAGCGCTTTCTGCACAAGCTCAATAGACTCAGCTTCGCCCTGCGCTTCAAGTATCTTCTGCTGTCTTACAGCGTCGGAACGGAGAATAAGCGCCTGCTTTTCAGCCTCAGCCTTAAGGATAGCTGCCTGCTTATCGGCCTCGGCACGAAGTATCTTGGACTCCTTTTCACCTTCCGCAACAAGTATCTGTGACTTCTTTTCACCCTCTGCCTGGAGTATCTTTTCACGACGCTCACGCTCTGCCTTCATCTGACGTTCCATGGCGTCCTGAATTTCTCTGGGAGGAAGAATGTTTTTAAGCTCAACTCTGTTGACCTTGATGCCCCAAGGGTCTGTTGCAACGTCAAGGAGGGAGGTAATCTTAGTGTTGATAACGTCACGGGAAGAAAGCGTTGCGTCAAGCTCCATTTCGCCGATGATGTTACGGAGAGTTGTTGCGGTAAGATTCTCAATTGCGGACATAGGACGCTCAACGCCGTAGGTATACAGCTTTGCATCTGTTATCTGGAAGAAAACTACCGTGTCTATCTGCATGGTAACGTTATCCTTTGTGATAACGGGCTGAGGCTTGAAGTCTGCTACCTGCTCCTTGATGGAAACCTTTTTTGCTACCTTGTCGATAATGGGAACAACGTAGTGGGGACCTGTCTGAAGGGTCTTGCTGAAAGCGCCGAAGCGCTCAATGATGTAGACCTGTGCCTGGGGAACGAATTTGATGCCGCTTATAAGGATAATGATAACGATAAGCGCAAGAACGATAAGAACTGTTAAACCTTCCATTGTAATACCTCTTTCTTTAATTTGTATTTTCAGCTTCTTTTTTAACGGACAGCTTTGCTCCTCTTACTTCAAGAACGGTGACGACCGAGCCTTCGGGGATAATTTCGCCCGAATCGGAAACTGCGGTCCAGTCCACGCCGCCAAGCTTTACTCTGCCCTTGCCGTGCTCCGTGTCTATCTCCTCAATGACAACTGCGCTTTTTCCAACCGAAAGCTCCGAGTTTGTGGGTATAAACTTACCCGGGAACAGCTTTTTGACAAGTGGTCTTGTGAAGATAAGAAGAACTGCCGAAACAAGGACGAACAGCACCGCCTGAACAAGCACCGAAGCACCAAATGCGGCAGCAATAAGTCCGGCAACAGCTCCTGCGGCGAACCATATTGAAATAAGTGCGAATGTTGCAGCCTCCGCAAGCAATGCCGCAACAAGGACAACGATCCAGAATATCACCATAAATAAACTCACCTCACAAAGTTATGTCTGTATTCTGACCTTGCAGGGGAAAATAACAATTGTTTAACCCTGTGTTTACATTTTAACATAAACAAACTGCAAACGCAAGCGTCTTTTTAGTTAAATTACAGTAAATTAGAACGTTTTTAGCCGAAATTTCAAATCGGGCTGCGCCGCTCTGAGCCGCTCTTACGCACATATGCTCTTGTTTTCTCCCGTATTCTCGTTTTTTCTCAAAATTGCGAAATCCGGCAAGCCGTTGTATGACCTGCCGGAATGTATTGTATCATTAGAGGTTCCCATTATAAATTTTTATTGTAAATAACGATAAGCCCCTTTAGCAGAAGCTCGTCGTCGAGAATGATCTTGCGGTTACAGTATGGGATAATGCTGCCTGCAAGTCCGCCTGTGGCAACGACAGTGGCTTTCTCGCCAAGTTCGGCTTCTATGCGGTCGACTATGCCGTCAAGGCTTGCCGCCGTGCCGAAAAGTATGCCGCTTTTCATGCAGTCAACGGTGTTCCGTCCGATGACCTTTTTCGGGGGAACAAGGTTTATTTTGGGCAGCTGTGAAGTGCCTGCGGTAAGGGCGTTAAGGGAAATATTCACTCCGGGGATTATCATTCCGCCAAGGTAATTTCCGTTTTTGTCTATGACAGAAGCGGTGGTGGCTGTACCCATATCGAAAATAATAAGGGGCAGCGGATATTCCGCAATTCCTGCCGCTGCGTCAACAACAAGGTCGCTTCCAAGCTGTGCAGGGTTGTCTATAACAATATTCACTCCCGTTTTTATTCCGGGACCTATTACCTTTGCTTCAACTCCGACTATCTTTTTCACAGCCTCGCTTATGGTATAGGTCACCGAGGGCACAACGGAAGAAATAATGGCTCCGCCAATGCTTTTTGGGTCTATGCCGTAAAGCTCCAGCACCGTCTTGAAGGAAACTGCATATTCAAGAACGGTGTTGTCGGGCTTTGTTGAGATACGCTCCACAAATTTTATGTTCTTGTCCTCGCAGCAGCCTATAACGATATTCGTATTTCCCACATCTATAGCTAAAATCATTTTTATCACCAAGTTTTAATCAGTTTTCTTTGCGGCTTTCGGGATAAGACCTGCTTTAAGCAAAGCCGTGCCTACTGCGCCCGTTAAAACCGTTGACGCTATCATTTCAAATACAGCGTTTATTCCAACAAAGGAGCAGATAAACAGCAGCACGTTTTTTCCATCCATAAGTCCCTGTACATATTCGGTATTGCCGAAAAGCAGCACAAGAGCCGACATAAAAAACGCCGTGTTAAAGAAAGCGGAAAAGAAACCTGTTACAAAGCAGGATGCATAGCTGTTACAGAGCTTTGAAACGCCCTTGTAAATAAAGCCGATAAGCAGACCGTCCAGCATACGGGGAACAAATCTCTGTACAAACGCCAGGAAGGGATTAATGCTGAAAAGCATAGCGCCCATTCCGCTGGGAACGCCTATACCGAGGCACTGCAAAAAGCTGAGTATACCGAAAACGGCTCCCATGGCGGCTCCGCCTACGGGTCCGAGTATAACGGCAGCAAGTGCAACGGGGATAATGTTCAGGGTAATTGACAGCGGACCTATCGGTATCGTTCCTATAGGCGTGAACGAGAACACGAACAGTATCGCCGTCAGCAGTCCCATAAGGACTAACTGCTTTGTGTCGAATCTGGTTTTCATATTAAATTTTCCTCCTTGTTATTATTCCCTTTCGGGATACAATACAATACTTTTATATTATAACACGTTTTTCTCCGTTTTGCAACGGGGGAGGAAAATTATTTGCCCTTGACAGGAGGAAAATTATTTGCCCTTGAACCTCACGGCTCAAACTCCTCAATTATCTTCACAGCCGCCTTCATTCCGTCCACGGCGGCAGACATTATGCCTCCTGCATAGCCTGCACCCTCGCCGCAGGGATAAAGTCCCTCTGCGGAAAGTGACTGCATATTCTCTCCCCTCGTTATCCTTACGGGAGAGGAAGTCCTTGTTTCGGGCGCAGTCATTACCGCCTTTCCGTCACCGAAGCAGCGCATTTTTCCTGCAAAGCTTTTAAGTCCGGCTTCAAGCATTTCCGAAACAAAATCGGGGAACAGCCTGCGGAAATCGCACTCCTCCACACCTCTTGCATATGTTGGGGAAACGTCCGCTCCTTTAAGTGAGCCGCCGCCCCTTAAAAAGCTTTCCACCGTGCAGGCAGGCGCTTTATAGCTTCTTCCCGTAAGCTCAAAGGCACGGCGTTCTATGCTCCTTGCAAAATTCACACCGTCAAGGGGCGCATTTCCGTAATCCTCGGGAGATACCGACACCGCAACTGCAGCGTTTGCATTCTCCCCGTCACGGGCAAACTCACTCATACCGTTGGTAACTATGGAAGCTCTCTCGCTTTGTGACGGCACCACCATTCCTCCGGGACACATACAGAAGGTGTACACCCCTCTGCCGTTCCTGCGGTAGGAAAGCTGGTATTCCCCCTTGGGCAGAGCCTTGTTGTCATACTGCTTTCCGTACAAAGAGCGGTCGACTTCAACCTGCTTATGCTCTATTCTCGTTCCAACGGAAAAGGGCTTCGGCTCTATAAATATATTTCGTGAGATAAGCATTTCAAAGGTGTCTCTTGCGCTGTGTCCGGGAGCAAGTATAAGCGCTCCGCAGGGTATTTTCTCACCGTTTACCGTTATCGAGCGAACTCTGCCCCCCAAAAGCTCAATATCCGTCAGCTTTGAGCAGAACCGCACCTCTCCGCCCAGAGAAATTATCCGTTCTCTTACGCCCTTGACGATACCTCTCAGCTTGTCCGTGCCGATATGGGGCTTGGCTTTTGTGAGTATTTCCTCAGGTGCGCCGAATTCCGCAAAGCGTTCAAGAACTCTGCGGCACATAGGATCCTTTATCCTTGTTGTCAGCTTGCCGTCGGAGAAGGTACCTGCTCCGCCCTCGCCGAACTGCACGTTAGTTTCCTCGTCAAGCTCCCCCCCCAGCCAAAAGCCTTCAACCGCCTTTACTCTTTCCTCAACGGAGCCGCCTCTTTCAACAACAAGTGGCTTAAAGCCGTACTCCGCAAGGGTAAGCGCCGCAAACATTCCCGCGGGTCCGAAGCCTGCCACCACAACACGGCCTTTCAGCGGCGTACTGCCTGTTTTTTCCGGCATAAGCTCGGCTTTTGCGTCTGTATAGGTGCAGCTGTCGCAATGCTCCGCAAGCCTTTTTTCCTCTTCTGCATTGTCAAGCTCCACCCATACGGAGGAAACAAGCCTTATATCGGCGTTATTCCTTGCATCAAGAGAGGTCTTGTGGACAGCCGCCAGCTTTGCTCCGCCCTTTATGCGCAGCTTTTTTAGAGCGGAGGAAATTATCTCGTCCTTTGAAGAATTTATGCCTGTTTTTATCTGTGAAACAATAAGGGGCATGAAGTCAGTCCTTTCCTTAAAGCAATGCCGCACAAAGCCGTAGTGCGGTATTTGTGCGGCGTTGCCTTAGCTTTTCAGTGTTACCGTAACGGTGGCCTTCGGCGAAAGAACGCCGTCTGAGCCTATGCACCATACATCATCGTAAGCAGGAGTTGAGAAGGTAACGGGGAACTTGTAATCCCTTGCCTCAAGCTCATAGTTGATAAGGTCTATCTTTGATACAACGTCTATATAGGACAGCTTTTCTATGCTTTCCTCCGAGCCGATGAAGAACAGGGTGAAGCCGGAGGTTATAATGTTGTAATCAAACTGGGGAGGAGCGTTGACCACCTGAACGGAGCTTCCCCTTATGGTCATAGTTATCTTGTAAAGTCCCTCACTTGGGCAGGTAACGGAAACGGTATCTATGCTGCTGAGGTTCTGGTATCCCTCGGGCAGGAAGTCCGCCGTGCTGAAGGTGAATACCGAGCCGATGTCCACCTCTCTCATATCAATTGTGCCGATATTGAGGGAAGGAATATCCTTTATGGAATCCACAGGCGCAGCGACCTCAAGCTCCGAAACGGAGAAGGTCAGCTTTTCCATATAAGCGTCGGAATTGAAGCTTTCGGGTGCGTTGGATATTGTAACGGAAAGGGGCAGGGTCTGCTTCTGAAGAATGGGAATACTTACGTTGAAGCTGCTGCGGCTGAAGGTTATCTCTTCTTCATTCGATACGGGTATGCCCTTGCTGTATATCACAGGGTCGACCGCAGTATATTCATAGGTGCCCGACAGCTCGCCCTCTGCTTCAATATAGAAATAAACATCATTTATAGCATCAATTTCGTCCTTGGGACCTGTTACCTCTATCTTATCGGGAGCAATAACAACATCGTCTGCGTCGCTGATAAAGCCCTGCGCAATGTGAACGTTGTCCATAAGAGGACGAATAGATACCTCCTTGGTAATTATCTCGTCAAAATCCACGGTCACATATTCAATCGCCGAGGAAGGCTGGTCAGAAGGAGTGATTTTTGTAAGGGTAAAGTTCTTTCCGCTTGTACATTCCACATCAAGGGGCAGGCTGTAGCCATCGGCGTTGATAACATTTTCCGCCGAAGCCGTTACCTTAAGCTCATCTGCGGTAAGGTCGCCTATTTCTCCTCGTTCGCCCTTTATATAAACGTTGACCTCGGTAACGTTCTGGCTCACTACTTGAAAGTTGTGCGCCTCGGCATAAGTACCCTGCATATCCACTGTTACGGGAACATTGTATATTACCCTGTCAATGGTAGGATAAGCGCTTACGGATACCACGAACCATATAATGACCGCCGCAATGAGCGATAATATCTTTATGGTAAAATCTTTTTCAAAAAGGCGCTTAAAAAACGCTGTGACCGTATCAAGAATTTCTTTCATTGTCGCTGCCTCCGGAAATCACGCTGCCGCTTGTTTTTTTGCCGCCGAATATAGACTTCTTTTCTCCGGGATTCTTCGGAGGCTTCGGCGCTTTGGGCTGGCGCTGGGTCTTTTCGGGAATAAGTTTTGAGCGGAGATATTTTTTCAGGCTGTCTCTTGAAAAGCCTCTTTCAAGGGAACCGTTTTCCGCAACGGAGATAACGCCTGTTTCCTCCGATACCGCAATAACTATAGCATCGGAGTTTTCGCTCATTCCTATTGCCGCACGGTGACGGGAGCCAAGCTGCTTGTTTATGCTCTCCTCCTTCTGAGGCTTGGGCAGGAAGCAGGCTGCGGCAAGAACGATACCGTCACGCATTATCACAGCACCGTCATGGAGAGGGGTGTTCTTGAAGAAAATGTTGCCGAAAAGCTCCTTTGAGGGTACGGCGTTGAGGATGGTGCCCGTGTCTATCTGTTCGCCCAGCTTTGATTCTCTTTCAATAACGATAAGAGCGCCCGTTGTAGTGGCGGAAAGATCCTCGCAGGCGTCGCACACGGCTTCAATGGCGGTGTTCCATTTTGCTGTAACGACATCATTGTTATCGCTGCCTATGGAGGATATAACGGGTATCTTCGTTATCTTGGAACGTCCCATTTTCTCAATGGTACGGCGAAGCTCAGGCTGGAAAAGGATAACGATAGCCAGCAGACCTATGCTGAACAGGTTTTTCATAATATAAGCCATAGCCTTCATTTCAAAGAATTCCATTATGGCATAAGCTGCTATCAGTACGGCTACGCCTTTGAGAAGTCCGCCTGCACGGGTCTCCTTTACTATGGTTATGCCTTTATATATGATGACCGCAAGCACGGCAATATCAAGCAGATCCCAGAAGGTTATGGGCAGTACGCTGTTAAGATACGACCGCATGGTATATAAAACATCCAAAAATAACTCCGCCTTTCTGTATTATGAGTATCTTTAATTGTATCACAAAACAGGCGCTTTTTTCAATAGTATTATGTAAAATTTCGGGGCAAATTCAGACTTATTATACAAACCCCCGATGCTTATTATGTGCCAAACTCACAAAACAATAAAATATTATCGAAAAACAATAAAAAACTATTGACAAATGATAATTGCTATGGTATCATACAGTTACAGTCAAAAACAAAAGACCGGAGGTAAAGTTTGAAAATCCTTGATTTTCAAACTACGAGTTTTGTTTATTCGGCTTCAAACTCAACAAGTTGAGTGCTCGATTTCCTTACGGAAATCACAAAACTCAGAAAGGAATGATTATAATTATGAAGAAACTTAAATGGACAGAACCCATGTCGCTGCTGCTTTCAAGCGTTATTGTAAAAATACTTGCGGTGCTTTTTGCCGCAGCCTGCGTTTACGCTCCCTTTGCGGTGAAAGGCTTTGCAGACCAGCTCGGACTTAACATACCCCTGTTTATGACGGTTTTCTACCTCTGCGCAGTGTTTGCGTTCACGGCGCTGTTCTTCCTTAACAGGCTGCTTAAAAACATAAGAAAAGCCGAGATATTCATTGATGAAAATGTAAGGATACTGCGCATTTTGTCGTGGTGCTGCTATTTTGTGGGAATAACAATGGCGGTGTACAGCATATGGGAGTACCCGTTTATAGTAATTTCGGCAGCTGCAGCGTTCTTCGGACTTATTATAAGAGTGCTGAAAAACGTGTTCCGCAAGGCCGTTGAGATACGGGAAGAAAACGACGGTACAATATGAATTAGGAGAAATTGTTATGGCAATAATAGTAAACCTTGACGTTGTTATGGCGAAAAGGAAAATTTCCTCGGGAGAGCTTGCGGAAAAACTTGAAATAACCCCTGCGAACCTCTCCATACTTAAAACGGGAAAAGCAAAGGCTATCCGCTTTTCCACTCTGAACAGGCTTTGCGAGATACTTGACTGCAAGCCGGGAGATATTCTCGACTATGAGAAGGGAGATAATGAATATGACTGATACCGCAGGCAAAATTACGGACAACGAAGCATATTTTCAGCCCCCCGTTGTGGTTCCGCAGATGAAATATTCCGTTAAGGAAAGCATTTTCGCCCTTATTTTTTCTTTCACGGGATATTTCTTCATAAAAACCTTTATTATGAATTCCCCCGGCATGGGTGCGACAATATTTATGCTCTGCACAGCCGCCGCAGCTGCAGTTTTCGCAAAGCTGAACGGGGCAAAGGGCAACTGTTACAGCAAACTTTACTTCATACTGACCCTTTTGTTTTCGGCAAATATGGGAATAACGGCAAACGGACTTATAATGTTCCTTGATTTTATGTTTGCGGCAATAATGCTTGCAATGTGGGCGTTTGCCGTAAACAACCCCGACTGGAAGGGTGCGGACGACTTCTTCGTTTTCAGCTTCGGAAGCGCTGTTTTCGGACGTTCCTTCGGCAATTTCGGCAAGTGTCCCTCCGCCGCTGCAGAGCTGCTCAAAAGAAACAAAAGCGGCAGGAACGTAAGAAACATTTTCCTTGGCATTTTGACCGCAGTTCCCGTTACCCTTGTTGTAATAACCATACTTTCCTCTGCGGACAGCGTTTTCGGGGATATTATGGATAACATCGTCGGCAGCATAAGCCTTAGCGGTCTGTTCAGATATATGTGGGGTCTGCCCCTTTCCTTCCTTGTGTTCGGCATTATTTACGGCGGCGTTTCGGCAAAAAGCGGCTGCCCCGACAAAGGAAAATGCGAAAGAACGGCGGCAGCCTTCAGGATAGCTCCAAGCGTTATGATGTACGCCTCCGTGGTGCCGCTGTGCATAGTTTACGTTATATTCTTCTTTTCACAGCTGAGCTACTTCACCTCGGCGTTCAGAGGTGTTCTCCCCGAGGAGTTCAGCGCCGCAGAGTACGCAAGGAAAGGCTTTTTCGAGCTTTGCGCCGTGTCGGTGATAAACCTGTTCGTAATTGCGGCAATAAATGTTTTCTGCCGTTATGACGGAAAAGAGGGCGAAAAGAAGCGTCCTGCCCCACTGAGGTTCTTTACCGCTCTGCTGTCGGTGTTCACACTTATCCTTATAGCAACGGCACTGAGCAAAATGGGAATGTATATTGCCCGTTTCGGACTTACCCCGAAAAGAGTGTACACCTCCTGGTTTATGGCAGTCCTTGCAGCGCTGTTCATACTTATCGCCGCAAGACAGTTCAAGGCGTTCAACATAGCAAAAACGGGAGCGGTCATATTCACGGTAATGCTTGTTCTTCTCAGCTTCTCACAGACCGATTCGCTTATTGCAGGCTATAACATTTCCGCATACGAAAATGGACAGATAGAGGAGATAGACTTTGACGGGCTTTCCTGCGATGCGGTTTATGCCGTTAAAGGCTGCCTTGACAGCGAGAATACGACCCTCAGGGAAAAAGCAGAACAATGGATAGTTTATCAAAAAGAAAGCAGCTGTTATTATGAATGGTACGAAATGGGCGTTTCGGAATTTGCAGCAAGATCCCAAATAAATTAGGGCACCGCGAAGCGTCTAAAGTTTAGGTCCACCCTTTTCAAAGGGTGGTGGGTGTCCGGAGGGCAAAGCCCTTTGGTCGCTCCCGCAGGAGCGAAATACCCCTAAAAGTAGGGCATACAGCAAAGCAGCGTTAAAACAAACAAAGTAAAAGTTATAAAGGCGCAATTCACATAAAAAATCGGAAAGAGCATTGTTTTGTTTTTAAATAAACTATGCTGACCCGTTAATGTGAATTGCGCCTATTTCTATCCCGTACATACAAAATTACTCTCGGATAAAAATATACTGAGCAGAGCGAAGTGTATTTTTATCAGACACGGCAAACTATGGCAGTCAGTTTTCCGCACATTTCGTTATAAACCAAACATAATTTATGTAGAGGACGGGGCTCCCGTCCCGATTTTCCGCACAAAATCAGCATTTTTCACATTTTTCTGTAGGGGCGCACAGTGTGCGCACGTTTTTATTTACACAACACTGTCGGATAATAACTGTTGTGTTGGGGTAACGGTGGCATACTTTGCCGTGTCGCAACAAATACACTTCGCTGCGCTCAGTATATTTGTTGCGAGGGCAGTTTTTCTTGATACGATAGAATAGGCGCAATTCACATAGTCGGTTCCACGAGTTTTGTGTTATGCAAAACATTTCTTGGTTCCGCTTTTTTATGTGAATTGCGCCTTTGGATTTGTTACTTTATTTGTTTTTGCTGTTACAATGCGTTATGCCTTACTTTAGGGGTATTTCGCTCTCTGCGGAGAGCGACTTAGGGGCTCCGCGCCCCTAAGAACCTGCGCCAAAGGGACTAATCCCTTTGGAATCCCGTTATTGCTTCGCAGTTATTATGCAACAGCAAATTTTATATGTTTTTCAATTATCCTATTTCTATAATTCCAAGCCTCTGCTTCATTTCAAGTATTCTTTCCACGCTTTCGTCAAGTCTTGCTTCATCAATTTTTCCGCTTTGTACCGCAGCAAGTATATCGTTGTACGCCGTTTCGATATTCGATGTGCAAAGCAGGTCGTTTCCTGCGTTAACGGCAAGAACATAGGAACTTTCTCCGTCCGTGTAAAGCGTAATTGCGTCCATTCCAAGGTCGTCGGTAACTATCACTCCCTCAAAGCCCATATCGTTCCTCAGCAGCTCATGTACCGCAGGAGAAAGTGAGGCAGGCAGCTCGCTGTCATACGCCTTGACGATATTGTGGTTCACCATTACCGCAGGCGCTCCGGCTTCAATGCCGTATCTGAACGGTACAAGGTCGGTCTTCTCAAAGCTGTCGGCGGAACGGTCGTCCTCCGCAATGCCCGTATGGGTGTCAACGTTGGGTCCGTAACCGGGGAAATGCTTAAGGCAGCTGCCCATATTGTTCTCGTTCATCGTTTCCACAACAAGCGCAATATACTCGCCTGTGGTTTCGGCGTCCTTGCCGAAGGTGCGCTCATAGATATAGTCAAGGTGGTTTTCCGTTATATCCGCAACGGGAGCAAGGTTGAAGTTTATCCCCACAGAGGCAAGGAGCTTTGCTTTTTCCTCATTTTCGCTCTTTATTGCCTCCTCGCCCTCTCTGGCAAGGGCTATCTGTGAGCTGAACGGCGTTAATCTGTACTGTGGGAACTTGCTCATTCTGACTACCGTACCGCCCTCCTCGTCTGTTGCAAGGAAGGGCGGTATTTTTGCCGCCGCTTTTATCCTGTTTGTTTTTTCAAGCATGGTTTCGGGCGTTTCCGTTTCAAAATCCTTTGCATAAAGGGTATATCCCCCAAGGCTGTACTTCTCCATAGCTGCCGCCGCACCGCTGTCGGGGTACCTGCACAGAAGTATCTGACCTGTTTTTTCTTCAAGGGTCATTGAATCCACAAGAGCTTTCACGGAGCTGAAATCAAGGGTATGCTCTCCGCCTGAATCATCCTCCGTCTGTAAAGCTTCGGAGCTTTCCGCCGCTTCGCTTGCCAAGGTGTCCTGCGAAGGTGTTTCCTGTGCGGAAGCATCGTTCTCCGCCGTTTTGCCCATATCATTTTCAGCTTTGGAAACAGCTGTATCGGAAACCGTGCCGCTTTGGGTCTGAGATGGTTTTTCAATGGTTGCCGTACAGGCGGAAAGAGTCAAAACCGCCGCAAGCGATATTACTGTCTGTATAACTCTTTTCATTTTATACTTCCTTTCGATTACATAAGGGTTTCGTTTGCGCTGTAGCCTATTGCAAGTATCTCCGCTGTTTTATTTTCGGAGCCTTCCGCAATTTTTATTTCGACCTCCATTTCCTTTACGCTCTGCCACTTTATGACCTGATAAGCGTAAGGGTCGCCCCAGCCGTCTTTGTCGTTGGTATCAATGACCTTCGCCCTTGTACCGTTTATATAGACCTCTATCTTGCCCATATCTGCGCTGTTGTTACGCTTGCAGACAAGGAAAATGCTGTTGCCCGTGACCGTGAATTTCATAGGCTCACCCTGTGCCGAGCCGTTATACGCCCAGCCCTTGTTAAAGCCACTTACGCTTGCATACTTGTCAAAGCTGCCGATACTCTCTATAACGCCCTCGCTGTCCGCTTCTATCAAAACGGCGTTTTCGTAGGGCGCACCGAATTTTCCTATAACGGGAACGGTGTACTCCCCGTCCTCCGCAGCCTTGTCAAGCTCGCTGAAATAATAGCCGATAAACTCCTCAAACAGCTTGTGTCCGTCGGGACTTGGGTGGGAAGAATCGTTGTAGTAGCTTTCCCATTTTACGGTGCCGTCCTCAAGAGCAGGGGTCAAGGCGTCGGCGGTGCTTATCATAGGCAGGTCGTAATACTCGCCTATCTGCTTCATATAGTCCTGTGCGGTGTGACCCTCCTTGGTGCGGTTGAAAAGAAGCACCACCGCAGGCTCGTTTTCCTGTTCAAGTACGGTCTTAACAAGGGAATCATAAGATTCCTGATACAGCTTGTCGTTTCCGTCATTAACGGCGTATTCAATGAAAACAATATCCGCACCCTTTGAGATAACGTCCCTTTCCGCTCTGAGATTGCCGAGGATAGAGGGCGTTCCGCTGAGACCTGCGTTAACGTAATTTATCGTTGCGCTCGGGTATTTTTCGCAGAAATAGTCGTAGGTGAGCTTTGCCCAGCACTGGTCGGGCTGAACGGTGTAGCCTTCGGTAATGGAACCGCCCAGAAACGCCGCCGTCACCTCTTCGCCGTTTGCCATAGCCGCCAGCTTCTGCTTCATACGGTGGGTATTGCCAAGAGAAACAAGGGAACGCTGCACCATAGCAGTGTAAGGGTCTGCGGCTGTGACTTCCTCCGATGTTACAGCCTCGGCAGCGGTCGTTTCTTCCGTAACAGCCTGTTCTCCCCCGTTTCCGCAGGCGGTAAGGGATAATGCGGTGATAAATACCGCTAAAATACGCTTAACGTTGATATTTTTTATCATACAGCTTGTCCTTTCATTTTAGATCGGCAATATTTGTGATAATGCCCTTGTCCGTAATGTCAATAATGCCGTAGGAAGGCGGCTTGCCGTCTCTCGGACAGGAGCAGCTGCCGGGATTCATTATATACACCCCGTCCTCGTAATGCTGAAAGCGCTCGTGGGTGTGACCGTAGAGGATAATATTGCATTTTTTCTGCGCCGCAGCGGACATAATGCGTTCAAGCCCGTATTTTACATCAAAACGATGACCGTGGGTGCAGAATATCCTTGCTCCGGGCAGGTCGACCACAAGATAATCGGGAAGGCTGCTGTCCCGGTCGCAGTTTCCTGCAACACGCCTTATATCCTTATTGGGATACTGCATCATAACAAGGTCTGTTTCATATTCCCCGTCTCCAAGGTGGATGAACATATCCGCAGTATCCAGGTTTTTTTCAATAACATCGTCCACCGCTCCTGCATTGCGGTGTGAATCGGACATTACAACAATTCTCACAATTGTGCCTCCCCCTGCATAACATATATAAGTGATATGCTTCTAACATATTCAATTATATCATAAACTGTAAAGAAAATAAAGACAATACCGCATAATTATTGCCGTGCAGATGCGCAGTCAGATTTTTCGTCAGATTGTATCAAAACGACGCAGGAATACTACTGTATTTCAAGGAGTTTTAGTGCAATATGACGGAAAATATGCAAGCAGCTGTGCGGCAAAGGCGGCAGCCGGTAATTGTGCGGTATTGTCAAATACAAATAACCAATAAAACTGTAGACAAAAAATCTTCGCATAATCCATATATGCAAGATTATGCTCAATTTTTTGTACAGTTTTTAATTGGTTATTAGTATAAAGTCTTTGCGGTGAACTTATTTTACGGGAGGACACGATAATGCAGAATATCAACGTTTCGGAAATGAACGGCTTGCTTGAAATTGTGAGCAAAAAGCTGGGAGTGCCCAAGGAACAGCTCAAATGCGAGCTGGAAAGCGGAAAATTCGACTCTGCGCTGAAAAATATGAAGCCTGCGGACGAGGCAATGTTCAACAGCCTTGTTAAAAACCCCAAGGCGCTGGAGCAGTTTATGAGCACACCTCAGGCACAGGCGCTTTACCGCAAGCTGACGGGCGGAAAATAATACAGGGCGGTTCAAAAAAGGCGAAAGGAGGGGTCGGCTCTGGACGGAATGGCGGAAAAAATACAGTCGCTTCTGAACGATGAAGAAAGTATGCGGCAGATACAGGAGCTTGCTGCAATGTTCGGCGGACAGGGGCAGGAAAACGGCTCTCCGCAGTCCTCCGAAGATACACCTCCAAGCGGCAGCGGCGGTGCAGAAGGGATTGCAGGGGCGCTTAGTATTCCTGCGATAATGTCACTTATGGAGAGCTTTTCCGGCAGCGACCCCAGCTGCGACCTTATCCTTGCCCTTAAGCCGCTTCTTTCAAAGGAAAGGCAGCAGAAAGCGGACAAAGCCGTTAAAATGCTCAGGCTTTACAATGCTTACATAAAGCTGAAGGACAGCGGAATGCTTAACGATCTTTTTTAAGGAAACGCATATTTTTCGGAGAGGACGGTCACAAAATGACTGAAAAAGGCAGTATTTCTCAGGCTGAAAACAGAGTTAAGGAGATGAACCGTATGACAAGGCAGCTTCTGGAACAGTCGAACCGTGCTTTTCGGCAGAACACGCCACAGAATATGCAGAGGGAGCCGCCTCAAAGCCGTCCGACTATGCCCTACAGCAGCACGGGAACAAGATTCGAGCAGATGAACCGTCCTATGCGGAACAACACTGTGCAGCGACCAAATGCTCCGCCGCCAATGCCGCAAAAATCGGGAAACAAGCCCTGTGAAAGCGCTCCTGCACCAAAAAAGGGAAGCGGTCTTGACAGCCTTTTCAGCGGTGACGGAGATACGGCGCTCATTGTTCTTATCATTGTCCTGCTTATTAAGGAAAAAGCAGATATGAAGCTGATATTAGCGCTGGGATACTTACTGATATGATTTCGGAATGTAAATTGGAGGGATAATTATACTTATAGTAAATATAATTTTGGCAATAAAGTCGCTGTGTGACGGCTCCGCAAAGAAGCGTAAGGAAGAAGCTGCTGCTGCGGAACGTGAGCGGCGTGAAATACTGGAGGGCATAGAACGGGTCACAAAGCTGCTGGAGCAGAACCAAAAAAGCTACGACCTTATATGCGAAAGCGAGCTTGTGGACGCTTCAATTTATGAGGAGCTTGCCCTGAAAGCACGGTACGCCTACCTTCTGCGCCGTGCAAAGGAGCTTAATATACGGTGCAGGGCGGTGATACCGAGATGAACACGGGAAAACTCATTTTCTACGCTGCCTTTCTGTTGTCAGCAATAGTAATGATATGCTCCTATATGCGCAGCGAAAAGCCTGTGCGCACGGCGTTTTCGGGAATGGCGTCGGGTGCTGCGGCACTTCTTGCCGTGCATTTCGCAGGAGGATATATAGGCTTTTACCTG
Organism: Oscillospiraceae bacterium; assembly: GCA_022769565.1. Taxonomy (GTDB): domain Bacteria; phylum Bacillota; class Clostridia; order Oscillospirales; family Ruminococcaceae; genus UMGS363. The sequence continues at coordinate 66,215 of JALEJQ010000031.1, forward strand.
CCGCTGAACTTTTTTACGGCGGTAATATCCCTTGTTCTCGGCGTTCCGGGAGTGCTGATAATGGCACTTGCGGAAAGGTTCGGGGTGATATGAACGGTGTTGCACTTTGATAAGCTTTCCTACTTCCGCAAAAGAATATAGCAACACCGCACAAAGCTGTCATACTAATAACCATTTGTTCTATGGATAAAGACGGTGGATAGAATACGTCCAATCAGGTAAACTTGTTTACCTTGAAGACGACCGCAGGCAGGCTGGTATGTCGGTCAGCCCCTCTGTCACTTCGTGACACCTCCCCTCACAGGGGGAGATCACGCCTGTCAAGGGAGTTTGACGCAGAGTGGGCGTATTATAGCCGCCGTATTTTATCCATAGGTTAAATGGTTATTAGTA